>JAFDAS010000011.1 GCA_019313695.1 Deltaproteobacteria bacterium
CTCATGGTGTGTGTATCCTTTCTTCTTATTTTGAAGTGCCGGGCAATTGAGCTAACAATCGCCCAGAGGATACACCACCCAATATCTCATACACAACTTTTAGTTATAGCTCATCCCGATACTCAACGCCCCTTGTCTTGCCCGCTACCATGAGCAGGATATCATTTGTCTTGTGTTTCTCAACTATCCTGGACCATAATCTTATGATCCTCTCGAATCCCTTGGTCGGCCTGAAATAGCCAAGCATGAGCACCACCTTCGTATTGTCGTGGATTCCCAGTCTCGCCTTCGCATTATCTATCGGTTTGATTTCTCTGGATCCATGTGGAACCACATGGATCTTATCCAGCGAACTCTTTTCTTTTATATGGCGTTTTAATGCCTCCAACTGATATGTTTCATGGACTATTACCGCATCTGAATTTTCTATGATGGAGTTCATAATCACGAGGTGTTCGTAAGAGATTTTATCATAGACCGTGTGGAGAGTAGTCACAACGGGTATTCCCGCAAGCCGGAACTTGAGTATTAACGGGATTACTGAAACACCATAATGCTTCCCGAATAAGCCGAATTCGTGTTGAATATGTACGATATCAGGTGTGAGTCTTGTCATCATGGAGAATGCCTTTTCGGCAAGATCCCCATCTTCATAGTCAAAGGCCGTAAATACATTTTTCCCGCTCCCCCCACGATGAGAGACAACATAGATATCCATTTTCTTGTTTCGCAGGGCGTCTGTCAGATATTGTGTGTAGGTGGCAATGCCACATTCTATCGGTGGATAAGTGGAGATAAAGCCTATTCTCATAAGAAAACATCCTCGTTAAAAGTATTTCCCTGCGATACCGGTAGCGGCGATTATTCCCGAGACGGCCGCTCCCACAATTCCACGACTTTTCCCTGTACCATCACCGGCCACAAAGATACCTTCAATATTTGTTTCGAGATGTCGGTCAGTTGGGAAATGGGTATCAAAAAATTTAATCTCGGGTGCATACAATAAAGTGGATGGATGAAGAATACCGGGCACAATCTTGTCAAGAGTTTTCAGAGATTCCCACAGATTATCTACGATACGCGCAGGCAGGCCGAGCGTAATGTCTCCCGGCACAGCGTTATAAGTGGCTCTGCAGCGGTCGAAATGGCGGGTTTTGCTGTTAAATGTTGACTGAGAGCTTCTCTTTCCCTCCCGGAAGTCTCCAATTCTCTGAACAATCGGCCTGCCGCCACCCAGCAGGAAAAACTGTCTGGCAATCATCCGGCCGAATTCAGTAGTATCAGAAAAGGGTTGTGTCAAGGAGACCGTATTTATCAACGCGAAATTTGTATTTTCTGTTTTACGATCAAAGAGGGCATCCCCGTTAATCAGCTTAAAATTGTCGTAATTTTCAATTCTTACCCTGCCGCCCGGGTTGGTACAGAATGTTCTTACCCTGTCACCGTGGCGTTTTGTATGAAAAATAAACTTGGGATCGTATACAACATCGGTTATTGGATCATAGGATTTTCTGCTCAGTTCCACACGAATACCCACATCAATGGGTCCAAAATTGTTATTAACACCTATTTTCCGGGAAGTGTCTCTAAACCAGTATGCGCCACTACGCCCCGGGGAAGAGAGAACGGTTTTTCCAAAATACTTTCCCTTTTTTTGATCTTTACGGCATACAAAGCAAAATCTCTCATTCTCCCTTTCAATAGAGATAACCTCCGTACCGAGAAAAAAGGTGGTGTGACTAAGCTGATTACGCAGATAATCAACGAATTGCCTGCCATTATCAGTTCCGTAGTGCCACTGCTCGGGGGCGATAAACTCTACATTATGTTCCCCGGCAATTTTTCTCCACGCATCGATTTTTTCATTATTTTCAATAAAAGTAACCTGCTGGCAACGGGAAAATTTGATAAAAACCTGCTTTACCTCATGCATCAAGTCCTGGGCCTCTTTTTTGTCAATCTGGAGTTCATCAAGATCAATTCCAACCCGGTAGTCAAAATTCAGCTTGCCGTCGTTCAGTAAGCCACCTGCTGAATACTGGGTCCGGTCGAAAATCGCAATCCTGTCAATACCCAGACGCTCGAGCCAGATGGCCGCAAAGAGACCGGCCGGGCCGGAACCTATGATCAATACATTGAAGTCATCCATATTTCGTATCCTGATTATCGAAGCTCAAGGGCCACTTATTGAATTGTCATAACCTTTCGGAACAAAGGTACCATATGATTCTGATAAATTGAATCCCAGACATAATTTTTGATAACATTCTGGTACATGTTGTGCGTTGGGATTGTTGAAAGAAACCGCAATATCCTGTCGGCAATCCGGTCAGGGTCATCGGTAAGGGAAAAAGTGCATACATGATTCTCGCCGATTTCCAGGAATGGCGGAATATCTGAGCAGGCTATGGGAAGTTTGATGACCCCGGCCTCAAGAAGCGGGAGACCGAATCCCTCCGACGAACTTGGCATAAATAGAATATCCGCGATAAAGTATAAATCTCGAATGAATGACTGATTTGGAATGATTTCCCCCCCGTTCTTTGAGCGATACTCTGCAATGAAAATCACTTCACGAGAGATGTTCAAATCCTTAGCCATTTTTTTCAACTCGCGGTAATATTTAGTATTTCTGGGTTCATGTGGGTCATAGGCGCCTGTGATAATGTGGCGTACATTTACCCCTCTTTTCTTAATGGCGCTAACTACATTCAGACCAAGCTCAAAATTTTTGCGGGGAATCAAGCGGGAGGGTTGGACCATGATGAAATCAACTTCATAGAGCTTTTGTTCATGGATGATTTGCCGTGAATCCTGGCCAAGCTGAAAAGATTCTGAAGGATCGATACCGTCGGGAATAACCAATAGGTCTTTTTTAATCTTGTAAAGCTCTTGAAATTGCTTACATCGGAATTTTGAAATACAGACATAATGAATGGAAGGAATTTTTTCTTTAAGAATATTCCACGGATCCGAGCGGTACATATCAGGACAGTCAGGATAAAAATAGATGGAATCGTGGTTCCAGCTTATTATCTTTATCGGATGGTCCTCTGATAGTTTCACAACAGCGTACGTGAGCGGGAGGTTGTAAGGCATTGTCATGACATTGTGGACAATAAGAACATCATACGAATCAATTTCTTTTTTCAGGTGTTCGTATATGACATCAACTACATACTTGAAACGATCGGCTCTTCCCGCCTTCAGCTCTTTCAGCGCGAGATCTACATTGGGGTTAAGGGAAGAAAAGATGGGGTCTATCGTTGTGGGAAATTCCCTTGAAAGTGACTCCCCCTTTCCGGAAATAACCTTAACTTCATGTCCCTGGCGATGCAACAGTAAGGCCTGCTGCTTCATTACTTCCTCTACACCCCCGACAACAGGTGGAGACGAATAGTGAAGAAGGGCAATCTTTAATTTTTTCATTTCACCTAAAACCTTTCAATGATCTCGGAGAGAATCCTTTCAAGTCTTTCGTAGGAGAAATGCCTTCTGGCTACTCTGTAATTCGTATCGGTCATTTGTTTTCTTTGAGAATCATCTGAAAGAATAGTTTTGACGCTATCGATCGTTCCTTTCGTGACAAGTCCATTCAGGAGAAGAAGTTCAAAGCCTTTCGGTTCAATATCAGAAATAAAGATTGTATATCGATTCACCACAATAGGCGTTTTATAATAGATCGCCTCAAGAAATGCATTGCCGAAGCCCTCGTACATTGAAGGATAGGTTACAAGGTCTGCAGCCTGATAGATGTCTCCGATCGTATATTTGTTTTCCGGGAAGTCACCTTCATAATGGTCTGGAACTATGAGATTATCTATAGGTATTATCCTGACATTCATAAGAGAGGCATATTCCTGTACTCTTTCAAAATAATCAGTCCCCTCATCTCCGGAGGCATGCGAAACTACAAGACATGAAGGAGACAGGTCAAGCTGACTGACCAGATCAACAGAACGTTCTATGGCCTTTCTCGGTACTACGCGAGTAGGCTGAAGGATAAAGACATCATCATCCTCTAATCCCACTTCCTTTCTCAACTTGCTCAATATTTCAGAATGGGTTCTCCTTGGCGGAGAGGCATAATTATATACATTGGGAACAATGGTATTCGACACGCCAACACGATAGGACAATGCCTTGGATGCAATGGAATTGAGAACAACATGTTGAATGGACGGAAGGTTCGGGGGAAAGGCCATACGCAAATAATCACCAACTGAATTAATCAGGAATCGATCTCTCTCCCAGTAAAAATCATGATGATGCGCGATCGTCGGAATGCTTGTTTCTGCGATATATTCCGTGACAGCAAGCCCCAGGGGGATATTCATCGGGATGGTGAGGGCATTTTCGGGAATAATCAAATCGATATCAAAGCGCCTGATGAAATCATCAATGGAATCCTTCAGCTTGTCTTTTATCCTGCGCGTAAGGTTAGAAATTTCCTTCGGACGTGTTGTTTTTCCAAAGCCGTGCGCGTTGATTTTTTTCACGTCAGGATTTCTGAAATGGGCCAGATCGGCCTGATAACTTTTATCGTCAGCCCGGTCAATTTCTCCGGCAAAAAAGAAACATGAATAGCCATTCCTTTCCAGCACATCAGTCCACTTCCTGATTTCTAGACTTACGCCATCAGTACCAGCTATACGTGTTGAGATAATGCCGATATTCCTGACTCTTCTTTCCATTACTTACCCTCCTTATGCTGGTTCTGTTGCGCCACAGGTCCCAAGTTTATCACCCACATCGAATCCAGGGTTGATTCTATTTTCACAGGCCTGATAAGTCAATTCAATTTCCCGAGATTGAGGGCTGAAACCTTTTTTTGAGAATAACATGGGCGAAATTATTAATTGAATTCCGGGGAATTCCGAGGGCAGTATACTTAATTTATTGACATCCTGAGATAATATTTGTATAGTAACAACATGGTAAGAATAATGCGGGTTGTTGTACGCCACATATCCCATCAAATCACTCAACGTGAGAATCGTAGTCAAGAGGCTTTTTTGTGACGAAAATTTTCATGGCTATCTTGTATTCAACGAGCCATCGGTAAAGCGCATCGACGTTATACTCGTCACATTAATTTTCGAGAAAATTTGCGAGGCCATTTCTGGCGGAAACGATTCGCCTCTTACCCGATAGAGCAAGAATTATCTTCTCGCCGCTGCCTGGTATATTGAATCGACGTCTGTAAGGGCTGTATGGTTTGAAGATCTGGTAATTATCGTTGGAGTAGTGCAGCAGCCCATATAAACGGGTATGATGATATCTTTGTGAGAGTTGGTTCTCTCTTAGATCTGATCCCGGAGTTCCCCTTTTTATTTCAAAAGGAATCATTTCTCTCTATATCATTATATTTTAAATCTCTTTAGGGCTTTATTCCCCGAAGCGTGCTTCGTAAGTAGTCAGCAGCTCGAACTTTCCGGTTGGGGTTATGGATACCCTGCAGCTTGCTGAGGGGTAGTTCATTGACACTAAATAATCAGGGAAAGGATATTATTTTGAAGTACAGCTCTCACCATAAAGAACGTGTGACCACAGCATTACTCCTTGCAGCCGGAACAGGTAGTCGCCTGTATCCCTTGACGCGGAATGAGCCTAAATGCCTGACAATAGTTAATGGCGTATCGATACTTGAACGGCTAATCTCTAGTCTGAATCAGCATGGGTTCAAGCGTCTGGTCGTAGTTACGGGACATTTGGAAAACAGTATCAGGGATTTTCTTGGAAATCGGGTAGGTGACATAGAAATCGATTATATTTTCAGTCCATTATACAAGACGACCAATAATATCTATTCTCTCTGGATGGCACGTGAAGTTATCAATGAGCCATTTCTGCTGCTCGAAAGCGATCTTGTTTTTGATGAATCACTTCTGGATGCCATGCTGTATCCTGACAGAATAGCTGTTGCAAAGATGCGATCCTGGATGAATGGAGGATGCGTTACAATCAATCAATCTAAACAGGTTAAAGCATTTCTAGCGGGTAACGCGGACTCCTCTGGTGAGACCAAATATAAGACTGTCAATATCTACAGCATTTCACTTGCTTCGTGGCATTGTATTGTAAAAAGATTAGACCAGCACATTTCAGATGGCAAAGTAAATGACTATTACGAAGCCGTATTTGCGGAAATGATTGCTGATGGCAGTCTCTCTTTTAAAATTGTCTCTTTTGACGGCAAGCCATGGTATGAAATAGATACTATTGAAGATCTGGCAAGAGCTGAAAAACTATTTTCATCAGACAGTTATACGACCACGAAATTTGTTACTCCTTCACAACCCGTTTTTTCAAACATGCAATTGATCAATTCTGTGGCATCCACCCAGGAAACAACTGGAGTCTTTAATGTCACAAGATAATTATAAGACTCAATCTGAAAAATACGAATTCATCTCCGGTCAACACGGTGGTTACTATCGGCATAATTTTATAGATCATGCCTATCTTTATAATCTTTATTTCCCGCCGGCCGATGGCACAGAATGCTCTTGCCGGGCTTATTGGCAGAATAATTGACCAACCTGCGGAAAGAATTGTTGTGGGTAACGGAGCTGCTGAATTAATAAAAATAGTATCCGGTCACATATCCAGTAAGTTAATCGTTCCAGTACCTTCTTTCAATGAATATGCCAATGCCGCGCCTTCAGGCCAGGTAGTCGAATTTCCGCTTGAGTTTCCATCTTTCCGGTTGGATGTGGATAAATTTGCTGCGGAAACGATCAGGGTAAAAGCTGACGTAGCTGTTGTGGTAACGCCTAACAATCCAACATCTATGTTAGTTCCCAAAGCTGATCTCATTCGGCTTGCAAAAAAACTTGAGACTCATGATTGCATGCTGATTGTTGACGAATCATTTATAGATTTTGCAGAGAACCATGATCAAATAAGCCTGGAACAAGAAATCGCAAGTTACCCGAATGTGGCAATTTTTAAAAGCATGAGTAAGGCCTACGGTATCTGTGGGCTTAGGATCGGTTATATGCTGACCGCAAATTCTCAATTTGCTGAAGCTGTAAGAAAGGGCGTGCATATCTGGAATATTAACGGATTTGCAGAAGAGTTTCTGCGGCTTTTGCCCGATTACAAACAGGAATTTATCGAAAGCTGCAAACAGGTTCGATCTGACCGTGACAAGCTCTATAAACAACTTTGTGCTGTACCCGGGATGACTGTCTATAAACCGGATGCAAACTTTATTTACTGTCGCATGCCCGATCATGCACAAAGCGGTCCTGAAATCACACGGAGATTGTTTATTGAACACAACATGTACATAAAACACAGCCAGGGCAAAACCCAACCGGATTCCGACCGTTATATTCGCATTGCCAGCCGTACCCAAACAGAAAATCGTAAATTAGTTGCCGCATTGGCAGATATCATTGACTCGAAAAAAGCAGAGATCTCTTAGTCTGGGTTATTCAAGCAGGATGAATTAAAATGAGGTTTAATATGAAAGTAGATAATAACATGTCTGTATCTGAAATAGATTATGCATCTATAAAAGACACCTATGCGTGTCCTTGCGATGAATCAAAAATGTATGATAAATTTTTAATGCCTGTAAAATCAAAAGGGATGTGGGTTTGGTTTGATGGAGAAGAAGAACCTTATCTTGATTTGGTTCTTAACTACAGTTCTGTAAATTTTGGGCATTGTTATCCACCTATTGTGAAAATTGTTAAAGAAGTAATAGAAAGGGTGGATCAAATCCATTCATTTCATTCAAAAGACAAACTTGAATTAAGTGAATATCTTGCAAAAAAAGTAAGCACAGATGAAAATTATAAAGTCTATTTTAATATAGGTGGTTCTGCGGCTGTTTCTGATGCTATTCGGTTATGTCGTCATACTACTGGGAAAAAATGTATGATCTCGTTTGACGGCTCATTCCATGGCGTGAGTTCTGCGGCGGCTTCTGTAGCAGATGACCGATTAGTAGCAAAAGAACAATATGGTATTCCCATATCGGATTACACATTTTCAGTTCCGTTTCCAGGCAAACATAATGATGTAACTATCAGTGATTGTTTGGAAAAGATTGAAAAGTTGATCTCGGAAAATGATATTGCCGGAATTATTGTTGAACCGATACAAGGGGCCGGGGGATTTATCATTCCAAAAGATTCTTTTCTTTTAGAATTAAGCAATCTTTGTAAACGGTGTGACGTAAAATTAATAATAGATGAAATACAAGTGGGTTTTGGACGGGCAGGTTCCTTTTTTGTGTATCAACAATATGGAGTAAAAAATCCGGATATCGTTCTTTTATCAAAATCAATAGCTGGCGGTTATTTTCCTGTTAGTGCCGTCATCGCACGTTCTGATTTTTTTGCCAATGTACCCCTTAGAGGGACGGCTTTTCAAGCTACTTTTAATAACAGTTCTCTGGGACTGGGAATAGCTAATCAATTAATGAAATTAGTAGAAAAAGAGAAGATTTTTGATGGTATATTAGAAAAAGGGAAAGTCTTTTTAGAAAAATTAAGTTTTTTAAGTAAAAGCCCTTATGTCGCTAATTTAAGAGGGGTGGGGTTAGCGATTGCTTTTGATATTGTCGATCCATTATCTAAATTGCCGTCGGATAAATTAGCAAAAATATTTGTGTCTCAATGTTTAAAAGAGCATGTGATAAGTTATGCCTGTGGTGTTAATTTTAACAGTGTTAAAATTATACCTTCCTTAGTCGTTACCAATGAAGAAATAGATATAATAACTGAGAGACTTGGCAGATGTTTGCAAAGCTTTCATGACCATGTGAAGTAGAAAGATTATGGGTGGAAGTAAATAAAATAATGGCCATTATGAACCTACTATATATTGGTGTTTGTAAAGAGAACCTTGAAAAATATTATCCGTCTTACATTAAAGGTGAATTTTTAACGGATACATTCACTGATGCCGAATTGGTAGATGTTGTGATACTTAAAAATATTAATGTTTTAATGGTGGATGTGTTTAATTCAACATTCACCGCATCATTATTGCAACAATTGAAAGGGCGCATAAAACTAATAAATTTTTCGTATCAATCCATTGATTCTTTAATAGACTTAAAAGAAGCCGTGAATTGCGGCATAGAAGTTAAAAAATTACCTGATGACATTTACTGTAATGAAGTGGCTGAGTTTGCGGTTGCTCAATTATTATGTGCCTGTAAGGGCACAATCCAATTTGATAAATCTATTAAAAACGGAGAATGGAATCAGGCAATCAATACAAATTTTTCATTACAAGGTAAAACTCTTGGGGTTGTCGGCTTTGGGAATATTGCTAAGTGCATAATCAGGTTATGTGAAAATTGGGGGATGAATGTTTTAGTAACACGAAAACATATGAATAAAAATCAATATGTTCCGAATGTGACTTTTGTTGATTTTTCCAATTTGATTGAGAATAGTAATTATATAATTTTTGCACTTCCCCTTAATAAAAATACGTTTCAAATGTTCAATGAGAGTCATATGGAAAAGTTAAAAAAAAATTCAATTATAGTTAATATTTCACGAGGAAACGTTGTGGATGAAAACGCTATATATGAATCTTTAAGGTCGGGTAGATTATATAAGTATTGTACGGACGTTTTTTCACAAGAACCAATCACCAGGGATCATGTGTTGCTCAAAAGTGACAAAACGATATTGTCCCCTCATGTCGCATGGGCAACTGAAGATACTATGAAAAAGACATATAGCGTATGGTTTAACCAAACAGCCATTTAATTGTTTATAGGATAAGAGGGCATTATGGAAGAAAAGAATTTAAGTTGGTGGGGTGATGTGACAACAAGTAATAAAGAAGCGACAATTAAGAAAAATAAAGAAATAATTGGTGAAAGAATAGAATTATTTAAAACAATTAAAGAAATTCTGGAAGACGCAGGTATTGAATTTTTTATAGAGGGCGGAACCTTGTTAGGCGCATACAGAAATGGTCAATTCATTTATCATGACAATGATATAGATACGGGTTGTGTAAACACAGAGTTTGTTAAGGTAAAAAAAGTATTGGATAGTAAATTGCCGGATAAGTATACAAAAGTCGGGGCGTACAGCACAAAAGCATTTGGTTGTTTTCCTAAAGACGGCGAAACAATTGTTGATGCTTATGGCCAGGAATGGCCTTTGAACATGCTGGATATTTACAATTATATTTATAGTGAAGAAGAAAAATCTTATAGGTTAGATCACGATAAAGCAGGGCGTGATGCAAAAGGAAATCCAAAATGGATACCGGAAGATATAATTTTTCCCTTAAGTACTATTATGTTTGAAGGTATAGAATGTCCCTGTCCAAATAACCCAAAGGCGTTTGCAGAACTTGAGCAAGGATATTTAGGTGAAGATTTTGAGTTTGATGAAGAAACACAACTGTTTATTAAACGTCGTTCATAGTGGTTAAACAATCCCATCAGACAAACATGCTTTCATTTGCCAGGGATCTTCCCAATATCTGTTCCCTTGCAGGTTTGCTATGTGCAATACTCGGTATTTACTTTGCTATTTTGGGCAATTTCCCCGCTGCGATAATTGGAGTCCTGTGGGCTATTGTATTTGACTGGGCTGACGGAATCGTTGCTCGCCAAATTAAGGGACGAACAGATCACCATCGAGCCTTTGGGGGCCAGCTTGATTCACTGATAGATATTGTAAGTTTTGGAGTATTCCCGGCTATTTTTCTCTTAAGCTATGGTAAGTTCAGCCCATGGTTCCTGCCGGGAGCATTTCTTATTGTCGCCGCCAGCGTTATACGATTGAGTTATTTCAACATTTTCGGCCTGATTGACGATAAAACCTACATGGGGCTCGCATTAGACAATAACGTTATTATTATTGCTTTTGTATTTTTGTTTGAAGGCTTTATTAATCATACAGTTTTTTCAATAATTCTTTATGCACTATCGATGGTATTTCTGGTTTTTAATTTATCACCTCTACGAACGCCTAAATTTTCCGGAAAATGGTTTTATGTTCTTATGGTCTACACCCTGGTATTGACAGTTATCTACGGTTGGATTCTCTGGAACAGAGTTTAACAAAATTACAATATACTTGTAGTCAATCCGAGGAAACATATGAACAAATATCGACCACTCAGGAAATGTATATCTAATAATGACAAAGAGTTAATAATTTACGGGACAGATAATTTTTCACAATTCCCGCGACGTGATGCATCTGTAAGTTCAAACTGTGACAGAGCGCTCCCTGTCGCTTGCCGGGATGACCTGGTGGTTTTACGCGGAAAACTGGACATCGAGTATCACAAATGGCTGCGCTCACATGGCCTTGGTTCGGATTATGTTGTTGAATATAAAACCCGGTCAAGGGAGATGACCCTCTCGGAACTTATCGTTAATAATCCCGAACCCATCAAAAAGATCATTCAGAAGACCGGCAGGAAACCGGTATACGTTCCATGGTTTTCAGGGCATATGGAAACTGAAGCCGCGGAAACTCTTGGTGCCGATCTTTTCGGGGCATCTGAATCTTTAACATTAAAATATAATGACAAGGCATCTTTTAGGACCATATGCCGCCAATTGGACATACCTGTTGTTGGAGGCAATTTATTTGAAATGTACCCTGAAAATAGTCAAAATTGCCTTGAAATGAAAGAGATTATTAACAGTTATCTGTCAGGATACAAAACTGTTATTATCCGCGGCACTCTGGGTGAAGCCGGCATGTCGTTATACAAAACAGAAGGCAATGATATTTCTAAATTGTATCGACAAATAGCAGATAGCGGCGAAAAGGTGGTTATCATTGAGCCTTTTCTGAATGTCACTTCTTCTCCGACCGATCAATGGGCGATCGGAAGAGATGGGAAAATAACCACTCTTGGAATGCGGGAACAAATATGCGAAAGAGGCATGGTACATGTAGGTACCCTCAAAGGAGAAAAAACTTCTCCGGACATTTTAAATTACATCACCGAGACATCTATGAAAATTGTAAACAATATGGCTGAATTCGGATATAGGGGTGTGGCTGGTATCGATTATATTGTGTCGGATGATAGTATATTCCCCGTTGAGAATAACGCCCGTTTTAATGGTTCTACTTATGTGAGCATGGTCGTAGACAACATTGAAAAATTGACATACCCCATTCCATACTGGAAATTCATAAAGATCAAGACAGCCCCATGCACATTTCCGGAACTCACAGAGCGTATTAACCCGGTACTTTATGACGGCAATAAATTAAATTCCGTTTTCCCTTTTAACTGTGACGCATTACCAGAAACAGGCGTTTTTGACGTTATACTCTTAGCCCAAAACCTCGATCAGATTTTATATCTGGAAAAATCATTGAAAGAAATGGGCGTTAAAAGGGACTGAGCAGGACTATACATCAAGGAATGCGCCACTCACGATTATAGTAATTATGGGCGGCGTTTTTTTCTATTGAAGTTCCCCCAAAGTGCAGACCCAATTATTTTCCCCTTGTTTTGATTTTCTGTATCGAATTTAGGGGTTGAGTCTATTTTCATAGACCGGATAAATCAACTCGATCCAATTCCCTGAAAAGGCACATCTTTTCGGCATGATCGACATTCGCTGATTGCCCTTCGGGGGTGTTCGTGTTATACAATTGCCCAATATGACGCCTGTTATTGAGGGCTGAAACTTTTTTGAGAATATCATGGGCGAAATTATTAAAAGAAAAAAGACGAGGCATGTCTATGTCGGGCCGGTCAAGATAGGAGGCGATGCCCCCATTTCCGTCCAGTCAATGACCTGCACCGATACAAGAGATGTAAATGCAACCGTCGGTCAAATCAGGAGACTTGCGGATGCGGGCTGCGAGATCGTCAGAGTAGCTGTCCCCGACATGGAGGCAGCACAGGCGCTTGCTGACATCAAGAGGGGAATAACGATTCCCCTGATTGCGGACATACATTTCGACCACCGGCTCGCGATAAGCGCCATCAGAAACGGCGCCGACTGCATAAGGATAAATCCCGGGAATATAGAGAAAGATAAAATAAGAGAGGTTATACATGAGGCAAAAGAGAGGGACGTGTCGATACGCATAGGGATCAATGCGGGTTCCCTCGAAAAGGATATCCTCGCCAGACATGGCGCTCCGACAGCGCCCGCGCTTGTCGAAAGTGCTCTGCGAAATATTGAGTTTTTTGAGGATATGGATTTCCGGTCCATCAAGCTGTCATTGAAGGCATCCGATGTTCCTGCCATGATAGAGGCAAATCGCGCGATTTCCGCGGCCACCGATTATCCACTGCATCTCGGTGTCACCGAAGCGGGGAGCCTTGTCAATTCATCGATAAAGTCATCCATAGGTATCGGGATACTTCTTAATGAAGGCATAGGCGATACCATAAGGGTTTCAATATCGGGCGATCCTGTCGGAGAAGTCGGCGTGGCTTACGGGATACTGAGATCTCTGGGCATCAGGAGGGTAGGTCCGGACATCGTATCCTGTCCCACCTGCGGACGCTGCGAAATAGACCTGTTCAAGCTGGTCGAGGAGGTGGAAGACAGGCTTGCGGGGGTAAAGGAATACTTTAAGGTTGCTCTCATGGGCTGTGTTGTCAACGGGCCGGGCGAGGCTGCCGAAGCGGACATCGGCATCGCGGGAGGGCGTCATATCGGGCTGCTTTTCAAGAAGGGCAGGGTTGTAAGAAAGATAAAGGAAGAAGAGTTTGTCGATGCCCTGATGGATGAGATAGATGCGATGATAGAGGCCAGAGGTCAGAAGCCAGAGGTCAGAAGCCAGAAGACTGAAGTCAGGAGTCAGGAGTAGTAACTCGTAACTCGAAACCAATATAGTGTTGTGTCAATCAAGAAATGTCATTTCGACCGCAGAGAGAAATCTAAGATTTCTCAGTCGTAGAAAACTCCCTCGAAATGACAGAATATCGTTGACATGACACCATATACAATGAGGAGGAATGATGCGTTATTCAGAGATGTTTCTACCGACTACAAAGGAAACTCCTTCTGACGCGGAGATCGTAAGCCACCAGCTTATGCTGCGCGCGGGAATGATAAGAAAACTAACGGGGGGAATATATACGTATCTGCCCCTGGGTTATCGTGTGATCAGAAAGGTAGAAAATATTGTGCGTGAAGAGATGAACAGGGCGGGTGCACAGGAAGTATTTATGCCTGCAGTTCAGCCGGCCGAACTCTGGGTGGAATCGGGACGCTGGGACATGTATGGAAAAGAACTGTTGAGGGTCAGGGACAGACACAACAGAGATTACTGTATCGGGCCGACGCATGAAGAGGTAATAACCGCGCTGGTGCGCGATGAGATACAGACATACCGCCAGCTTCCCAGGAATCTCTATCAGATTCAGACGAAATTTCGTGACGAGATAAGGCCGAGATTCGGTGTCATGAGGTGCAGGGAGTTCGGCATGAAAGATGCCTACAGTTTCGACGCCACTGAGGAGAGCGCGGAGGAAAGCTACAGGAAGATGTTCGATGCCTATACCAGGATATTCACGCGGTGTGGCCTTAGCTTCAGGCCGGTAGAGGCGGACAGCGGCAATATAGGGGGGAGTTTTTCCCATGAATTCATGGTCACGGCTGATTCCGGTGAGGACGCGATAGTCTCTTGCACCTCATGCGATTATGCCGCGAATCTTGAGAAAGCGGAGATATCCAGACCGGAGGAGGAGACAGGGCATGATCATGCCATGGAATATTCCCCGACGGAGGAGGTGCATACCCCCGATGTGAGAACCATCGAAGAGGTCTGCACGTTCCTGGATGTTGCTCCCCGGGATGTCGTAAAAACGATGATATTCATGTGTGATGGCGAACCCGTGGCTGTGCTGGTAAGGGGTGATGAGGATATAAACGAGGCAAAACTCAGGAATTACCTCGAGTGCGACTCGCTCGAACTCGCCATGGATGATACCATCCTGGAGGTTACGGGATCTCCCAGGGGATTCGCCGGGCCCATGGGAATCAAATCCCGAATTATCGCGGATTATTCCCTCATGAACATGAAGAATTTTGTTGTGGGAGCCAACAGGGAAGATCACCACATAAAGAACTGCAACAGCGGAAGAGATTTTGAGATAAAAGATTATGCCGATCTGAGAATTATAAGGGAAGACGATGTCTGCCCGCGCTGCGGAGAAAAACTCAGGATCGTCAGAGGCATCGAAGTGGGACATGTGTTTAAGCTCGGAGTGAAATACAGCAAGGCTATGAACGCCACTTTTCTTGACAGGGATGGCAAAGAAAAACACATGATTATGGGATGTTACGGTATCGGCATAGGAAGAACGGCCGCTGCATGCATAGAGCAGAGTCATGATGAAGACGGGATTATATGGCCCATGTCGATTGCGCCATACCAGGTGATAATCACGCCTGTGAACATAAATGACGAGGATCTGTCCGATGCCGCTGAAGAGCTGTACAACAGTCTTATCGCGGAGGGGATAGAGGTCATTTTAGATGACAGGAATGAAAGGGCGGGCGTAAAATTCAAGGATGCCGACCTGATAGGCATACCCATCAGGGTTACAGTAGGCGCCAAAAGCCTTGCAGAAGGAAAGGTGGAAGTAAGATTTAGAAAATCCGGAGAGGTTGAAAAGATACCCCTTGAAACAATCAGGGATTTTATAACAAAAACGATAATGGATCAGATCTCAATCAGTTGCGGCTAATTAGGGTTCAAGGAGTCAAGGATTCGAGGGGTCGAGTGAAAGAAGAAAGATAGCGCTGATTTACAATAATTCCTTGAACTTGTAGGTTGGGTTGAGGTACGAAACCCAAAATGCTTAAAAGAAGACATAGCAGTAAAGTCTCGACAAGTCGGGATTAAATGTGTTGATAAAGGCTTTAGAGAACAGACCATTGAATCCCGACTTGTCGGGATTCTCCAACTAAATTGGAGAACAATCCGTAACCCGAGACTCGAAGCATGATACGAATAACCGACATACTGGAAGAAGGCCAGAAGTATCTGTCTCAGAAAGACCTTGAGATGATAGAGAAGGCCTACATATTTTCCGCATCCGTGCATCAGGGACAGCGTCGCCTGTCGGGAGAGCCCTATCTTATCCATCCCCTGGAGGTGACGGGGATGCTGGTTAAAATGAGACTTGACACCGCCACGCTGATAACGGGTCTGCTGCATGACACCGTTGAGGACACACTGGCCACCCTTGAGCAGGTGGAGGAGGCCTTTGGTAAAGAGGCGGCCTTTCTCGTGGACGGCTTGACCAAGATAAGCAAGATAACCTTTGGAGACCAGCTGGAGCGTCAGGCGGAGAACTTCAGAAAAATGATACTGGCGATGTCCTCCGATATCCGGATACTCCTCATAAAACTGGTTGACAGACTCCATAACATGCGCACGCTCGATTTTCATCCCCCGGACAGACAAAGATTCATAGCACAGGAAACTCTTGAGGTATATGCGCCACTGGCCGCCCGCCTGGGGATAAACTGGATAAAGGATGAATTGGAGGACCTGTCGCTGAAATACCTCCATCCGGATGGATATTATGAACTGATGGAACGTGTAGACAAAAACAAAGAAGAGCGTGACCGATACACAGAAGAGGTCCGGGACATAATTGAGCGGCAGATAGACAGTTTTGGCTTGAAGGGAGATGTCAGAGGAAGATCCAAACATTTCTACAGCATTTTCAAGAAGATGCACGAACAGCGCATAAATTTTGATGAGGTTTATGATCTTACGGCATTCAGAATAATCCTTGATTCAGACGAGGAGAGAAAGTGCTACGAGGTGCTCAGTGTCATTCATGCACTATGGAAGCCCGTTCCCGGACGTTTCAAGGACTATATAGCAATGCCCAAGGCGAACAATTACCGCTCCCTGCACACGACGGTTATCGGCCCATACGGGGAACGGGTGGAGATACAGATAAGAACGAAAGAGATGGATGAGTGGGCGGACAAGGGTATCGCGGCTCATTGGAGGTACAAAGAGGGCCGGACTTTACCCGCTAAGGATGAAGATCAGATCGACAAACTCAGAGAATTGCTTGAGGGGCAGACTGAGCACGAGGACGCCCGGGAGTTTATGAAAAACCTGAAGCTGGCCCTCTATCCGGACGAGGTTTACGTGTTTACGCCGAGAGGAGACGTAAAATCTTTTCCAAAGGGCGCCACACCGATTGATTTTGCTTACAGTGTCCATACCGATGTTGGCCATAAATGCATAGGGGCAAAAGTGAACAGAAGCATCGTTCCCCTGAAGTACAAGCTTCAAAACGGCGATACCGTGGAGGTTATGACCCAGGCCGGGCATTATCCAAGCAAAGACTGGTTGAAATATGCGGTGACATCGAGGGCTGTATCCAAGATAAAACAGTGGATCAAGACAGAGGAACGTGAAAAAAGCATCATATTGGGCAGGGATATCCTCGAAAAAGAATTTAAGAGGCACCTCCTGAAATTCGGCCAGCTGGTCAAGGCGAATGAATTCAGCGCCATATTGGAGGAACATTCTCTGGCCACGGTCGATGACCTGCTGGCCCTTATAGGTTATGGAAAGATGTCGGCAAAACATGTGACGCATCAGTTGTTGCATGATGAGGAGGAAGAAGAAAAAAGGGGAATTCTGGACAGGGTCAAGGACAGGTTCAGAAAAGCTCCATCAGACGCGGGCATATCCATTACGGGGATTGATAATGTTATGGTGAGGTTTGCCAAGTGCTGCAGTCCTCTTCCGGGTGATGATATAGTGGGCTGTGTAACACGGGGAAGGGGCATAACTATTCATGAATCTGACTGTCCCATGGTAAAAGAGATGGACACTGAAAGGATAATTGACGCGCAGTGGAACGTGGATGAGAAACAGACCTTTTCGGTTGCTATCAGGGCAACCTGCAGCGACAAAAAAGGCCTTCTGTCCGAACTGAGCAATGTTATATATTCCAAGGGAATAAACACAACGTATGTCAATATCGATGCAACGCCGGGCAATTACGCGATCTGTGACTTTCAGTTGGACATGAAAGATCTTAAACAGCTTAACATGATTATTTCCGAATTCAAGAAATTGAAGAGCGTTTTATCGGTTGAAAGGATAAGAGAACCCTTCCACAGTACAAGGAAGGATAAAAACCACGAAAATATTGACATCCGGCATTAAATTGCTGTACTAAACTCGCGAACATTTTAATCTTACGACAGAGGACAAAATGATTACAGAATCAAAAAAATTAATACATGCGGCGGTTTTGTTTATGCTGCTGGTCTTCCCCTTGTCCGCGGCCGCGTCGGGACATGTGGTGGTTATAGATCCGGGTCACGGGGCCGCTAACAAGGGCGTAACCCTGTCCAGAAACGTTCATGAAAAGGATGTAACCCTCGCTGTCGCGCGACTTGTGAAGAAAAGTCTATCCGGGGTAAATAATATAAGAATCAGACTTACACGATTGGATGACAGAGATGTCTCTATGGCAAATCGAAAGAAAATCGTAGAAAGGTCGAATGCGGATCTCTTTATAAGCCTCCATGTCAACGCCGGCTTCGGGCAGAATGCGGAGGGGTATGAGATTTATTATTTAGGCTCCACTGTTCCATCCGCTAAAAAGAGCAACTCCGGGGAAATACTTAAAGATATGGAGCAAACCAGACGTCTGAACAACAGTGTCCGGTTTGCCCAGATAGTTCAGAAGAATGTGGGAAGGGTGTTCCCGCGAAAGGGGAGGGGATTGAGAAACGCACCGGTTCTCGTTCTTCAGTCTTTGACAGCGCCGGCTGTCCTTCTGGAAGCAGGGTTTGCCACGAACCTCAAGGACAGAAAAAAGTTGAAAGATGAAAAAATTCAAAAAGATATCGCCGACGCATTAACCAAAAGCATAAAAGAATATTTTTCTACCGGTGGGGCATCATGATAAGAGCAGATGGTCGCAGATGGGATGAAATGCGGCAGATAAAGATAACGAGGGATTTCCTGCCAAGCGCGAATGGGTCGGCGCTCATAGAAATGGGTAATACACGCGTGATATGCACGGCCTCTTTGGAAGACAGGGTGCCTCCCTTTTTGAAAAATTCCGGGACAGGATGGCTGACGGCGGAATACGCCATGCTCCCGATGTCCACACACTCGAGAAACAGAAGGGAATCGTCCAGCGGCAAGATCAAGGGGAGAACTCACGAGATCCAGAGATTGATAGGAAGGTCGCTGCGCGCGGTAACAGACCTGAGCGCCTTTGGCGAGAGGACGATCTATATCGACTGCGACGTGATACAGGCCGATGGAGGCACAAGGACAGCTTCCATAACCGGTGGATTCATAGCTCTGGTGGATGCCCTGCGCGGATTGAGAGAAGAGGGCAAAATAGAAGGGTTTCCCATAACGGATTTTATATCCGCGATCAGCGTCGGGATTGTTGACGGCGAAGTCCTGCTTGATCTTGACTACAGAGAAGATTCAGGCGCCGATGTGGATATGAATTTTGTCATGACCGGAAGCGGAGGAATTGTTGAGATACAGGGAACCGCCGAGGCAGAGCCCTTCAGCCGTGATATGATGGACAGAATGATCGATGTAGCGACCACGGGAATCTCCGAACTTACAAAAAAGCAAAGGGATATCCTCGGAAATATATGACAGCGTTCAAGGTTTTATCAGTGACTGAACCTGAGAATCAGAAGATCATTTTTGCCTCAAAAAACGGGGGCAAAATAAGAGAACTTAAAGCACTGCTTGAGGGAATGGATGTCAACCTTTTCTCGCTGAATGACTATCCCGATACCCCGAATATCATAGAGGACGGCAACACTTTTCTCGAAAACGCGCTGAAAAAGGCCCGCGTTATCTCCGAATATACCGGCGGGACAATTATAGCCGACGATTCGGGACTGGAGGTGGATTACCTGGAAGGAGCGCCCGGTATTCATTCGGCCAGGTATTCGGGAGCAGAAGCAACGGATGAAAGAAACATTCGCAAACTCCTGGAGGAATTAAAGGACGTTCCCACAGAAAAAAGGGGGGCGGCCTTCAGATGCGCGCTGGTTTTATACCGGACAGACGGAACATTCGAAACCTTTGAAGGCAAGCTGGAGGGAAAAATAGCCGCAGAGCCGGCCGGCGTCGAAGGTTTTGGCTATGATCCGGTGTTTGTCGTGCCGGAATACGGTAAAACAGTTGCCCAGCTTGATCCTGAGACAAAGAACAGGATCAGCCACAGGGCGATGGCCTTTGCCAAACTCAAAAAAAGCTTGCAGGAAAAAGCCGGATAATCTAAAAAGCAACAACTCTTTCACCATTCGGGGCGTAGCGCAGCCTGGCAGCGCGCCTGCTTTGGGAGCAGGATGTCGCAGGTTCAAATCCTGCCGCCCCGACCATTTTAATTCTTAAAATTCAATATCTTATGTTTTTCGATCCTTTCGGCTCACTTCGTTCGACCTTGACAGAAAGGTCTTAACCCGTGCTTAAAAGGAATCAGGCGACTGGGTAGGCAATCCTTGAGACTCTGAAAAAAGGGCGTTGGTTTCCGTGCTCGGAAGGATAGTCCGTGCAGATAAACGTATGTCTTGCGGAATTATTGTTCGTTAGTACACACACCTTCGGAATAGTTTCAGGATAAGGTCACGATTACAGCCTGATGTCTTCCCAAATGAGGTATTTGAGAAGACGTGATATTGGCAAGACATCTCAATCTCTGCTTTGACAATATTTGTGTTGGAACTCATGGGCACTCTTGGATTTTGAATTTTAACCCCAAAATTTAAATCCCTTAGCGAAAAACAAAAACATAATACCTGTAATTATGAAAACCCCCAAAGCAGGAATCATAATGGAAAGGAGCATGTTTTCTCTATTTTCGCTTGTATTCTTTCGGTTTTCTAATAAAGAAATGGCACTTGATATCTCTTCTTGAAATCTAAAATAACTTTTCTCAATCGAACTTAAGCGAGTTTCAATTAATTTTTTAAAGCGATCAGCGGTTTTTCGATCATTATGCTCGACCGCATTCTTTTGAAAGTGAAAGAAATCTATGCCTTCATCGCTATTCAGGTTTGTATTATTGTTTTTTTCTATTGCTTCAAAATCATATGATTGTCTCATTGCAAAAGGTGACCTCATGAATGATAGTATGTCGTTGTAACCATTCAGCATCTCTTTTATCCTGTCAATTTTATGCATAATTTTCTGATTGTCTTTCATCTTTCCGGCCAAGAATGAATGGAATATTTTTATTTCTTCGGGGGAAAACTTATCAAAGAAATCAATTCTGGTGTTTTGTAAAACAACAAATTCTTTCTGGAGTTGATCATCAAGATTTTTACATTCATTTGCAAATTCTGGCATTGCAACATGAACAAAAAGAGAAGTTCTCAAAATTTGTGAAAGTTTACCAGGTAAAACGGTGGTTCCGCCTGGTTGTATTGCAAAGCCCCATTCATCTTTATAAAATAGTGGTATAACTGAGTAATAAATTCTCCATGCGTATATTGGTGAATAGTATTCATGAATCAAATCTTGTTCGAGTTTTAAACGCGCCGGATATATTGAGTTAGAAGACGAAAACAGCGACATCTCATCTAAAAAAAGTTTCTCACGCTTAGATTTTTCGGGTTCCATAAGACATCGCTTCGTAAAATCTTCGGTTCTAAATTTATGAGAAGATACAAAAGTTAGAATAGGAATCCCAGAAAAAGGCTTCGATTTTCTTGATATCCCAAGAATATTTTGTAAATCTTCCAGATTCCTGAACGCTTCGATCTTCTCTTTCCAATATGAGACAACCTTTTTATAGTCTTCCAGAGTTTTATTTTCACATTGTGTTTTATCAAGGGTAAGTACTACAAATGCCGGAAACTTCATAAATTCAATATGTTCCCAGCCTTTAATCTTAAAGCTAACATATTGCTCCTCTATAACAATGTCTTTGTGGTTTTTTAAATAGTCCTTTTGTTCATTTGGAGGTATATTGGGAAATCCTTTTATTGATATAGACTCCGGGTCTATTTTAGGAGAATCCTTGAGTTTCCCGATAATAGTATTAATACCTTCATGAGAAAATGTGAATGGATAAGAAAGTGAAGATGTAAAATAATAATAATCCGTATATCCAAAATCATTTATCCGCTTTCCCCATAAATTGTATCCGTATTCGGTCAGTTCTGATTTGCCAATAATCTCTGTATCCACGGTAGTTATTGGGTAAATCGTAGCTATAAAAATGGCGCTATCAGATGCTATCGGACCTTCTTCATTAATGTTTATAATAATGTTTGCGCCCATGGCTTGCCCCCCTAAAAAAAAGAAAAACAAAATAGGGATTATGATTTTGTTTTTAACTTTCATCACTACTGTTCCGACGTTACTCAAATAAACTCAACTGGATAAGAACCAAAAATATTAAGTATCTAAAAAAGCAGGGAAATAGGAAAGAACCCCCCTCCCTTTTTCGACAGTTTCGCTATATGCCTTGCTCAATGCTAATTAACTCAAAGATTTAGAATAACTTAACCATATCATGATCAAAATTGCAAAATCAAGGAGTTCATACAGGCTGCTTGCCAGTAGTGTGTTGTGGATTGTCAATGGATAAAAAAACGCTTTCAGGAAGGAAGTTGTCAGCTTCCAGTTAAAGTATAATGTAGTGCAAAAGTGGTGTGACCCCTTATGCCCTTATGCCTGGATAAAGGGACCTTATGTCTTATCCGGAAGAGGCCCCCTTTAACTGCTCAAGCTCACCCTGCACTCGGGTCAGATGGTTGCTCGTTTCTCTCAGCCGCTGCGCGAGGATCTCCGACAGGGTCCGGTAATAGATGGCATCGAACCCTTTTCTCTCCTCATCACCCATCCTGTCCATGAAAGACATATCAATCGCAAGGCAGGCGGTGTCCGTGACGGCATGAACGGATGCCGACCGGGCCTCGCCGTCTATCACAGAAAGCTCGCCGAATGTGCCTCCCGCAGAATCAAGGGTGGCTATCTCCTTGCCCTGTTTTGTTACCCTGACCTCGCCGGAGAGGATGATGTACAGCCAGAGTCATATTCTCCCTCCGCAGTGATCAGTTCACCGGCCGAATACTTGCGCAGCTTGCTCAATTCCAGGATGCCGACAAGGCTTTTTTCTTCATACGGTTTTAAGAACGGGATCTTCTTCAGGATGCCGATCAGATCTTTTCGCCCCTTGAAATAGCCGCTCTGCTCCATTATGCCCTCCCCAGTTGAGAATCCTGATATTTTGCAGTAACTCACTTTTTTGTCATCGTATACACGCCATCCCACCCGCTTTCAGGAGGATTATCTTTGAGCTTATCGCACCTTTTTATGTACAATTCGGATGGTGGGTCACCGGAACGGATCTCTACCGCCTTTTTAAAACAGGATATTGCTTCATCCCACTGATACTGCTTGTAATTTGCCAGCCCCTCCTCAAAGACACTGATAAAACCATTCGATTTTTCCGAATCTTTCTTTTCTCCCAATAGCTCGTATATTTTAACCGGAAGCGTTTTTCCTTTAACCCTGACAGAATCCAGTTCGCGACAGAACAACGTATCCTTCACACTTTCGTAAGTAAATTCGCTGATAACTATATTTGTGCCGTATTCCTTATTTATACCTTCCAGTCGGGAGCCAAGGTTCACACTGTCGCCCATAACCGTATAATCAAATCTCATCTCGGAACCCATGTTGCCGACAACCATGTCGCCGCTGTTGATCCCTATCCCGATGTCGAGTACCGGCCGCCCTTCATCCGTCCATTTCTTCTGAAGTTTTTTCAATTCCTCCATCATTTCCATTGCCGTCATGCATGCCCTCTCCGGATGGTCCGGCTGATCCAGTGGAGCGCCGAATACGGCCATAATGGCATCCCCCATATACTTATCGAGAAGCCCGTCGTATCTGAAGACAACGTCTGTCATGGCGGTGAGATACTCATTTAATAAATGAACAAGCTCTTCCGGTGTAAGCTTCTCCGACACGGTTGTAAAACCCCTTATATCGGAAAAGAGGACTGATAGATTCTTTTTGTCCCCTCCCAGTTTGAGCTTTGAAGGATCCTTCAGCATCTCATTGATGACCGATGCAGTCAGATAATACTGAAATGCACCCTTTATCTTCTTCTTTTCCCGCTCCTCCGTAATATATCTGTAAATGGTTATACCGATATAGACTGTCAGTATGGTAAATAACGGATAGATGGTGTTAAGCCATAGATTGTAACTGGAAAAAACAAAACGGTTTATCAAGACCCAGGCAACAATTAAAGCCATACCGAGTAAAAACCCGCTAACGGCCCTCGACCGCGAAATGATAATCCCCATTATAGATCCGACCAGGATAATAATAAAAACATCAATCAGTGACGTCCATCCAGGCCGCCTGATAAAGTTTTGATGAAGAATGTTGTCTATCACCGTGGCATGGATACCTATGCCGGGGTAAGCAGTGCTGAAAGGCGTTACCCTCAGATCGTAAACTCCCGTTGCTGTAGCGCCAACGAGCACAATCCTGTCCTTAAAAAGGGCCGGGTCCAAACGGTTGTGGATGATATCGGTAATAGAATAGTGCGGGAAGGTTTTTGCCGGCCCCAGGAAATTGATGAGAATCTGCCCCGTTTCATCTGTGGGAATCTCTATGTCCCCAATCTTTATTCCCTCAACACCATAATCTGCTGTTTTTAAGGAAAGCATCGGCCCGCCCAGATACTGTTTCAGAACGGAAACCGATAATGGGGGATAAAAATTATCTCTGAACCTGATCGCCAGAGGAGACCATCGGTTCGTACCGTCAATATCGGAAAATGAATTAAAATACCCACTGGCATTTGCGGCATCGGTGAGAGGTTTCACATTAGGCGCCGCAGAATACGCGTTTATGACGGCATATTCATCGAGGTTACCCCTCATCTGAACGATGTCGTATTTCGATCCACTGATATATTCCTCACTGCTCTCGATATCCTTCTCAGAGAGATGCTCCGCATCCTTTTTAGAGACGTAGAAAAAATAACCAAGAGTCACATTCCCTGCCCGCTTGATAGATCGTGCAAAGATAAGATCTGTATTGGCCTCCTCCTTTTTCTCATCAAGAAATTTCAATAACGCCGGGTCTTTCAGCCCAATATCATCGATCTTTATTGACAATTCCTCCAGGTCTTTAAGTGATGAATTTTCATCGGGCTCGGCAAACACAACGTCAAAACCGATACTCTTCACCCCATACTCATTCAGTGTATCTATAAGCCGCGCAATTGTAGTTCGTGGCCACGGCCATCGGCCAAGCTCCGTCAAACTTTTTTCGTCAATAGCGGCAATCACCGTTTCTACCCCCGGCGTCCTGACACCGCGAGCCATAAAACTCAGGTCTAATGCCTTCAGTTCCATAAAATGGAAAAATGGAACTTTCATAATGTACATCGTAAGGGATAAAAAAATGACCAGAATGGTTATCTTAAGAGGAGACACGGAGAATATCTTTTTTATCAGGTTTCCCATATAAACCACCACTACTTTTTACTGCCACCAGAATTGCCACCACCGGAGTTACCACCGCCAGAGCTGGAACCGCCACCGGAGTTACCACCGCCAGAGCTGGAACCTCCACCTTGACCACCGCCGGAGTTGCCGCCACCGGAGTTGGATCCACCAGAGCTACCGCTGCTACTACCGCCAGAGCTGGAGCCACCGCCTTGACCACCACCAGAACTGGAACCACCACTGGAGCTACCGCCACCAGAGTTACCGCCGCCGGAGCTGGAGCCACCGCTTTTATCGCCGCGAGAACCGGGAGCGACGCCTTGGTCGCTTTTCCGATCCTGTTTCTGATTTGTAACTTTGGCAGCAGGTTTCTGAGATTCTTTTACCTTTTGGGGCTCCCTGTCTATTTTTGCCCGACTCCGGGTTGCCTTCTTGAATCTCTCAATGTCTTTGGATCTGGCGGGAGCTACTTTGGGCGCTTCTCTGCCAGTCCGCGCTGTCATTTGCTGACCTGCTGTCAGAGTGACGACTTCGTTGGGCACATCTCTACTGTAGGCATACCCTTTTCCTTCCACAAAGACGGCGCCGCTCACCTTTTGCTCGTGATAAGCGAAGAAATCTGTGCCTCTCACACCGCAAATTGCTATTGGTGTATGGATTTCATATTTACCTTTTTTCTTTTGAAAATCAGAGTCAAAAACAACCTTTACGATATTCCGGAGCTTTCCCCTTAAGAGATTGATTACTTCACTGCTCTCGGAACCTCTCATCGCATATTCTCTGATTTCTATGCGTGTTTCTGAAGCAAGACGGATAACGTTCCCGTCATGGAAGGTTACTTCTGCCCTGGCATTATCATGGGCGTATATGGCATCAGAGACATTAACATCTTCACCCATCTTTGCCTGCCGGGATTCACCTTCATATAGATTTTGAATCTCAACCGTTCCGGAAATTTTTGTAAAAACTCCCACCGATTTTGCTGAAGCCGACACAGCGCTGATAAGTGACAAGCATATAATGATTATTAACAGGCGTTTTCTCATTTTTTTATCCTCCTCAATGTTTGGCCAATATAACGGCGAGGGGAGGGGTGTTTTGCATTAGAGTTCCACCCACAGATTAATAAGAGCAAAAAACTCCAGTAAATCTACCCATAGTTCCAGAAAAATGCAAGTAATTATGGTCGCCATCACTCAAAAATTATTTCCCTGCCTCGCAGCCCATTCACCGTTCAGAATCGTATTACTGAGAGCACCATAATCCATGGGCTCAATAACCACGCTAATAATTGTTGAAATTCCTTGCTTATTTCAACTTTCGGATTTATAAATGACATCGAAAAGGCAGGGGGTGGACTCCAAATTGGAGTGATTTTGTGATAAGTGAACAGTCATTAAAAAGCATTCAGCAAAGCCGGGAACACAGTATGAAGTCGTATTGACTTGTTTGTGTATTTAAAGGTAGTTATGAGTCATCTATTTCATTCAAATTTATCCATGTTTTTAATATGACTATTAAGAAAGACCATAGACACGGGCATCGCGGCCGACTCCGAGAACGTCTTCTCAAAACTGGGCGGCAGGCCTTTGCGGATTATGAACTGCTGGAGTTGTTGCTAACCTATACCATTCCAAGAAAGGATACAAAACCAATAGCCAAAAGACTCTTAAAGCGATTTGGTTCTTTCGCGGCAGTATTTGATCAGACAGGGGAGCAACTGCAGGAAGTGGAAGGCGTAGGCCCACAGACAGCCGTGTTTTTGTTTGCAATTCGAGAAGTTATGGTCAGATACCTGGAGCAGGAAGTTGAGTATGCCGAAACAATTTCCTCACCTGAAGATATCGCCGGGTTTGTGCGCACCCATTTAGGCGCAACGTCACGTGAATGTCTGATGATTCTCTACCTCAATGATGCCAATCGTCTTATGTATCATGTAATAGTCTCTGAAGGCACTGTAGATCGTGCCCCGTTTTATCCACGGGAAATCCTGAAGACCGCTTTACTTCGTGACGCAACCGGCCTGATCATGGCGCACAATCATCCCAGCGGTGATCCGATTCCTTCTGAAAACGACCATATAATTACCTCACGTATGGAGAAACTTGCTGCTGAATTCGAAATTAAAGTCCTTGATCACTTAATTGTGACACCACACAGGGTCTTCAGCCTTAAGACGGGAAGGTTATTATGAGCAATTTCAACTTTCTTGCATCAACCTGGCCTGTGCTTGCTGAATTAGGAGATTTGGCAGAAAGGAACCTGTATATCGATTCCAACACATCCCTCATAAAACTGCGCATGCTTGCGGAAACCCTGGCAAAGTATCTCCTCGCTTATGAGAACCATGAAGACCCGATAGATGGAAAGCAGATTTCAAGAATCAATCTATTGAGCAGTAATGGCATTGTTTCTGAACCACTGGTCTCACTTTTTCACTCTCTAAGAAAAACAGGGAATAAGGCCTCCCATGAAGTCTATGGCACAACAGAAGAGGCACAAACCCATTTGCAGTTTGCCTTCCGTCTGGCAGTCTGGTTCAGGCAAACCTATGGCGACGGGAAATATAGTTATCAGGATTTTATCCCACCGGAACAGCCCTCGGATGATGCTGAACAACTCACCGCTTTTAAGCAGGAACTAAATTGGCGCACCGCACAGTTAGAGGTAGTTCAAGACAGGCTTCAAGAGGAGCTTGAAACCTTGAAAACATTGGAAGTGTCGGAGCAAACAAGAGCAGCACGTCGCAAGCTTTCGGCTCGCGCTGCCAATGAAATGAATCTTTCAGAGTCTGAGACACGTCGGTTGATAGACCAGCAGTTGGGTGTTGCAGGCTGGCACGTGGACACACAGAACCTTCGCTATGCAAAAGGAGCCCGCCCGGAAAAAGGGACATACAAAGCTATTGCAGAATGGCCTACGGCTTCGGGACCGGCAGATTATGCGCTGTTTGTAGGGATGAATCTGGTGGGTGTTGTTGAGGCCAAGAAAAAAGCAAAAGATGTTGTATCAGATTTAGTTCAGGCTAAGCGTTATGCAAGAGACGTTGAGATCAAAGGGGAAGAACGTTTTGCAGGTGGCCCCTGGGGCGAATATAAAGTTCCGTTGCTTTTTGCCTCAAATTCTCGCCCCTATCTAAAACAGTTGGAACAAAAGTCGGGCATTTGGTTTCTCGACGTGAGACGGTCGACCAACCACCCGAGGCCATTACAAGCCTGGTATACCCCACAGGGGATCATAGAAATTTTGCAACAGGACCAGGACAAGTCAGAAGCCAGACTCAGAAAAGAGCCTTTTGGTTATCTCGGGTTACGAGATTATCAGATCCGCGCTGTGAACAAAGTAGAAGAAGCGCTTGAAAACGGGGAAAGGGCCATGCTGCTTGCCATGGCAACCGGAACAGGAAAGACCCTTACGGCCATTGGCCTTCTCTACAGACTGATCAAAACCGGTCGATTTCGCCATGTTTTATTCTTGGTGGACCGCAATGCTCTCGGCGAGCAGGCAGAAGATAAATTCAAAGAAACACGGCTTGAAGACCTCCAGACATTTGACCAGATCTTTGATCTGAAAGGGGTCAAAACGATCAAATCCGAAGAGACCACGCGAGTTCATATTTCCACGGTACAGGGGATGATCCATCGTATAATGTTCAACACTGATGATGATGCAATCCCAACTGTGGATCAGTATGACTGTATTGTAGTGGATGAAGCTCATCGTGGTTACACACTCGATAAAGAACTGGGTGAAGTAGAGCTTCTCTACCGTGATGAAAAAGATTATATCAGCAAATATCGCAGGGTTCTGGAATATTTTGACGCCGTAAAAATAGGGCTTACAGCAACCCCGGCGCCTCACACGATCGAGATATTCGGAAAGCCGGTTTTCACCTATACCTATCGGGAGGGTGTTATTGATGGTTGGCTTGTGGATCACGAACCGCCCCATCAGATCGAAACCAGGCTTAAAAAGAAAGGAATAACCTGGAAGAAAAGCGATACAGTTCCGGTTTATGATCCCGCCACCGGACTTATTACCAATATCGAAGATATTCCGGATGATATCACGTTGGATATTGAACATTTTAACAAGCTGGTTATTACGGAGAAATTTAACCGCACGGTCGCCAGGGAGCTGGTCCGGGAACTCGACCCTTATGGAGAAGAAAAAACCCTGATTTTTGCTACAACCGACGACCACGCCGACCTTGTGGTTAAGGTTCTCAAGGAAGAGTTTGAAAAAGAAATGGGGGAAGTGGATGATGATGCCATTGCCAAGATAACCGGGTCCATCGATAAACCCATAGAAATGATCCTCAAATTCAAAAACGAGAAATTTCCCACCATAGCGGTTACAGTGGATCTTTTAACTACTGGTATCGATGTGCATGAAATCTGCAATCTTGTTTTTTTGCGCAGGGTTCGTTCCCGCATTCTGTATGAGCAGATGCTTGGAAGGGCAACACGGCTTTGCGATAGAATCAAGAAAGATCATTTCAATATCTTTGATGCAGTTGGGTTGTATGAGGCCCTCGAACCGGTGACGAATATGAAAGCGGTGGCACCCGGCCCGATGGTCACCCTGCAGAAACTGGCCGAAGAATTGTTCAACATGGAATCTGAAGCGCACCAGAGGGCACATATTGATCAGTTGATTGCGAAGTTGTGGAGAAAAGCCCGGGTCATAGGCGACAAGGAACGCAATGTCTTTGAAACTCTTTCAGGCGGGGAAACCCTTCAGCATTTTATAGAATCCCTCAAAGGAAGGGATGCCAGCCAAGTTAAGAGGATAATAAAAGGGAAACAAAACCTGCTGGCTTTTTTAGATGAAAACCGTCACCAACCACGCAAACAACTCATTTCTGACCATGAAGATGAACTGGTCTCCCATAAGCGAGGCTATGGCAAGGGAGAAAAACCTGAAGATTATTTGAACGAATTCAAGGCATTCATCATAGACAACATGAATAAGATTCCGGCTTTGGCCATAGTCTGCCAGCGACCCCGCGAGCTTACACGACAGACCCTGAAAGAGTTGAAGTTGGCCCTCGACCAGCATGGCTACACAGAACCCAACCTGCGAACGGCGTGGCGAGAATGGAAAAACGAGGACATTACTGCCGACATCATTTCCTTTGTCCGGCGGCAGGCGCTGGGCGATCCTTTGGTCAGTCATGAAGACCGGATTCGTAAGGCAATGAAAAAGGTGTATTCTCTTGAAAAGTGGACAAAGATACAAAGACAATGGCTGGAACGTATTGAAAAGCAGTTGATCGCGGAAACGGTCTTTGAGCGAAAAGATTTTGACAAAGGCGCTTTCAAGGCACATGGTGGTTTTGCCCGGCTTAACAAGATTTTCCAGGGAAATCTCAATGCTGTTTTGGATGAAATCAATAATGCCCTTTATCCTGAAGAAAGGAAATATGCGTAGGCATGGATGATTCAGAAAACAGTGACAATTCGGTTGTTGTTATAAACGATTATAATGATTTTGCGAAGAGTATCTATGAGTTAGTGGCATCAGCCCGCAGGCAGGCTGCACGATCTGTTAATGCCATACTTACTGCTACCTGCTGGGAAATCGGGCGGCGAGTTGTTGAATTTGAGCAGGAAGGAAAAGAGAGAGCGGAGTATGGCAGCGCTCTTCTTCAGCGCCTTTCAAAAGATCTGACGAAACGTTTTGGCAGGGGATTTGGTGTTGATAACCTCCAGAGGATGAGGGCTTTCTACCTGGAATATAAACCTGAGACCATTTACGCGACACTGTCGCGTAAATCCGAAGAGCAGAGTCATCAGATAAATTCCCAGGCAGCGGCCCGGATTTTCACACCGAAAGAATTGGCCTCTGTTTTCCCTTTGCCGTGGTCCGCGTATGTGCGATTGCTGTCTGTTAAGAACGATCAGGCCCGCGCGTTTTATGAAGAAGAATCCCTGCGTGGTGGCTGGTCGCTTCGCCAGCTTTCCCGGCAGATATCTTCAAATTTCTATGAACGCACCCTCCTTTCTCAAAACAAAGCCAGGATGCTGGAAAAAGGCTCGATCCCCAAGACAAGTGAAACCACTACACCAGAAGAGGAAATCAAAGACCCATACATCCTGGAATTTCTAAATCTCAAAGATGAGTATTCGGAAAATGATCTCGAAGAAGCGTTGATCCGTCATCTTGAAACATTTTTGCTTGAGCTGGGTGGTGATTTTGCCTTTATCGCCCGCCAGAAACGATTGCGTGTCGGCAATAAATGGTATCGTGTTGATCTGGTTTTTTATCACAGAAGTCTGCGCTGTCTGGTTCTTATTGATCTTAAAATAGGGGAATTCTCACATGCCGATGCCGGACAGATGCATCTTTACTGCAATTATGCGAAAGAACATTGGACTCGTAAAGAAGAAAATTCGCCGGTAGGGCTGATCCTTTGCGCTGAAAAAGATCGTGCCGTAGCCAAATATGCCCTTGAAGGGCTGCCCAATAAAATCCTTGCATCTGAATACCAAGTTGCATTGCCTACGGAAAAAGAATTGGTTGAAGAGCTTTTAAAAACGCGTAGATTATTAGACTTGAGGCAAGCTGTGGAAATGAAAGACGGGGAGTAATTTATAAAGAAAGGAAACGTGCATGACCACGCAGGAAATTGTACAAAAGCTGTGGAAACTCTGCGATGTCCTGAGAGATGACGGCATTACATATCATCAGTATGTAACCGAACTTACTTACATCCTTTTTCTCAAGATGGCCAAGGAGACAGAAGCTGAAAAGAATATCCCCGAGGGATACAGGTGGGACGATCTCTTGGACAAAAAAGGGGTTGATCTGAAACGGTTTTATAAAAAACTTTTAAGCTACCTCGGTGAAGAGAGTGAGGGCAGGATCAAAGAAATTTATGCCAATGCCGGAACAAACATTGATGAACCCAGGAACCTGGAGAAAATCATCCGCTCAATTGACGGCCTGGACTGGTACAGCGCAAAACATGAAGGACTTGGAGACCTTTACGAAGGACTCCTGGAGAAAAACGCGAATGAGAAAAAATCAGGCGCGGGCCAGTATTTTACCCCCCGCCCCCTCATCAATGTCATGGTGCGGCTTGTCAACCCTCAGCCCGGTGAAAGGTGCGGTGATCCGGCCTGCGGAACTTTTGGATTCATGATTGCCGCTGACCGGTACATAAAGGGTAAAACTGATGAACTCTTTGATCTGAAGGAAGCACAGCAGCGATTTCAGCGAAGAGACGCGTTCAGCGGTGTTGAACTGGTTCAGGATGCCTATCGCCTGACCCTCATGAATGCCATGCTTCATGACATAGAAGGAAAGATCATGTTAGGCGATACACTCGCAAATGCCGGCAAATCCTTCCGGGATTATGATGTGATTTTAACCAATCCCCCTTTCGGCACAAAAAAGGGAGGGGAACGTCCCACACGGGATGACCTGACATTTCCATCCTCAAACAAGCAACTGAACTTTTTGCAGGTTATCTACCGTTCCCTTAGACCCAATGCTAAATCCAGGGCCGCGGTGGTGCTTCCCGACAATGTGCTCTTCCAGGATGGTGACGGCCAGAAGGTACGGGCGGACCTTGTGGAAAAATGCGACCTTCATACCATCCTGCGTCTTCCCACGGGCATTTTTTATGCGCAGGGTGTGAAAACCAATGTCCTGTTTTTTACAAGGGGCAATACCGAAAAGGGGAATACAAAAGAGATCTTCTTTTACGATCTCAGGACCAATATGCCGAGTCTTGGGAAAACTCATCCTCTGACAGAATCCCATTTCAAAGAATTTGAGGATACATTCAATGCATCAAAAAAGCAGAAACTGGAGCTTGAACGGTGGAATGTATTTACAAAGGATGAGATAAGGAAGAAAGGCAATAGCCTTGATCTCGGTCTTATCAAGGACGACTCGGTTATTTCCCAGGAAGACCTCCCCAACCCCGTAGAATCAGCGGATGAAGCCATCGCCAAACTGGAACAGGCGAGCGATTTGCTATCGGCAGTGATCAAAGAGCTTCAAATGTGCGGGGTTGAGTGATGCCAAAGAAAAAGCCTAAAAAGAGTCTTGATGAATTACTGGAAGAAGCGATTGTGGAAGAAAATGAGCAGCCTTATGAGGTGCCGGGGAATTGGGTATTCACAAAATTGGGGAGTATTTGCACAAAACCTCAATATGGTTGGACAACCAAAGCGAAACAAGAGGGAGATGTTTATCTGGTAAGAACTACAGATATAACATCAGGTAACCTCGACTGGCAAAATGTTCCGTATTGCTCTGAAGTACCTAAAGATTTATCAAAATATCTATTGAAAGAAGATGATATTGTAATATCAAGGGCTGGCTCTATCGGGGTCAGTTATTTGATAGAAAAGCCAAAAAAGGCAGTGTTTGCGTCTTATCTAATCCGGTTTAACCCAATAATAAACAAGAAGTATGTTTATTTGTTTCTAAAGAGCCCTATATATTGGAGCTCTATTTCTGAAAAAAGCTCTGGAATTGCATTACCAAACATTAACGCAACAAAATTAGGTAAGATTCAATTTCCGCTCCCCCCACTCCCCGAACAAAAACGAATAGTCAAAAAGCTCTCTTCCATGCTTGGCAAGTTAAAAGAGGCAAGGGAACTGATTCAGGAAACAAGAGACACCTTTGAAGAACGCCGGGCAGCCATTCTCAACAAAGCATTCACCGGAGAACTCACAAAAAAATGGCGTGAAGAAAATCCTGATGTTGAACCTGCATCGATGCTCTTAAACGAGATACGAAGGGAAAAGAAAACTCTAATCGTAAAAAACAGAATCAAGGAAAATATGCCACATACTGATATTTCATATCTGCCGCCATTGCCGACTAAATGGGAATGGGCAATCGTTGGGGAAATTTCAGATAAAATACATTATGGATATACCGCAAAGTCAGAGGGTAATCCAATTGGTCCAAAGTTACTAAGAATAACTGATATCCAGAATGATACTGTAGATTGGAATATTGTTCCGTATTGTAAAATAGACGAAAATCAGAAGACAAAATATTTCCTAAGAGAAGGTGATTTGGTTTTTGCAAGAACTGGAGCCACAGTTGGAAAAAGCTACTTATTAAGCGGGAAATTTCCCGAGTCTGTATTTGCATCATATCTTATTAGAATTATTATTAATGAACGGGTATCCAATAGATACATAAGCAATTTTTTTAAATCTCCATCCTATTGGCGGCAAATTACGTCAGGACAAGTTGGTATTGGACAGCCAAATGTAAACGCCAAAACCCTCTCAAAAATAATTTTGCCATTACCCCCTTTTTCAGAACAAAAAGAAATCGTGCGAATCCTTGACAAACTCCTGGATCATGAAGATGAGGCCAGGGCGCTTATAGATATGGAGGAACATATCGACCTCCTTGAAAAAAGCATTCTGTCAAAAGCTTTCCGCGGAGAATTAGGCACAAATGACACAGATGATGAACCGGCCATTGAGCTGTTGAAAAGAAGTCTGAAGGAAAAAATGTAAACTCGTCTCCAATTGAAATCGCTTTTGAAGGACCGTGGTCCCGGGGTGATCTGGCAGAAAAAGGTAATACCCTTTAAAAAGGATATTAAAGAGGGTAATAAGTTGTGCTGCACGTTAGCAATTCATAGCACTGATACAAAAAGCAGATCAAAAAGCAGCGTAAAGCCCGCATATCTCAAAGGCAATTCCGACGGCTGTTTTTTTGTTAAATACGCAGTAATTTATACAGGAAATACTGATGGAAAATGTCCTGAAAATTCTGAATAAAATTGAAACTCCTCTGATTTTTCTGTCGAAGAATTCCTATAAAAATCTTCCGGTTGTCAGAGATCTTGAACGTACCATGTCAAGGTTTCTTGATGAGTTAAGGTCCGCCTTTTCATTTCACTGCCGCGAGGATTCCGCTGTAGAGATCCCGGAAGACGTTATACGGGAGCTTCGTAAAACATTCATGGGATTTGATTCTCTTTCCATATCCGACAAAAAGAAACGCATCGATAACGCGTTTGTCTACATAAAAGAGCTGAAGAGTTTGTGCTCCGGCCAGTCTCCCGACGAATACCATCGGATACCGTCGGGATATCCGTCGAATGCTGTCGAAATTCCAAATAATTCAGACATTCAAAACAACGGAAGTCTGAATGAATGCTTCAGAAAACTTTCGGCAGATGTGCAGTATATCAAGGGTGTTGGCCCGAAGGTGGGTGCACTGCTGGGCAGGAAAGGGTTGCGGAATGTGGAGGATATGCTCTATTTTCTGCCGAGGAGATATGAAGACAGGAGACACATAAAGAGTATCTCCTCGGTGGATATTGGTGTCCGCGAGACAGTGATGGGCACGATAATGAGTGTAGGAATACAGCGGTACAGGAACAGACGTGTGCTTGAAGTGACCATAGATGATGGAACAGCCCCGCTTACCGCAAAGTGGTTTCAGGGAAATTTCTCGTATTTAGGAAAGAAATTCAAACAGGGGGAAAAGGTTATCCTGACGGGGGAGGTCAAGATATATCTCCTTGGAAAAGACATGCTGCATCCGGATTACGAGATACTGGACGAAAATGATGATGAGCTCCTGCATTTCAAGAGGATCGTGCCCGTTTATTCGGAGACGGAAGGACTCCATCAGAAGTATATAAGAAGGATAATGATGAGGGTTGTCAACGATTACTCCACATTTATCTCCAGTCCTATCCCGGACGAAATATGCAGGAGAAACAACCTTGTTGATATAGACTATGCCATAAAGAATGTACATTTCCCCGACCATGATCAGGATATCGAGGCGCTCAATAACCTCAGATCACCGGCGCGCGTGAGGCTTGTGTTTGATGAATTTTTCTTTTTTGAACTGGGAATGGCCATCAAGAGAAAAGGCCATCTGTTTGAAGAGGGAATTCCCTTCACAACAGGCGGCCCTCTGGTAAAAAAATTCTACGATATTCTTCCCTTTGAACTCACAAAGGCACAGAAGAGGGTTATAGGCGAGATAGAAGCGGATATGTCAAAGGCCTTCCCGATGAACAGGCTTCTCCAGGGAGATGTCGGAAGCGGTAAGACAGCCGTTTCAATGGCGGCGATGGTTGCCGCGTGTGAGTCGGGTTACCAGGCGGCCATCATGGCGCCCACGGAGATACTGGCGGAACAGCATTTCAACAACATCAGGGAATGGGCGGACAGTCTTGGAATAAAGGCGGCGATCCTTACCGGAAACATGAAGGCGGCTGACCGCAAGAGGGTTATCAAAGGGATCGAATCAGGCGATACAGGTATCATTGTGGGAACGCACGCGATAATACAGGAAGGGGTTGATTTCAGGAACCTCGGGTTTGTCGTTGTGGACGAGCAGCATCGCTTCGGCGTTATACAGAGGGCCGCTCTCCGGGGGAAGGGGACAAATCCGGATGTTCTCGTCATGACTGCCACTCCGATTCCACGGACCCTCGCCATGACTGTGTACGGTGATCTGGATATATCTGTAATCGACGAGATGCCGCCCGGGAAGAAACCCATAAAGACAAAGGTTTTCTATGAAAAGGGTCGCGACAAGGTATACGATATAATACGCAGGGAGACGGGAAAGGGTAATCAGGTTTTTATAGTATATCCACTGGTGGAGGAATCGGAGGCGCTTGACCTGAAGGACGCTACCAGTATGGCCACGCACCTCCGGGAAGATATTTTTCCGGATCTTCGCGTCGGGTTGATTCATGGAAGAATGAAGGGGGCCGAAAAGGAAGCGGTGATGGCCGATTTCCAGAATGGCGGCCTGGATATACTTGTCTCCACCACTGTAATAGAGGTTGGAATAGATATTCCAACGGCATCCCTGATGGTTGTGGAACACGCGGAGAGATTCGGCCTTTCGCAGCTGCACCAGTTGAGGGGAAGGGTTGGAAGAAGCGGTCTGGAGTCTTACTGCGCGCTGATCGCGCAGCACAGGGGCAGTATGGACGCGAGAAAGAGGCTGCGTGTAATGGAGCAGACAAATGACGGCTTCAGGATCGCCGAGGAGGATCTTCTGATCCGTGGCCCGGGCGAGTTCATGGGGACGAAGCAGTCCGGGCTCCCCGATTTCAGGGTCGCGAGTATACTGAGAGACGCCAATACGTTGAACGAGGCGAGGAGAGAGGCGTTTTTACTGGTTGATAAAGATCCCGACCTTGAAAAGCCTGAACACGGGGCATTGAAAAAGGTGCTTATGAAAAGATGGGAAACCCGGCTGGAGATTGCAAAGACGGGGTGATTAAGTATTGACACCTTAATTTTGATGCTTCGTAAAAAGCCTGTCATTCCCGCGTAGGTGGGAATCCAGAAGCGCATAACTACTTAATCCCGACTCGTCGGGACTGGATTCCCGTTTTCACGGGAATGACAAAATTGTGTATATTTCGACTTTTTACGAGTCCATCAAGTATTGTCACCTTAAATTTTTGGTTGACAAACTTGAATAATCCGACTAGTCTGACCAGTATATTTGTTAAAAGGAGGGGCAGATGAAAGCAACTTGGAAATTGCAAGACGCAAAGGCCAAATTTAGTAAAGTTGTTGACGATGCTTTAAAGACAGGGCCTCAGCATGTAACACGTCGAGGGACAGAAGCAGTTGTCGTGGTTTCCGTAAATGATTACGAAAAACTGCTTTCAACCAAGCTTTCCTTTAAAGATTTCTTACTTGGATGTCCGAAAATGGATAACGACTTCGAACTTGAAAGACAGAACGATTTTCCAAGGAGTATTGACTTGTGAAATATCTATTAGATACCTGT
>JAFDAS010000281.1:0-1239 GCA_019313695.1 Deltaproteobacteria bacterium
CAATATGCTCATCTGGGGGGACAACAAACTCATCATGGCCAGCCTGCTGAAGGATTACAAAGGCAAGATTGATCTTATCTATATCGATCCGCCCTTTGATGTGGGGGCGGATTTTACGATGAATGTGCCCATCGGTGATAAAAAGGAAACTGTGGAAAAAGACCAGTCCGCTCTGGAGATGGTTGCATATCGTGACATGTGGGGTAAAGGGACTGATTCATACTTACACATGATGTATGAGCGATTGGTGTTGATGCGTGAGTTACTGAGTGAAGAAGGAAGTATGTATGTGCATTGTGATTCACGGGTAAATGCATTTCTTCGTTGCATGATGGATAATCTTTTTGGAAAAGACAATTTCGTCAATGAGGTCATTTGGCACTATAGACGTTGGAGCAATATTACCGGCACTTACCAAAAAATGCACGATACTCTCTTATTTTATTCCAAAACTGACAATAAGACATTTAACCTTCTTTACCAAGATTATGCACATCCTGAATGGATCGAGGAGACAGTAAGAGGTTTTGTAAATGGAAAGCTGGTTAGATTGAAAGATACCGATGGTAACTATATTAAGCGTGATAAAGAAAATAAAGGTGTTCCAATGCACGATGTTTGGGAAGACATAAATTTTATTGGTCCTACAGCTGGCGAACGCATTGGCTTTGCCACCCAGAAACCCGAAGCCCTCCTCGAACGGATTATAAATGCTTCTTCAAACAAAGGCGATCTCGTCGCCGACTTCTTCTGCGGCAGTGGAACGACAGGAACTGTTGCAGAAAAACTTGGCCGCCGCTGGATCATGGCCGACCTTGGCCGCTTCGCCATCCACACCAGCCGGAAGCGTCTCATTGACGTTCAGCGGAATCTATACAAGAATAATAAGCCATACCGTTCCTTTGATGTTTACAACCTCGGCCGTTATGAGCGTCAGTGGTGGCAGAAGGAGCGGCTTCAGGGCGCGGATGAGGAACACCGCCGAGTCGTCATGGAGTTCTACCGGGCGGAGCCTTTGCCTAATGCGACTGGTCTTTTGCACGGCAGAAAAGGGCAGGCCTTTGTCCATGTCGACAATATAGACAGCATATTTACCCGTGAAGAATTGCGTGCAGTCGTAAAAGCGGCCAAGGAGGCCGGAGCAAAAGAGATACATTGCCTTGCGTGGGAATTTGAGATGGATCTTCGCCTCGTCTGCCATGAACTGGAGACCGCGGAAGGCGTCAAAATCAAGCTGAT
>JAFDAS010000281.1:1273-2292 GCA_019313695.1 Deltaproteobacteria bacterium
GAGACCGCGGAAGGCGTCAAAATCAAGCTGATCCCCATTCCCCGCGAAATCATGGAAAAGAACCGCAAGAATCCGCCGCCTTTTCTTGAAGTGGCTGTTTTGGAGGCGGAGCCTGTCTACAGATCCAAAGCTGGAAAAGCCCTCATCCCCGCCCTCTCCCAAAGGGAGAGGGAGACCACAGTGGATATCAAGCTGACAAAATTCCTGCCAAGCCTTGCAGAGGTGCCGAGCAAGGAACTTGAAGTTCTGAAAGAACGGGCAATAAAGAGCGGTTTTGATTTTATCGACTTCTGGGCGGTGGATTTTGACTGGCATGAGGGCAAACCCTTCGAGCATCACTGGCAGGACTACCGGACCCGCAAGGATCGATCGCTGAAGACCGTCAGCGCTTTTGGATATGACAAGTATCCAGAGAAAGGGAAATACACCGCCTGCGTCAAGGTGATTGATGTCTTCGGCTGCGACACGAGCATCACAGTGGAGGTAACGATATGACAAGCACTGTTATCAATCCTGCCGCCCTTGAACCGCTTTATGCCCCCCACGAAGAACCCTATTGCCATAGAATTAGATCTGAAGAAGGAAAACCCGCGGAAATTGTAAAGGGCCGCAGGGCCTCTTCTATCACGGTTGCCAACAACCTTCGGTCATTTGTGAAGGCATGGCGCGAAAACGATTATGCCGGCGCTTCCGATACAACGCGGGAACTCCTTTACCACTGGTTCGAACGGGATCATATGATTGAGACACCGACAGGTGAGGATGTTCCTTTTCGATATTATTACTGCCAGCGGGAAGCAATCGAGACAATGATTTACCTTTATGAAGTCCGGGGGATCAGAAGCCTTTCCAATACCATCTGCGAGTTCGGCGGCGCGGATCGTGAAACTGCCGCTCTCGGTGTTAATCCGGAAGACGACCGCTGGGCAAAATACGCCTTCAAACTGGCAACCGGCGCGGGCAAGACAAAGGTCATGAGCCTTGCTATCGTGTGGAGCTATTTCCATGCTCTTCGTGAA
>JAFDAS010000097.1 GCA_019313695.1 Deltaproteobacteria bacterium
AGCATCATGTTGCAAAAAAAGAAACCTGATTTTGAAAAGGGTAAAAACCCGTCCAAAATGGCAATAATATCAATATGGGTGTTTGAAATTCTCAGTTAATTTGGACAGCAATGACTGTATATAACAAAGGAGGGTTTTACAGTATGGATTTCAAATTTACCGATGAACAGAAGATGTTGAGAGAAACAGTGCGAAAATTCAGCGAAAAGGAGATCGCGCCGCTTGTTGAGGAGATGGACAAGGAAGAGAAATTCATAGAAGATCTGTGGGAAAAGGCCAAACCCATGGGGTTTCTGGGCATGGGCATACAACCCGAATATGGTGGCATGCTTACCGACTACCTTTCATTTGGCCTTATGGGGGAGGAACTGGGACGGGTTGATGCCGGTGTCGCTACGGTTTATGGGGCGCACGGCCTCCTCTGTGCCAACAACATTGCCCGTAACGCTACAGAGGATCAGAAAAAGAGATATCTCCCGGCGCTGGCAGCTGGAGAAACACGAGGCTGCATGGGTTTGACGGAGCCGGGTGCCGGCTCCGATGCGGTATCTCTCAAGACAACAGCCCGTAAAGAGGGAAGCGAGTATATACTTAACGGCACCAAGACATTCATATCAAATGCACCCATCGCGGATATCGCCCTGATATATGCACAGGGGCCGGAGGGATTATGCACATTTATTGTGGAGAAGAATTTTCCGGGCTATTCCGTGGGGAAGAAACTTTCAAAGATGGGGCTGCGTTCTTCGCCGACGGGCGAGATAATAATGGAGGATTGCCGTGTGCCGGAGGAAAATCTCGTCGGGGGCGTTGAGGGACAGGGATTGAAACAGATGTTCGGAGGTCTCGATGTGGAGCGTTTTATGTGGAGCTGTCTTGCCATAGGCATCGCTCAGGCGGCTTTTGAGGCGGCCCTTAAGTACACGAAAGAAAGGGAACAGTTCGGTCAGCCCATCTTCAACTTTCAGATGATCCAGGATAAGCTGGCCACAATGCTGGTAGAATTAGAGGCCGCCCGTCTTTTGACATACAAGGGTATGACATGCTGGGATGAGGGTAATTATCAAGAGGCAAGAATGCTTGCCGCTCAGTCAAAGCTGTATGCCTGTGAAATGGCGGTCAGGGTCACGGGAGAGGCCGTGCATATCCACGGGGGTTATGGTTACATGAAGGAATATCCCGTGGAGAGATATATGAGAGACGCCAAGGTCTTTCCCATAGGGGCGGGGACGAGCGAGGTGCAGAAACTGATAATTGCACATTATCTGAGATAACGACTCCTTTTTTGTAGCAGGTATGATTAGTAAAAAGATCGGGCAAAGGAAGGGGCACGATATGAAAGAAAAGGATTTCGGTGGAAAAAATATCTATATCGTCGGCGGGTCGAGCGGAATCGGCCTCGCGTCCGCCAGAGTATTCGCGAAACATGGAGCCAATGTAATCATCTTCGCGAGGGGTGAGAAGAGACTTGAATCCGCCCTGGAGGAAATTGAACGATCCGGAATTTCCAAGGTCCAGAGGTTTTTATATATGACCGTCGATGTATCCGAAATGGAGGATGTAAGTGTCAAGATGACAACGGCGGTCCGGGAATTTGGTGTGCCCCATGTGTTGATAAACAGCGCCGGTATGGCGTATCCAAATTATTTTGAAGAAATTCCCCGCGAAAAATTCGATGAGATGTTAGGCATAAATCTCTACGGAACCCGAAACACCATCTCCTGCCTCCTTCCCCATATGAAGAGGGGGAAATCGGGGCATATTGTGAACATATCTTCAATGGCGGGATTCATAGGTGTTTTCGGTTATACGGCATACAGCGCCTCGAAGTTTGCGGTTATCGGATTTTCAGAATCACTCAGAAGTGAGTTGAAGCCTCACAACATCAAGGTGTCAGTCCTCTGTCCCCCCGATACGGATACCCCACAGTTGCACGAGGAGAACAGGACAAAACCTCCAGAAACAAAGGCAATCGCCGGAAATGCGGGTATTATGAGCGCCGATGATGTCGCCGGAGCGCTGATTAAGGGGATGGAAAAGGGGAAGTTTATGATAATTCCCGGACTGGAAGGGAAGCTTATATATCTGGCAAAGAGGTTGTTCCCGTCCCTGGTAAACTATGTCATGGACAGAGAGGTAGCAAAGGTGGCCGGATCGGCCAAAAAAGCGTAATAGAACCGTCCTGATGTGGGCGGACATCGAAAGGAAGAACCCATGTCAAAAAAGAAAACAAAGACAATCGCAGTTCTTCAGATAATTACGGCCCTGGGAATAATCCTGTTCTGGATAGGGTTTTTTACCATTGGTCTTGCCCCGGAAACGCCGCCCCCCTGTTACTTTACCTTTGAGCATTCCTTTCCACTCCCCGATATTCTGTTAGCTTTAGCGCTCCTGGTTGCGGCTTTCTCTCTCATCAGAGGCAATCCGCTCGGAAGAACGCTGTCATTAGCTGCAGCCGGCGCTCTCATATTCCTCGGCGTGATCGACTTCAGCTTCAATATCCAGAACGGTATGTACGCTATCTCGGCCGCGGATGCGATCCTTAACGGGTTCATAAATGCCTACTGCGTGGCCTTTGGAATCGTAGTTATTGCACTGTTCAGCGGGGACTGAAAGGAAGGTGTCGCCATGAAGAGGGTATTTATAACCGGGGGCACGGGGTTTATCGGAAGCCACCTGGTAAGGAGAAACATTGAAGAGGGGAACCGGGTTACGGTTTTGACGCTGCCCGATGATCCGGGGATTTCCGAAATTTCCCGGCTCGACTGCGAACTGGTTGAAGGCGATATCTGCGATAAAAAGCTGGTCAGGGAACTCTGTGACGGTCAGGATATAGTATTTCACTGCGCGGCCGTTGTCACAGACTGGGCGCCGAAAAAGCTTTTCCGGGCGGTCAACATCGAGGGAATGGAAAACATCTGTCGGGCTGCGCTCAGCGCGAAGGTGGGGCGATTCGTTGAGATCAGCACAAATGATGTGTTCGGTCTCGTTGAGGGGACAATAATTGACGAGACCTTCCCCCATAAAAAATGGGGAGAGCCCTATTCCGATACGAAGATAGAGGCAACGGAAATTGTATGGCGTTTATCCCTGCTGGGTTTATGGTCCCGGCGACAAGACATTCATTCCCCTGACGGCCGATGCCATCGTAAAGAGTGAAATGCTTTTCTGGCGCAAAGACGTCATGGTCTGGCCTACCTATATAGATAACCTTGTTAATTTGCTGATGGTGATTTCAGAAAATGAAAATGCCGTAGGAAACGGATATCTCGTTCATGACGGAGAATCCATCACGTTTCAGAATTTCTGCGCCATGATAGCCCATAATCTCGGCCTGAAACAGCCTGAATTTCGTATTCCCTATGCCGCTGCCTATACGGCGGCCATTGTAATGGAAGGAGTCTGGTCTCTATTAAGGCTGAAGACCCGTCCCCTCCTGACGACCTATACGGTTAAGAATCTCGGCTCCCGTCTACAGTTTTCCATAGAAAAGGCGAGGCGGGAACTCCTGTGGACCCCCCCGGTTTCTTTCACGGATGGTTTTGCGGAAACGATGAAATGGCTGAAAACTCTTGACCTTCAATCCCTGAAAGCCAAGTAGTTTATGAAGGAATAAAGCTTTCTTCTCTCACTCCCACAAGGATAATAGCGTCTACCGGGCAATCGTTTGTACAGAGTCCGCACCCGATGCAGAGATCGGCATCCACACCTGCTATGTCGTCATCGGTCATGGAAATTGCACCCACGGGGCAGACATCAAGGCAGGAACCGCAGGAGGTACATGACTCTTCGTCCACCGACGCCCTGTAACGGCTGGGGGCAACTATCCCCTTGGTCGCGGGATTTTTCAGATATGGAATGGCTTCACAGCAGCATTCGCAGCAGTTGCATAGGACAGTTCCCACACCCGCCCTATTCTCTGTTGTGTGTACAAGTCCCGCCTCTTCACATTCTCTGAGAATTTGCCTGGCCTCCACGACATCAATCTTTCTTCCGGTACCCCTTTTGATCGCGTAATCGGCCCCTTTGTTAAGTTGCAGGCAGACGTTGAGGGGCTTATCGCATTTTTTCATGATAAGTCTGCATGTGCAGTCCGTCACGGCTATATTGTTTGCCTCTTCCACGATTTTTGCCGCATCTTCATAAGGGAGTACCTGGCTTTTCGCTTCAATTCCCTCGTTTATCGGGATAACCCGGAAGAAGGGGGGATAATTTATCGCCGTCAGCATCTCGGGAATCTGCGGGAATTCTTCCTCCATATATTCTACCCAAAGGTCGATCATTTCACGGGGGGCATCTTTCCATAAAATTGTCGCGTCGTGAAACTGAATTATGTGGTTGGGCATGCGGTAGCGGGTCTCTCCCTCCTTTATGACTTCAAAGACCACCCCTTTTATAAAGAGATCATGAATTATGGAATTCATTTCATCGATGTTTTTAGTAAATTTCTCGGCGAGGTCTCCGACAGTTGACGGCATCGCGTTCAGGATTTCGGCCTCTTCTTCGGAACAGATTGTGCGCCATATCTGCGGGATTATAACTGAATTTTCCGTCCCTATTTTCTTCGATAATTTCTGATAAAGGTCTGCATTACCCATGGTTCCCTCCTGGACTTTAATGAATTGGGCTGGAACTATTTTTTCACATTTTTTTTCTTTATTGAAAGGGCAAGTTTGTCTTTCAGGATATCACCGATTGTTCCCATCGAGGTGGGGGCATTTTGAAGGTATAAGCGATAATCGTCGGTCGTTCCCGATTCATCATTCCCCTTCTCTTCGTGTTCCAGCGCCAGAGAAATCCTCCTCTTCTCCGGATCAACCGATTCAACCGTGACCTCCAAAGCCTGTCCCTGCTCCAGCACTTCACGGGGATGGTTAATGCGTTTTCCGCCACCCAGCTTTGAAATATGAATCAGCCCGTCCACACCCCCTTCAAGAGTCACAAAAGCTCCGAATTTTGTCAGGCGTGCCACCGTTCCAGGATGGGAAGATCCCGCGGGATATTTTCCCTCAACCCGGTCCCAGGGATCGGGAAGGGTCGCCTTGAGGCTGAGCGCCACCCGGTCCCGTTCCCAGTCCAGATTCAGAATCACCAGTTCCAGTTCCTGACCGATGGAGAGTGTGTCGTTAATATTATCAACTCGTGCCCATCCGATTTCCGAAATAGGGAGCAGGCCCTGGATGCCTCCGATATCGACAAACGCGCCGAAGTCCTGAATCGATGCGATCGTCCCGGTGACCTTCATCCCCTCGCGCAATTGTTCTTTGAGCACCTCCCTTTTTGCGCGCAATTCCTCTTCCAGTATGGCCCTGTTGGAAAGGATGATATTTCGACCATCCTCACTATATTCCGTAATAATGAAGGATAGTCGGTTCCCCACGTATTCAGAGGAATCTTCCACCCGCCGCAGCCCCATCTGGGAATATGGGCAAAAGGCCATGGTGTCGCCAGCTATCTTGATCCGAAATCCACCCTTTATCTCGCTTTCCACCAGCCCTTCAACCGGGATCTTGTTGTTCGAGGCATGCTCAAGAAAGTTTCGACCCGCCTCACCACTGGTAATCCGGGTCGTAAAGAGCTTTTCATTATGCCGCGACGACAGGAAATACGCAGTGACCGTGTCGCCGACTTTTAGAGTAAAATCGCCGTTTTCATCGAGAAGCTCCTTTTTATCGATGGAACCCTCGCTCTTGCCGCCAAGACCCAGGAAGACCCAATCAGAGCCAATATCGACGATTTTAGCCTCCACACGCTGCCCAGGCTCCAGCCACCCGGTTTCAGCCGTGCTTTCCTTCAGGAGTTCTTCAAATGATATCTCTTCGCTCTTTTCTTCAGCTGTCATACGCTTGTGTTCACCTCAATAGTATTCACCAACGCGCACATATTATATCCCCTCACCCTCTGCGAGCCCCGTCGTTTCAAGGTGGTGACCGGGTATCTGTTGGCTGTGAATAAAAACAAATTTACCGCTTCTATTGCACGGGGCTTAAATGACCGACAATGCCGAAATCCTGATCCCACACACGACCCTTGCCGTCAAAATTAAAGAGGCGCCCCCACAGTGATATGACTCCTTCTTCAGGATCAGCGATATAGGCAAACGTGGCGACAGAACCGGCCCCCTGATTGAACCCCGTACATTCGAATTTGCCATTTGTATAGGTGAGACGATACGTCTCCCCTCCCTTGAGGGTCCCCATGGGATCGGTACTCCAGTCACCGGTATAGACAGAGTCGTCAAACTTACCACTGGTGGTGTCAAAGGTTACTTGGAAGGGCTGGCCCGAACGAATATAGGCGACCCAATCGCACACGGTCCGGATATCATCGTATCGTTGGGAAGAAGGAGGAGTGATTCCCCCGCCACCGGTGGTGGAGGTGGATACCGTCGTATCTTCCACCTTTTTCTCACCGGGGATCAGGGTCAGCAGAAGCTCTTTCTTCCAGACCTGCCCCCAGGTAAACCCCTTCCGCTGGGGGCAATAGGCATCCTGCGTACTCGATCTCACCTCCTCGTCACTGTCCGCCTTGGAGTTTAAAAGCACTATGAAGGAGGTGTCCGGCCTGGCGTACGTGGCAACAAGGTACAGCCAAGGGTGTTCGCTCTTAGGAGATATCGTGAAACTGTCACGACGGGCCTGGTATTCGCAGGAGCTATTGCGCGGCTGCTGACGCCAAGACACAAAACCGTTTATATACCCGCTCGGCCTGTAACTGGCAGTATAGTCGCTCAGCGGGTTGTCCCCCCTCAGATAGGCGTTCATGCTGATGCCGTCGGCAGGGTGAATCATATAGAAGGTATATTTGTGCCCAGGTTCCACCCTGAAACGGTATACCTTGACATAGGGCTCCCAACTCATGTAGTACTTTTTGCAAAGGAGCTTGGGTGCTGTCGCTTTGTCCATCGACATGTCAGGCGCCTCGAGGGAAATCTCTCTATTGAGAGGCAGAAGGGGCGGCTGACCATCCTCTTCAACCAGGGCAACTCCTTCGGTTTCCTCCTGATCTTTCCCCTTCTCGCCGGGGATGAGGGTAAGCAGGAAATCTCTCTTATAAACCTTACCCCAGGTAAACCCCTTCCGCTTCGGGCAGTAGGTACCCTGCGTGCTCGTTCTCACCTCTTCGTCACTGTCCGCTTGGGACTTCAAGAGAACCTTAAAGGAGGTGTCCGGCTTGGCGTAGATGGCGACAAGGTACAGCAAAGGGTGTTCGCTCTCAGGAGATATCGTGAAATTGTAGCGGCGGGCCTGGTATTCACAGGAGCTCTTGCGAGGCTGCTGCCCCCAGCTCACAAAATTGCGCAGATACCCGCTCGGACCGTAGCTGCTTGTGTAGTCGGTCAGCGGATTGTCCCCCCTCAGATAGGCGTTCATGCTGATGCCGTCGGCAGGGTGAATCATATAGAAGGTATATCTGTGCCCAGGTTCCACCCTGAAACGGTATACCTTGACATAGGGCTCGTGGCTGTAGTTGTACCGTTTATACAGGAGCTTGGGCGCCGTCGCCTTGTCCATCGGGATGTCGGGGGCCTCAAGAGTAATCTCCCTGTCAAGTTCAAGGGTTGTGACTCCTATCGCCCTCGCGTTCTGAACAGTAAAAAAAAGACCCACAACAAATAGAGCTACCAACCATAATCTTTTCATGCGCATGTAACCTCCAATAGCTAAAGAATGAAATAGTATCGACATATATTGATGCTGCATGTTCAGCAACTAATTATGTGTCCCATACGCGATAGCCGATCCCAAAGAACCGATGGCACATCAAGGTGTGACCCCGGAACGTCAGATCTCCATAGCGCTTTATGATGATCTCGATCCCCCGGCTCTCTTGAACAGTATATACCCTCCCAGAAGTATCAGGAGCACGGGGAATACATATTTTCCCCAGTCTTCAATTTCCGGCCAGAAGTTCTTCATTACAAAAAACCCAACACCCACAACACCGATAAACCAGCCCCCTACATCTCTGGAACGCTGGGCAAGCATGGAGGCGGATATGACGATCAGGAGTATCGGCCAGCTTTTATCAAATCCATAGATGTCGCTGCTGTTCAAAATGATAAGTATTCCGAGGGTGATAAGGATCGCTGCCCCTATAAACCCCCGTGTGCCTCTATCGGTCTTCACATCAGCCTCCTTCGACTTTTCCTTGTTGTTATATATCCTTCTTTTTCGCAAGCTCCATAAAAGGTTTGAACAGGTCAATCGGTATGGGGAAGAGTGTCGTCGAATTATTTTCCGCGGCCACGACCGCGAGTGTCTGGAGGTAGCGGAGTTGCAACGATATTGGCTGTTCCGCCATCATTTTACCCGCTGCAGTAAGCTTCGTCGCGGCCTGGAATTCTCCCTCCGCGCTGATGACCTTCGCCCTTCTCTCTCTTTCGGCCTCGGCCTGTTTCGCCATCGCACGCTGCATTTCCTGTGGAAGGTCAATGTGCTTCACCTCAACGGTCGACACCTTTATCCCCCACGGGTCGGTGCTTCGATCGAGTATTTCCTGCAGCTGGGCATTTATCTTTTCCCGCTCGGCGAGGAGTTCGTCCAGTTCAACCTGCCCGCAGACACTCCTCAGGGTGGTCTGCGCTAACTGGGATGTGGCGTATAGGAAGTTTTCAACCTCAATAACGGCTGCGTTGGCCGTCAGAACCCTGAAGTAAATCACCGCGTTTACCTTGATGGACACATTGTCCCGCGTTATCACATCCTGCGGAGGAACATCCATCGTTATGATCCTCATGTCCACCTTTACCATCCTGTCTATTATGGGTATCAGGATGATAAGACCGGGCCCCTTGGTGGCTATGATCCTTCCCAGGCGAAATATCACGCCTCTTTCGTACTCGTTGAGCACCCTTATCGCGGCCGCCAGGAACATCACTACCAGGACAACCACTGTTATTATTGCGTACATAATTTATCCTCCTGTATGTCTCTTATATTTTTATATCTTTTCCACCTCGAGTTTCAAACCTTCTACACCAACCACCCTTATATCCGCCCCTTCTTCTATCAACTCCCCACTGAAGGCATTCCAGCGTTCTCCTTTCACAAGAACCTTTCCATCAGCATATACGGGGGTTATTGTTTTACCTTCCCGGCCGATCATACCCTCTATCCCCGTGAAAGGCTTCTTCATCTGCGCCTTCACGGCAAGCGATACAACCGCAATAAAAAAAAGTGATACTGTAAGTATTGTGGGGATCATCACACTAAACGATACCCTGAGAGCCGGGACAGAAGAGTCAAACAACATGACAGAACCCAGGACAAGCGAGATAACTCCCGCCACGCTGAGCATGCCGTGGCTTACTATCTTTATCTCCGCGATAAAGAGGATTATGCCGAAGATTATCAACGCAATGCCGGCATAATTCACGGGAAGGGTCTGCATGGCGAAGAAGGCTAATATGAGTGAAATCCCCCCAACGACACCGGGCAGGATCGCTCCCGGGTTGGAAAATTCAAAATATAGACCGGCCAGGCCTATCATCATCAAAAGGTAGGCTATGTTGGGATTGCTCAGGGTTACAAGAATCTTCTCCCTCAATCCCATCTCCCGTTTATTTATGATCGACGGGAGCATGATGGTCGTCCCGTCTATCTTTTCCAACAGTTCTTCCATATCGGAAGCGATTACATCAATGACATTCAGTTCGAGCGCTTTTTCAGCCGTGATGGAGACACTCTCTTTTACGGCCTCCTCGGCCCAGTCGGCGTTACGCATCCTATTATTTGCTATCCCTCTGGCGTAGGCGACTGCGTCATTTTCCACCTTTTTCGCCATTGTCTCGCTCATCTTGCCCCCGATCCCGATTGCCACCGGGTGAGCTGCCCCTATATTTGTCGCGTCATTTTCCACCTTTTTCGCCATTGTCTCGCTCATCTTGCCCCCGATCCCGATTGCCACCGGGTGAGCTGCCCCTATATTTGTCACTATATCCCTCATGGCCAGATCAAGCCCGCCCGGCGTGTCCAGAAGAATAATAATGCCGGCAGAACCGTCTGCCCCCGATTGGTCTATGGCTCCGGTAACATACTTCGCTACAGCCGGAGTGATTGCCGAATCTACTGTAATCACGTCAAAGACATTTTTTTCGCCTTCGCCAAAGGACTGTACCGCCCCGCCGATGACAAAAAACAAAACCGCCATCAATAAGACAATATATATTCGCATTCTGTTTTT
>JAFDAS010000098.1 GCA_019313695.1 Deltaproteobacteria bacterium
TTCTTCTCCCGGAAGCCCCTCCTGCGCGTAGCGGGGTGCCCTGTTTGTGGAGGTCTTGAATCTGGCGTTTCCTCTTCCCCCTATGCCGCCTTTTGCTATAATTACCCTCTGACCGTCTTCGATCATATCTGCCAGCAGTTCCCCCGTTTCCATGTCCCTGATGACTGTACCCACCGGAACCACTATATCAACATCACTGCTGCTCCTGCCTGTCTTGTTGCTTCCCTCCCCCTGTCCTCCCCGTTTTGCCACATGATGCTGGTTGAACTTCATGTCCAGCAGAGTTCTATGGCTGCGAGACGCGACGGCGATGACATCTCCCCCCTTGCCGCCGTCTCCTCCATTGGGACCTCCGCGGGGAACAAACTTTTCCCTCCTGAAGCTTACGCAACCCTGCCCGCCGTCACCGGATTTTATATATATTTTTGCTTCGTCAATAAATTTCATGGAAAATCCACCCGCTGCCCGTCCGGAAATGGAAAAGGGGCCATTCCCGGATGAAAACTAAAAAAGGTGTTAGCCTGCGGGCACTAACACCTTCTTCAAAATTATTACATCAGTAAGGGACAAGAAGAGAGAACTTCAGGAAGCGTACACGCTTACCTTCTTCCTGTCTCTGTCTTTCCTTTCGAACTTCACCGTCCCGTCAATCCTGGAAAAGAGGGTGTAATCCTTGCCCATTCCGACATTGTTCCCCGGGTGTATCTTTGTTCCAAGCTGACGTATTATGATAGAGCCGGCAGATACCAGTTGTCCGCCATATGCCTTAACCCCGCGCCTCTGCGCCTGGCTGTCTCTTCCGTTGCGCGTACTTCCCTGGCCTTTTTTGTGAGCCATTCAACTTTCCTCCATTAAACAACAATTTCTTTGATCTTAAGGTTTGTCAGATCCTGCCGGTGTCCTGTTTTTTTGCTGTATCCCTTTCTTCTCTTCATCTTAAATACGATGATCTTGGGGCCCCTGATCTGTGAGATAATCTCGCCGACGACCTTTGCGCCTTCAACAAATGGTGTGCCCACCTTGACATCTTCATCTTTAGAAACCAGTAGCACCTCGTCGAAAGAAACGGTGTCGCCATTGTTGCCTTCAATCTTTTCAAAGCTCAGGACCTCTCCCTCTGAGACTTTGTATTGTTTTCCCCCGGTCTTTATAACTGCGTACATAGTTCAAATCCTTATCAAGTTAAATTGGAATCGCTTATTATAAGAATATTACGCCGTTTGTCAATATATAAATGCCTTCTTTTTGACCTTCAGGCCCTTTATTCCCGGCAATCGTGTTTTTATGTGGAAATGAGCGCCTCTGGAGAGGGGTAATACATCAAAATCAATGCCGGGAATATCGGCAAAGGTCACGAGGATGAGGCGGCCAATCTTTCTTTCGAGGGGTTCGCGGTCCTACCGCATCGGTATTATCTCGAAATTTTCCCGGTGGAAGCTGTTGTCTGTCTCTATCAGAATCTTTCTGCTCAGTCTTTTTTCAAGGTTCTTCAGTGTGTTATTCTCGTTTTCCAGGAGGAGCTCTGCCACATCCGGATGGACAAGCACGCAGAGTGTTTCCGCGATGTCATAAGCCGCCTCTCTTTCCAGCTCTCTGAATATCTCGTAGCATACGCTTGTCCTGGATTTAACCGACCCCCTGCCTGAGCAGTGCGGGCATGTCTCGCACATTGTGCCGCTCAGGCTCTTTCTTTTCCTCTGGCGGGTCATTTCAATCAGACCAAACTCCGATATCTTCTGCACATTGGTCCTGTTCCTGTCCTTTTCCATCTCCGCTCTGAGAGCGTCAAATATCTTTTCCCGGTTTGTCTCAGTTTCCATGTCTATGAAATCAATGATGATAATGCCGCCTATGTTTCTTATGCGAAGCTGATAGGCTATTTCTCTTACGGCTTCCATGTTTGTCTTGAGGATAGTTTCCTCCATGTTTTTCTTGCCCACATATTTGCCTGTGTTTACGTCTATCGAGCACAGCGCCTCGGTCTCTTCTATGACGATGTATCCCCCAGATTTCAGCCATACCTTCTTGTTAAGCATCCTGCTGATATCCAGTTCAATGCCGAAATGGTCAAAGATGGGGATACTGTCCTTGTAAAGATCGATCGAGTACTTCATGTAAGGCATAAAACTATCCATGAAATCGATTGCTTTCCGGTATTCTCCCTCTGAATCTATGGCAATCCTTTCCACGTCTTCCGCGTAGAGATCGCGGATCGCTCGCAGTGTCATGCCCAGTTCTCTGTGCACGAGTCCCGGGGCGCCTGTGCGTTCCGCCTTTTCCCTGATAGTATTCCACAGCTTGGAAAGATAGTCGAAATCACCTTTCAGTTCATCTTCTTTCTTTCCCTCGCTTGCCGTTCTTGCGATGAAGCCATGCCTTTCGTGGCGCAGTTTTTCTATGATTTCACGCAGCCGGTCCCTTTCCTGCTCGCCGGTGATCTTTCTTGATATGCCTGTATGGGATGATGTCGGCATGGAGACGATGTTTCTCCCCGCGAGCGATATATGTGTGGTGACCCTCGCGCCTTTGCTTCCCAGTGTCTCTTTGGATACCTGGACAAGGATCTCCTGTCCTTCTCTCAACATGTCCTCTATGGGATGGGTGCATTGTTCCGTATGCTCCCCCCTTCCATATTCTACGGGATCGTCATCTCCATTTGTGAATAAGTCTATCCCGGATGTTTCATTATAGATATCCGCCACATATAAAAAAGCGCTGCGTTCAAGGCCTATATCCACAAACGCGGCCTGTATGCCCGGAAGCACGCGAACTACCTTACCCTTATATATGTTTCCGGCTATGGATCTTTCATCGATCCTCTCCACATAGAAATTCGAGAGTACGCGGTCTTCCAGTATGGCGATCCTTGTTTCATATTCGGTGCAGTTAAAAATGAGTTCTTTTGACATTATATTCTCTTTCTTCGAGTTGCGGGTTACTCTTTGCGACGGATCCCTGTCTTTATGATTCTTGCCCTCTTCGCGTATTCATCGTCAAATCCGAGAACCTGTGTCAGTATCTCCAGAGGTTTGACTCCCCCGCCAGGGTCGAAACGCACCGACATGGAGATTACAGCCTCCTCCGTGTCGAGGGCAATGGAGGTTACCAGGGGGCGTATATCCTTCGCGACGGTAGCCCCCTTCCTGTATCTGGATACCATAAAGGTGTTCGATTTAAGGAATTCTTTTATCCTTTCAGCCGGAGTCGGGTCGGCGGACGAAATGGGTGCATGTGGAAGGCATATTTCATAATCGAATCCTGCTATGAGACTGGACAGCGATACGGTATGGGGGAAAATCATCTCGGCGCCCAGGATCTCTATACCCGAAGGCAGACAGGGATTTACCCTGGGGGCGAACCCTTCAGGATGACCGCTGTATCCCCGAAGCTGGATGTCAGCGTATTCGCACAGACTTTCTACCCCGACTGGAAGGGCGTAGGGGAATGATATCTTTGGATGGGGATGGAAACCCTCTGAAAACGCGAAGACGAGGCCGCTTATGTTTATCGCCCGCACGATAGAAGAAGACATCTCCAGGTGCGACAACATGCCGGCTTTTCCCTGCCTGGCAAACCTTATCCTGAGCCGCGTGATTTCTGCTTCACGGGGGGAGGGGACATGTCTTCGAGAGGGTGTGGGGTGTGGGTCTCCGGCTTCGATAACCCTGGTATCTCCCGAACATGCCCCGCACCTGTAACACCCGGCAGATCGGCAGTCTTCTGTAAGCTCCGCATCCAGTGATTTTTCATACTCTTCCGCTAAGAACTCTTTTGTTGTGCCGCAATCTATATTATCCCAGGGGAGCGCGTCTTTTGTGTCCTTTTCCCCAAGATAATCATCTACATTTATCCCCAGATCATCTATCGCCTGTTTCCATATATCGAACTGAAACCGGTCACTCCAGCCATCGAAACGGCATCCCGAATGAAAAGCCCTCGCCACCAGATCGCTTATCTTCTCGTCTCCCCTTGCCATCAGGCCTTCCAGAAAGGTCATTTCCCTGTCATTCCACTTGAGTTTCAGATTTTTATGCCGGATGTTTTTCTTGAAGAAATCCTGTTTCCCCCGGATTTCGTCAATGGTTATCTGTCGTTGCCATTGAAAGGGGGTGAAGGGTTTCGGTACAAAGGTGGAGATGCTGACGGTGACCTGACGTCTGTTGTCTCCTTCTCTGAGCACCTTATAGGCGAGATCGACAATCCCCTCGAGGTCTCCCTGTGTTTCTGACGGGAGCCCGATCATGAAATAGAGCTTGATGGATTTCCATCCCGCGTCAAATACCTTTCGCGCGGTGGCGAGAAGGGCCTCTTCGGTATTCCCCTTGTTTATCACATCCCGCAGTCTCTGCGTTCCGGCCTCCGGCGCGAGCGTGAAGCTTGTCTTTCGCACCCTTTTTATCTGCTCGATCAGTTTCGTGGTAAGGGTTTCCACCCTCATGGAGGGGAGAGCCATGGCCACCCTCTTTTCGTAATACTGATTCATGAGAGAGGTAAGGAGATATTCAATATGGGAATAATCGCCGGAACTGAGGGATAAAAGAGAAATCTCGCTATGTCCCGTTGAAGAGAGCATATCCTCCGCCATCTCTTCCAGGGTGCCGGCAGATCTCTCCCTGACCGGTCTCCAGACCATTCCCGCCTGGCAGAAACGGCATCCGCGAGTGCATCCCCTGGCTATTTCCAGGGTTATCCTGTCGTGGACTGCCTTGACGAGGGGCACGATGGGCCTTGATGGCCGGCGCCATTTCTCCAGATCTGCTATTGCCCTCTTTTTTATCTTTTTCTCTCTGTTGTGCAGGGAAGGGACCCAGACCCCCTCAATCTCCGAAAGAAGGCCCAGAAGTCCTGACCGTTTGCAGCCGCATTCTTTGCCGCCGATCAGCGCGCGGGAGATCTCCAGTATTACCTCTTCCCCCTCTCCCACTACAAACGCGTCGAAAAAAGGCGCCACAGGTTTGGGATTGAAAACACATGGGCCTCCCGCGATTATTATGGGTGCATCTTCTCTCCTGTCTCTGGAATATATCGGTACGCCGCCCAGATCCAGCATGTTCAGGACGTTGGTGTAGGACAGCTCATACTGCAGTGAGAACCCCACGATATCGAATTCGGAAAGGGGGGTGCCCGATTCGAGAGAGGTGAGAGGGATGTTGTTTGCCCTCATCAGGGATTCCATGTCCGGCCAGGGGGCGTAAAACCTCTCAGCCGCTATCTGGGGTTCATTATTCAGAATGGAATAGAGAATCTGCAGGCCGAGATGCGACATACCTATTTCATAGGTGTCGGGAAAGGCAAGGGCAAAGGTCAGGCGACATTTTCCCCAGTCCTTTCTTATGGAATTTATCTCCCCCCCTATATACCTGCCCGGCGTTTGAACAAGGGGGAGGAGTTCTTCAATACAGGAATAATCCATCAGATTTGCAGCTTCTCAAAAGTTTCCCGGACCGCGTCGGCGGATCGTTTCAGGCCTTTCAGTTCTTCATTGGAAAGCGCTGTTTCGTATATTTCTTCAATTCCGGACGCGCCCAGCTTTACCGGCACGCCGATATGCACATCCTCAATGCCATACTGCCCCGTCAGATATGCCGAAGCGGGCAAGATCCTCTTGCTGTCGCCCAGTATCGCATCCACCATGGCGATCACGGAGGATGAAGGGGCGTGCCACGCGCTGCCGGATTTGAGGAGACTCACGATCTCGGCGCCTCCATTCTTTGTTCTTTCAATGATGGCGTCGAGTCTTTCCTTCTCTATGAGTCTGCTTATGGGAATACCTTTCAGGGTGGTGTGGGTGTCTACCGGCACCATGGTATCTCCGTGGCTTCCCAGCACCATGGTCTCTATGTCCTTAGCCGATACATTCAGCTCTTCAGCCAGAAAAGCCCTGTATCTCGCGCTGTCGAGCACGCCCCCCATTCCCATGACTCTCTTGGCGGGGAATCCCGACGTTTTCCATGCAAGGTGTGTCATAACATCGAGGGGATTTGTCACCATGATGATGATGCAGTCGGGGGCATGTCTCGCAACCGTTTCCACGACGGATTTTACTATGCCCCCATTTTTCATGGCAAGCTCTTCCCTGTTCATGCCCGGGGTCCTGGGAAAACCAGCGGTAAAGACCACGATATCCGAATGTTCGGTCTCGGCAAAGTCATTGGATCCTGTTATTTTCCTGTCGAACCCCTCGACAGGTGCCGACTGCATGATATCAAGGGCTTTTCCCTGCGGGAGCCCCTCAACAATATCCAGCAGCACAACGTCAGCCAGATTTTTCTCAACGATTCTCTGGGCAGTCATTGTGCCTACAAAACCGGCCCCGATTACAGAAACTTTTCTCTTCATTTTACATCTCCAGTTTAGTCCCGACTTGTCGGGATTTTGGTAGATTCGTCGCTTACGCTCCTTAATCCACCCTACACACTTGCTGAATAATTACCCTAAATGCCTTCAACCTACAGTCTAAGGAATCAAGAATAAATAAGTTATACAGATTGCGCCGTAATTTTGTTTGTTTTCAAGGCGTGTTGAAGCGGGTATAACGGGTTATGTAAGCTTCGACACAACACAGAAAACAGAGTTATTTCTTCTTGCTGACTAAACAACCTGAGTAGTTCCCCTGTCACGATACCTGTAGGGGTGTCGCCGGATATCGCGCAGTTTCGACATGGCGAAACGCACGGGGAAATCGGTTCTCGATATATAGGGGAGTGAGTCCCTTCTGAAATCCTCCAGCAGTTCATTGAAAACCCTTTTGCTGTCAGGTGTGCTGACGAATGTCCTCTCCTTTGTGTATTCGTATGATATCTCCTGGCCGAACACCGTGACGACCTGCCGAAAATCCGCAGGATCGCTGAAATACTCTTCTCTGACTTCGACATTTATCATTACGCGCAGTTCGACCTTTGTTGTATCGGAGGCAATGGCACGTGAGCCATCCCACACCTGCATAATCAAGTTGTTGGACAGGGCGGTTTCTTCTGCCAGATTCATCCGGAGCTCCTGTTTATGTGATATAGAAACAACTCTCACTTCGGTTGTGGAACCTTATATCATACAGCCGTGTTTTGGCAAACCTTTCTTGACGGCTTTGTAAAAAGTATGTCATTCCCGCCCCCGCCTTCGCGAGGGTAAACTCCGGCGGGAATCTATAGAGCTCTAAATACTTAAAAACACTGAATCTCCATCTTCATGGGAATGACAATCCCGACGAGTCGGGAGTGCATATTTCGATTTTTTACGGATGCATCTTTCTTGACTTGGATGGCCATTTTCATATATGGACAGAACCCTTTAGAAGGGAGTTGTAAATTATGGAAAAGACAACGGCCATACTGCTGTTGTCCTGCCCCGATCAAAAGGGGATTGTGGCGGCGATATCCGGTTTTCTCTCAAAATACAACGGCAACATACTGGACTCTGCTCAGTATTCGGTTCAACCTGAAAATATGCTGTTCATGCGGGTGGAGTGGGATATGGAGGGATTTGCCATCGCCCGCGACGAGCTGAATGACACGATTGGCCCCCTTGTGAAGAGGTTCGGAATGAAATGGAATATACATTTTTCCGATTATATGCCGAAGATGGCGATATTTGTTTCCAGGCATGTCTATTGTTTCCATGACCTTATGCTGAGGCATCAGATGGGGGAATTCAGGGCGGAGATACCCCTCGTAATAAGCAATCACCTCGATATGAAGCCGCTGGCCGATCACTTCGGTCTTCCCTACAGATATTATCCAGTCACGCCGGAAAACAGGGTAGAGCAGGAAAAGAAAGAGATTGCCGAACTGGAGAAAGAGGGGATAGACCTGATAGTCTTGGCCCGCTACATGCAGATATTAAGCGGTGAATTTGTCGGCAGATATCATGGCAGGATAATCAATATCCATCACTCGTTTCTGCCGGCATTCGCGGGGGGCAGCCCTTACCAGCAGGCGTATGACAGGGGAGTGAAGATCGTAGGCGCCACCAGCCATTACGTCACGGAGATGCTGGATGAAGGGCCTATAATCGCGCAGGATGTTATAAAAATTACACACAAGGATTCGGTGGACAATATGAAACTCAAGGGGAAAGACCTGGAGAGAACCGTCCTCGCTAAGGCGGTCAGGCTCCATCTGGAACACCGGATACTGGTTTATGGTTCAAAAACCATCATTTTTGATTAAGGCACAAAGATTCAGCGCTTTTTCTCCCCTCCGGTGTTGTGGATTTCGCGTCCGGTGATGGCGATAGTTGCCATTTGCCCGCCCCGCCGTGGCGCAGGATTGAAAAAGTATTGACAGACCTTCGTGTATTATAATAAATTTCACCTTACACAGTGATATTGGGAGAATATGTTTTTGGGTTCAATTCAAACACTGAGGAGGAAATGCCATGGGTACAGAGATTGATCGTCTTCTTGAGGAGCAGGTGAAGAAATGGGAAACCTCGAAGGAGAGGAGAAAAAGTAAGGAAGAAGCTCCACGGCCTGTCATAACCGTCGCGAGAGAACCGGGAAGCATTGTAACGGATCTGGTTCAGCGAATCGCGCAGGAACTGAAGCTTGATATCATAGATGCCAAAATCATACATGAAGTGGCAAAAAGCGTCAGGATGAGCGAGAAGGTTGTTTCATATCTGGATGAAAAGACACGCAGCATACTGGACAACTGGATACTGTATCTGAGGACAACGCGTTTCCTCCTGGCGGATGAATATGTGCGTCATCTGACAAAGGTCATAGGCGCCATAGGAGAGCAGGGGGGCGCTATTATTATCGGGAGAGGCGCCAACCTTATTCTTCCTCCCGAAGAGACTCTCAGGGTGAGATTCATTGCGCCCATGGAGACGAAGATGCGTAATATAATGCGGGGATTCAGTCTCACTGAAGAGGATGCGAAGCAACGTATCTTCCTGAAAGACGCGGAGCGCAGGGATTCGGTGAAAAAAAACTTCAAGGTGGACATAGAAGACCCCGCCAATTACGACCTCATCATAAATACGGGATTTCTGGAGACGGAAAATATCGTCGGCATTATAAAATCGGCGCTGAAGCTGAAAAGTATTCCTTCCAGACGCAAGAGCGATGTGAACTTGCCCCTTGCGAAATAGAAGGTCTGCCGAACCCGGGCGTAAATTTGAGGAGAAAGGAAACGGACAGTGATTATTCACCATTATGAAGATGTTGAAGCGGTTGAAATGATGAAGGGTGTCAAAAAGAGAGTTGTCATAGGCGACAGGGAAGGCGCCCCCAATTTCATCATGAGGATAATTGAACTGGAACCGGGAGCATCCAGCCCCCTGCACGATCATCCCTGGGAGCACGAGATATTTGTGCTGAAGGGAGAGGCAACGGCCAGGAACAGCGCCGGAGATGAAAACCCTGTGGGGGAGGGGGATGCCGTTTTCATTCCGCCCGGTGAGGAGCACCGCCTGACAAATAAAGGCGAAGGTGTGGTTCGATTCATGTGCCTCATACCGACAGGCGTGGAATAAATCTTATGGAGAAAAGGGTCCAAGGATTCCAGGGTTTACTTTCTAAATCCTTTATCAGCATAGAGTTTGTCTGACTTTTGCCGGGCTTTCAACTCTTTGTAGTTTTTTAGCATTTCACTCGAATCCTTGAATCCTCGATCCCTTGAACCCTTGAACCCTCTGGGAGCACACTTGATTAATTGTAGCTAACGCACTTATTTTGCTTTAATTAACTACAACTAATCGGGATGTGATTATCTTATCTGAACAATCTCACCATCCATCACGGTGAGCATGTGGAGTGGTTTTTCCGCGTCCCCTGTCCCGGAAAACGAAGTTGTTCCTGTTATGCCGGGATAGTCCTCGATGCGGGAAATGCTGTCCCTCAGATCATCTCTGATTTCTATATCGCGCTCTGTTATGAGTTTTACCACTATTCCCGCCGCGTCATACGCGAGAGCCTCCACGTTGCCCGGCTCCCTGCTGCATGCGACGTAAAAACGGTCTATAAAATCCCTGACCTCCGGATAAAAACTGTTCAGGAAAAAACAGTCGGTAAAGATCGCCCTTTCGAGATATTCACTGTTCGTTTTCAGAAGCCCCGGGGAATTCCAGATGCTTGTTCCCAGGAGCTGCACACCAATGACATCGTAGAAGGTCAGTTGGGGAGCTATCATACTCACAGTGGAGTAAGAATCGGGTATAAAAAGCGCGTCAAAATCCACTGTCGGTTTCGGGTTTTCCCCTGATGCCTCATCCTCTTCAGGGAAGTTCAGCCCGGTCAGTGATTTTATTTCCCTGCCGAAGTCAGTCTGCTTGTCACTGTATGATTCCACCCCCCGTATCTGTCCTCCCTGCCGCAGTACCTCATCCCAGAACAGGGCCATCATTTCTGTCCCGTAGTTATCGTCAGGGTACAGGATGGCGAAATTCTCGATGCCGAGATTACGGATGGAATATGTGACGAGAGCCTTTACCTGCATATCGCCGGTAAGAAAGTCTCGAAAAACATAATCTCCTCTTTCGGCAATGTTTTTTCTCTGGGTCAGAGTTATTATGGGAACACCCAGATCTTGAGCTTCTTTAGCCGCCTCAAGGGCCGCCGCGCTCCCGAGGGGGCCTATTATACCGATAACATGATGCTCATCGGCGAGTTTTCTTACCGCTTTCCGGGCCGTGACCGGATCGCCTTTCGAGTCTTCTATTAAGAGCTGTATGGGGCTGTTCCGGTCCGGGTCAAATACGCCGGAGGCGAGAATGATAGCGTCAAGCGCCCGGCTTCCATAGGTGGCATATCTTCCGGTTAGGGGAAGAACGCATCCGACCGCGTAGCGGTTTACCAGCTCCATGGCGGCAATTCTCCTGCGCAGGTCCTCTCCCTTTTCGAACAGGGGATGGCTTCTGTAACCGGAGAGAAACCTGTCCAGATATCCGGTGGCCTTCTCAATATCCCTCATATCGTAAGATGCTCTGGCAAGGGCGTAGAGAAGATGTCCTGAAGGGTATCTCCACCAGTAACCCTTTTTTATCTCTTGAAGTTGATGGAGGGACAGTTTATCGGCGATGATGCCTTCGACTTTCTTTTTTACAGATTTTTCAAGGCTTGCATCCGGGCCGCTTTTCAGTGATTTCATGTACCAGTCGAATGCCGCTCTGTTTTTGCCTGCCTTTGCAAGGTTATCGCCCGTCAGCGCCTCTATTGCCCCCGCAGGCATCTCTTCAGGAACGATCCGGATAACTTCCTTCTTAACTGGCACAACCGCGCATCCGGCGGCAAACAGCATAAGTCCCGCGCACAGGGTGCATAATATTTTTTGTGGTATTTTCATCACATTTTCATTTGTACAGGGAGTTGATATATTTTAACGTCTCCACCGCCAGTGGCGGGGAATCAATAAAAACTGACAGTTCATGATTATACTTGAGCGCGGAATTTGTCAAATTATGACTTCCCAGGAATATATATCTTTTGTCGATCACAGCCACCTTTGTGTGGGTGGTGGCGCTCGGAGAATCAAAGCGTACATCGATACCCTTTCCTTTAAGTCTCGCGGCTGTCTCTCTGTTGCTTTTATCAGCCTGGGAATCCCTTGCGCTGTCATCCTTCTCAAGAATAATCCTTATCCTTACCCCCCGTTTGGCCGCGCGGACGAGCTGAACGAGGATTCTGTCCGTGTAGCCCTTGCTGTAGCCACTTGTTTTGAATAGAAAGAACGACATGACAATCTCGCTTTTCGCGCCGTCAATCGCCTTCATGAACGCGGGAAAATATTCCCTGTCTTCGAGCAGCCTCACGCGACCGTCTTCCGGCGAATTAAGAGTTGCTGTCGCGGTCCGCGGGGGCCATAGCGCTGAAACCAGGCATGCGCATAAGAATAAGGCGGATACAACAATAACGCTGAAAATACGAATGTACGCGGGTTTTTCAGTCATTTTATCTGGCATCCTCCACGGGAGAATGATACTACATGCTTCAGACTGTTAAGTCGATACAAAAATCCAGTCAACGGGGCTAACCCTTTAAATGGGGGACACTTCCCTATTTAATAAAGTAGGTGTAATTGCTCAGGTATAAATTATAGCGGATAAAATTAAATAGGGAAGTGTCCCTAGTGGAGAAGCTGGCAGCCATATTCATATCATCTTTTATCATCGCCATCTCGGGCGCGATGATGCCCGGACCGGTACTGACTGTAACCATCAGCGAAAGCGCGAAAAGAGGTTTTATCGCCGGCCCCTTGATAGTCTTCGGTCATGCTGTTCTCGAAATATCGCTGCTTGTGCTCCTTGTCCTGGGATTTGCGGATTTGATCAATAACCCCGCATTGTTAGGGGTTGTCGGGATAGCGGGAGGCGCTGTTCTTCTCTGGATATCTTTTGATATGCTGAAAGGTATAAGACAACTCAGACTTGATCTCTCAAGCGGGAAAAGCGCTTGGGGTGGTCCCGTAATAGCGGGCATACTGACGAGTCTGGCAAACCCCTACTGGATAATATGGTGGGCAACAATCGGCCTGGGTTATGTCATCATTTCGATGAAATTGGGATTTATCGGCGTGGCGGTTTTCTTCGCGGGACACATACTGGCTGATCTGCTGTGGTACAGCGCCGTGTCACTGTTCGTTTCACGGGGGAGGAAGCATATAAGCGATAAAATATATCGTGGAATTATCGGCATTTGCGCCGTGATACTTATCTTCTTCGGCATATATTTTGGAGTATCGGGAATAAGGTATTTTATGTAAACGGTGTCACCCATTGAGGCTCCCCGCAATCCCGTATAAGCGGGATTAAGTCAGCAAGCATAAATAACTCATACACCTTGCTTGTCCTTTTGCTTGTTTTCTGTGTTGTGTCAAAGCTTACATAACTCGTTATGCCCGCTTCAACACGCCTTGAAAACAAAC
>JAFDAS010000099.1 GCA_019313695.1 Deltaproteobacteria bacterium
GAAAATCCCTTATACTCTCCTGAAACAAATTTTGCGAGGGTATCTGCATCAGGCTTAACACCGACCATCCACCCACTAATATTTGAAGTAATCCCCATTGATTTAGCTATCTCACTTGAAAGTGGAAAACTATGAACAACAACACCGATATCAACTGGGGTGTGTGAATCATTACTAATCCTGGAGGTTTCCATGAAAACAGATGTTGATTTAACCATCAGATCACTTGGAATGTGTTGATTGTCTAGATCGTAATAGGGCTCATTATTTATATCAGTCACCATGCCCCAACCAAAAACGATACCCAAAGACTGATCGACTTCCGTGACTGTAACTTCTGCTTTGAATATCCCCTTTTTAGTCTTCATAGACTCCTCCTTCTATTTTATATTTATATAACACTTATTTATGTAGCCTTAGTAAATTCAGCTTCACTACCTAAGCTATCAATCTCTCCATGAAGATCAAAAAATGTAACAGACATATCACCAGATTCTGAGTCAGTTCTTGCTATTTGAATTTGTATTGTGTCACTAATCCCACAATCAATCTCAATATCATCAAAGGCACTTATTTGATTATAAGTACCAGAATATAATGCTGTAAAATCAAATATATCATCACCACCAGCACCTACTTCACAGGTTATCTCAGTCCAGTTAGTTACTTTCTCATATCCATTACGTTGTACTCGGTATCTTGCAGTTACTATAAATGCAGGGGTTGTCCCTACCCCAGCTATATAACCATAATCTATATGATATGTAGCTGCTGGAGTTAATGTTAAATTAGTTACAGCACCTGTTACATAATCAACTTCATAGTCAGTATCTTCAACATATGTAGTAGTATCAGTTGCATCCTGAACAACTACTGTTCCATTAGCAGGAATAAAATCTAGATCAACAGATAACCCAACCACAGGAGCAGTCCAATCTTCATCTACAACTAAAGTTTCATTAGTCATTACCTGAAACCAATGCAGATGAGGTTTAAATGTTAAGCTGTCTCCAACTTTAAACTCATGATTTATTTCCTGATTACCACCAACACGATCTGCAGATGTTGAAATAGATCCACCAGAAGCAAACACAATAATATTATCATCATAGTCATAAGTTACTTTTCCAGCCTCAGACTCAAGTTTAGAACCAAACAAGTTCATGATCATATCTCGCCAAACAATACCAGTTCCTCTGAGTCTTGGAGTACCATCAGTCTTACTAATTTCAAGGTAATCTGTAAGACCGCCCATTTTAATCTTATTAGCATCAGTGGCGTTAATTTTTCTTTTCTTTAAATCATGGTCTAATTGTAATGGCATTTTATGTCTCCCTATCTATAAGTCTATAAACTACAATGCATCTGCATTGAATTGTATTTGCTGCAGATCCTGCTGGATCTCGTGGGAACAATATTGGACCTAATGGAGTTTGAAAAGGTTGATCGACTCTAACACCACCAGGATTTAAAGAGGGTATTTTTCTGTGTTCATTCCTAGTACGTTTATCATCCTTATATATCCAAAATCTTCTAACCAATATTGGGTCTATTGTTCCAGCGTTGACTCCTTGTATTACTGATGTATATTCTCCAATTGATACGGCCCTAAGTGACTCTGTCCTGGCAATAGTTTCAGCTCTGAAAGTTATATATCTACTCCGATAACTATCAACCATTTCATTTATTTGTGTTTTAGATAGGGAGCTCTTATTTGATATTGCTTGGCGAATCGTAGCATCATATTTTTTATCCCTTAACTCTCTACTTAAGATTGTACTGTCAAGTTCAGTAAGACCTTTCTCATAATTTCTAATTGCCATTTCCTGCCTTGGAGTTAAACCGACGGTATCCCTAAACACCCTGGCTGTTGATCTCGGGTTATTACCAGCTATATGATCATTCCGGATTGCATTTTTTATGGCGTCTCGGGTATTAACCGAAATTTTATGCACTAAATTAAGGTTGTAAGTTCTAATATAATCAGTAGTAACAGGATTTAAAATATTATAATAAAAAATCGTTTTATCTGTAAGACTCAATGGAGGGACAATGTGAACTGTCTGTCGTCCGCTTGAAATAATTGCCTCATTAATATCACCAATAACTTCTTTCTGAAGAATTTCCTCAATAGGCATTTCATCAATCATTATTAAGACAGCCCCAATTCCTCTTGAAGTCAGTGCTGTTTCAATCTCTGCAATTGTATAATGAGATTTCATTGAAGCAAATGCACGCAGTAAGGAATCCCTTATTTTAGGTTCAAATCTTGCTGCTATATTTTCAAGAGACTTAATCATTCTTCGACATCTCCAGTACCCATACCTGAAAGGTCTCCATCATCTGCTGCAGCTGTTGCATCCGGTCCTTTTTCAGGAAGTCCCCCGGATGTTCTTAAATGAGCTTCAAGATCATCGTCAGGAAACAATGGAGCACCCGCACGGGAGAGATCCGAAATATATTTACCAAGTTCATCTAAATCAACCGGAGCAATACTGCCAGGGTTTATTCTAGGTTTAACGTCAGGGTCAAAGTTATTTAATTTCCACAACTTTGTAATGAGTTTAGTATTGATTATATCAGCAATTGTACTTAACCAACCCTCTGTTGATTTGATAAATAGACTGGACTTATCTTTAGACATTGCAAAGGATCCTCGATCATTTGAACCGAGCATAAGAAAGTCAGCCATAACTGTTCTAGCGATCTCTCTTTGATATCTTAAAACAACTTCGCTAGTATTAATTGATCTTGTTCCTTTGGAAGCTAATAGTTCTAACTGCACCTGTTTAACTCCAGTAGGTTTACCATCTGCGTCCCAATATGTATCGGATGGGAGTACAACACCCCCCTGATCATTAAATTTAATATCTCTTACTAATTGAACATATGCTGCCTTAGCAGCTTTGGCCTCAGTAGTTGTTCCATTTAAAATGTTGTTCGGGATACTAACAACAGGCAAACCATTTAATTCACGTTCAATAGCTATGGATTCAACTTCCTGTATGTTCTTCAAGAAATACCATGAACGATAGGCACCACGTAAGACGGAGCGACCTTCAGGAGATCCCTTCTGTGGAGAAGAGATAAAATGCAACGCTTTTTCGATCGGTATGAAGCGTGTCGCTCCGCCCAGCGGGGGCCGCTGATACATACCTGAAACATAACCTTCCTCATCAATTTCCCAACGTTCTAAAGTCTCTTGAGCACGGTTGCCGAGCTTTCGGAGACCAATTGTTCCATCGTTAAATAGAGATCGGTGTCTTGGATCGGGATGGTCAGACCCTTTCCGGACTTTATACACAATTTCAGTATATTCCCAGCCGTAAACTAACATAGATAAAACTTCTGCTATAAAATCGTCCCATGAATGAGACATGTCTTCAAATAGTACACCCTTAAGCCATTCAGCTGCTTCTTCGGAAGCTGGCGTCCCCTTGGTATTTTTATTCTCCTCTACGCGCCATATGACGCCCCTTAAGATCATGTCAATGGCAAAGAGCATGGCGGAACACGTGGCGTCGTTGTCCCTCATTTCACGATAGGTCTTTCTTCCACGTTCTAACAGGAGTTGCTGAAGAAACTCATCCATAATATATCCATGAGATTCTTTGACACCAGCTACACCAATTTCACCCGAAATTGAAGCTGGTCCTGTAAATTTTCTTACTACTTTTTTTATTGACTTAAACATTTAGGCTTCTCTCTTTTCTTTTGATCCGTCAGGACCTCCAGTAACAATATGTTCACTGGGATCAAATGTAGTAACTTCCCAGGTCGCCATAACTCCTGCATCAAATAAATTTGGAGATTTCGTTCCATCGGGTTTTTTGTTAATAATGATCTTACCAGAAGGATCTTTCTTATAAGTCGGCTGACTAAGTTCATTCTCAAAAGCAACCCTTTTTGGTAGATCGGACGGAATTGAAATCAAATAAGCAGGATCATATTTAGCACCTTGGGTAATAGCTTTATAAGTACGTTCGAACCTTCTTCGAAGATTCCATGAACCCTGAGCTTTTATATTTTTGAAAAAGTCCCTGTTTTTTGGACTCTGAATGTCTTCTTCTTCATCAGTATGTTTTTCAAGCATTAAAGCAGCGTCTTCCATTTCAGCAATTCTCTCTGAAGGGTTCAAGACTTTCCCCCCTGGCCACCATGCAATGACATTCAGGTTCTTTGGCATTTCGTCTTTTCTTTTCATTCGATTAGTTTCTGCTTTAACACCAGCACCAACTCCAGGAGCATCATATTGAAGATGCCTTACCTGTAGTTCTTTACAAAGTTCTACTCCTTTATTAGCACACTGACCTGTATCACCTTCACTCCACTCTTCTGCATATGTAAAAACAGATCCCTTAATGGATACAAAAGCGTGTCTATCCATTCCTTCGTCATAAGGATCCAAACCAGCTCTGTGCTTTCCTTCTGCCTTAAACCCAAGTTTGATATGAGCGTCGATTGCGGCTTTAACCCAAGGACCCGGGATAAGTATTCCTTCAATTGCTGAGGAGTAATCACGATCCACTTCCTGATTAAAGATATGGGTCAATCCTTCTTCTTCAGCTTTCTTTTTTCTAGCATCGTACCAGGCCTGATCTTTGGCAGGATGATCCCTCCAGTCCATAACGAAGATTCTCACAACACCCCTGGCTGGTTTATTCTCTGGATCATAAATCTCACCCGCTAAACGTCTTCGATGAAAGATGTTACCATTTCCATTTACACTAGAAATGTCTATTTGAACATCTGTATTATCACCTAAGGCCGCTTCAATTTTGTCGGGTCGTTCATAATGTGCACTCTCATCTTTGAAGTACATACTCTTACGACCACCACGACCAATATTGTCCCCTGCCTCTCCAGTAATTGTTGCTGAACCATCAGGATTCAATATTTTCATATAGGAACAATGTCTGTCCGGCTTAAAACCTTTAGGAAGGAACCAAAATGGAAGATATTGTAAGATCATTCGAATCTTTTCAAAAATACTATCAGGATCACCGATCTTGTCTACCAATTGTTCTTTTCGTGAACCCCAACCAGTAGCGGAGCCCGGGTGGAAAATCCATAACCATGCTGAGAATGCACAACACACCCATGTGGCTCCCATATCTCTACATTTTTCTATAAGGCCTGATTCCTGGTCCATCATACAGTCAAATAAGAAAGCTACGAGATCTTTTTGTCTGGGAAACATTTCAAAAGGCATTATGGTCGGAAGACCTTTGGAGACATTTCGGGGGTCATACGTAATGCACCAATCGTTTATAAACTCACTCGGTTTATATCTGTAGTACTCCATGGAGCCTTCCTGCAGGGTAGTATCATCCTTAGTCATCAGGAACACCCGTTGCCGTTCGGCAAATAGAGTAGTATAGTCAGGGGGCCATTGCATTATTTTTTGTTGTCCTTCATCATTTCGGAATATGCTTTTGCAGCATCTTTAGAGGACATCTTACCGGTGATCGCTGTTGTGGTATTTGTGGTCTCTGCTTTATCTAGATGCATGCCTTTGATCTTTTCCAATCGATGCAGACTTTGCCCTTTATCCCAGAGGCTTATTTTATACTTTTTAGTGATAACCCCTTCTTTATCAGTGGTAGAAACTATTTCGAGTGACTTTATAGCTCGTCTGATGTGCAGAGGAAGATCTTTCAGATTCCCACTGAATTCACCATTTTCTTCTATATATTCGGTAATATCGGAATAGCTGATCTCCGTCTCTGCCTCTATGATCCTTCGAGTGCTAAAGCCCATACTCTCTACCCTGGCCCAGTCAATCAGATCCATAAAGTACCTTACCGAAGGAATGTTCTTCAATCTTGCCGCACTAGAACTAGCATTTGCTTCCGAGCTTACCAAATTCCCCGAAGCAAATCTATATGCATCTGCTAGTCGAAATCCATACATATCTCTGAGGGTGTATGCCAGGAGGTATTTCTGGTGGTATGGCGGCAGGGCATGATATTTGGGATCATCGAAGAAGGGGAAGTCATCAAAGAAAGATCTACCAGCTTCCTTGATTAATTCCCACTTTTCTTTTGTTAGCTTAGAGCCGTCATGGATTTTTTCAAGTATGTCGGTCATTGGATTTAGATTGTTCGTATCATCTTCCACTTTAATCACCTTTTTTATGATCTTGTTTTTAGGGCACAACTCTATTAATGTTATACTTTCAGTATATCGGATTCTGAATCGAATGTCCACAACTATTTTAACTTTTCCGAAAAAAAATGAAAAAAAATTTTCGTGTAGTGATATTCGGGATGCGTTTTCTATGGTAAGGGTATTTAAGAATGTGATGCTGTCTTAAATGCAAGGGTAGGTGTCGGTGGTCAGCTGTCTCTTGTAAGGGTCATTCGCGGAATTAGATACTTGGGAATAGGTGGGTGTTTCTCGGTAAAATGTGTAAGGTAATTGGGTAATGGAAGTAAGGCGTTCGCCCGCTGATCGGTGAAAAATCCACATAATATTTTTTGGGTCGGGG
>JAFDAS010000100.1 GCA_019313695.1 Deltaproteobacteria bacterium
GCCACAGCCCTTGCAGTAATCGTAGTCAAATTCATACCCGAAGTGACCGTCACCTTTAGGAAGGACAGACATGTCCGGACAGAAGATCAAACAGTTATCGCACTCGATGCACCGCCCACAGTGCATGCAGCGGGATGCCTCCTGCTGAGCGTCATCCTCTGTAAAGGTTTCTCTGTAAGCATTAAAAGAATTTTTTCGCGCTTCGGCGCCCCCGGTTTTCTGCACGACCCGCGGCGCCTTCTCAAAATAGTCATAGACCATCTTCTCGGAATCGACGACCAGATGAATGTTCTGTGTTACCGCCGGTTCCCATCTCATATATCTCGAAAAACTCAGAGCCGATCCATTGCCGACGGAGATTTCCTTAACCACATCGCCGAAGTCGGCGCCCCTGTAATCGCAATCGATGGCAATGGCCGCTTTCTTGCCGGAAGCCACGGCGTTGACCACGGTGCGCGGGATATCAATGATATCGCCACCCGCAAAGATTTTCCCGTTTCCTTCGGCAGCACTAGTCATCAGGGTGTCATCCACCGCCACCATATCCTTCTCAGTCCCCGCGATACCCTTTAGATAATCGAGGACAGGCACCTCGCCGATAGCGGTCAGGATGCTGTCTGTCTCAACATCAAACAGCGCGCCGTCCTTCTTGACAGGCCTTTTGCGGCCACTCTCATCAACGAGTCCCAGTTCCATCTCGCAGCATATCAGTTTCCTGATGGAGCCATCATCATTCAGCTCAATCCTCTCGGGAGCGGCAAGAAATCGGAACTCTACACCCTCTTCGCGCGCTTCCTGAACCTCCTCGGGATTCGCGGGCATTTCATTCTCCGAACGTCGGTAGATAACAGTGACAGAGATGCCCGTGCGCAGCGCCGTTCTGGCCGCGTCGATCGCGGTGTTGCCTCCGCCGATAACCGCCACATTTTTGCCAAATTCAACTTCCTCGTCGAGAGACACTTTTTTCAACATCTCCAGACCGCTCATAATCCGGGGACTCTCGTCTTCGCCATCAATGTTGAGCTTCCTGCTCCCATGCGCGCCTGTGGCAAGGAAGATATAATCATAACTGCCGGTAAGCTCTTCAAGAGAGATATCTTTCCCTATCGCGGCGCCGGGCCGCAACTCGATGCCCATGGCCGCTAATCCCTCGAATTCCGCCGCGATTATCTCGCGGGGCAGGCGGTATTCGGGGATGCCCACACGAAGAATGCCGCCCATCACCTGAAATTTCTCAAAGATGGCAACCCTGAATCCAAGCAGCCTGCCGTAGTATGCGGCCGACATGCCCGCCGGACCGGAACCGACCACGGCCATGCTCTTCCCGTTGTATTCGGGCAGATCAGGGTGAGGGACTGACGGCGCACTGCGGTCACCAATAAATCGTTCCAGCGCGCTGACGCTGACACAATCGTCAAGGGGGATACGATTACAGGCCTCTTCGCAGAATCTGAAGCAGACCCTGCCCAGAATGGAGGGAAATGGTTCTTCGCGCTTCAAATGCCAGTAGGCCTTTTCATATTCGCCCTGCTGGAGCAGCTTTATCCAGCCTTCAATGTCGTTCCCTGCGGGGCACGCGTTCTGGCAGGCCGGCGTTTTATCCTCAAAGACGGGTTTTATCGTGCGCCAGCTCCCTGTTTTGTTATAAAGCATCGTTCCCGCGGATGTGTTCATCGGTGTGATGTCACGCCAGGTCTTAAAATCGTAGGTTACGGATAAATCACTGCGTTTTCTGACAGCCATAACAGCATTCCTTTCTATGACCGGTTATTTTTTGACAGTCTGTTCATAGGCTGCGCGGGCGGCCTTTTTGTTGTCTTCTCTCTTAAACGGTATATATTCTTCGATAGCCTGTTCTACAGATTCAATTTTGACCAGACCGGTTGCCTTGGCAAAGGCGCCCAGTATGGAGGTATTGACAATAGGGTTGGAAGGCGATCCCAGCCGGTATTCTCTGGCTATGGATGACGCATCAACCCCATATAATTGATAACCATTGCCGACAAGCCCGCTGAAGCAGTTCGAATCCTGCCCGCAATTCACCACGATTGAGCCACCCTTCTTCAATCCCTGCGTGACACCAGCCGTCTCAATCAGGGCGGCATCCAACACCACTACATGATCAGGTTCATAGATCTGGTTTCGCAGGTTGATATGGCTGTCGTCAACACGGCAAAATGCCATAATCGGCGCCCCGCGCCGTTCCACACCAAATGCCGGAAATGACTGCACATACTTGCCCTCATTGAAAAAGGCCCGGGCCAGAACCTCGGAACCAATCACAGCGCCCTGCCCACCACGCCCATGAAATCTTATCTCAATCATACTTCGCCTCCATAATCGTGTTTGATCACGCTTCGTACCGGTTAATGTTTCACTAACTCATTAAAATATTTTTTGTCAAGCTTTTTTTGATATAATCAAAAATAATTTATTTTGCTGAAAGATCATTCGGCGCCCCGCCTTGTGGACGGGGAACTTCACGATTCCGGCTGATCTTTCCAGGAGAGGCAACATAGTATAAATAAACAAGAAACAGCCTCTTGAGGATTTGTGATAACAGGTAAAAGTATTGAACGCGAAGTTTGATTATAACAAAAAAAGTTTGACACCAAGTAGAGAAAAAGGGTATCAACCACTAAAATCGGCCAGTTTGGCAGACCATTTAAGAAGAATCTTTCTTAATGTTTGCAGCAGAAGTTCCCACATTACCATTCTTTGAAATTTGTTTGATGGCTTCGTAAAAAGTCGAAATATACACAATTTTGTCATTCCCGTGAAAACGGGAATCCAGTGTTTTTAAATAGTTATACGCTTCTGGATTCCCGCCTACGCGGGAATGACAGACTTTTTACGAGCTCATCTTGTTTGAGAATATGAAAAATTACCAATACATGATCGCATAGCTTACATTATAAAAACATAGAGAGGTTAGTGCGTCTCAAAAAGACGAACTAATTTGAAGCTTAACAAATTGGAGTTATTGTGAAAAATTCAAAAGAAAATGTCAGTGACTTACAGAATCTCAACCTGGGACAGAAGATTCGAGCTCTTCGGCTACGAAGAAAATTTACATTACAGGTCCTTTCTAAGAAGACAGGAATCTCTGTGCCGTTTCTATCTCAGATCGAGAACGATGGCGCCTTCCCGCCGGTTTCCACATTACTGAAAATATCAAAGGCATTAGAAGTGAATATTGTATACTTCTTCGGAGGCGAACCTATCTCTCAGCGTATCGCGTTGGTGCGTAAGGATGAACGATGGAAAACCAGTAGCAGGCAAAGCCAGGGTAAAGCCGATGTAAACTACCGATACGAAACATTGTCTCACTCGATATCAGGCAAGAGCATGGAGCCCTTCCTGGTTGAGTTCTCACATAAAGCCGAAGAAGACCTGATTTTTTTCACTCATTCCGGTGAAGAATTCATTTTTATTATGGAAGGAGAGTTGGAGGTGAGGTTTCGAGGCTTTGAATCCAAGCAGATCTTTGTCATGAATCCCGGCGATAGTCTGTATTTTTACTCCGATATTCCACATGCTATTCGAGCGATTTCTGAAAAGAATGTCACGGCCCTTGTGGTAGTTCACGATTTAGAGCAAAATACCTGACAAAGCATTTATTACTCCGAATGTTGATCGGAAAAATGTAATATATTTTCTGAACCCGTGGCATTAACTTTGCCGCTTACGAAAAACGGCTATAAAATCCATTCTTTATTTTTATTCCTGCAGATCCGTAACTCCTCTCGCCTTCATGAGATTCTTCCAGAACGGCTTGTACAGGAAACTTTCTTCACCCAGCCCGCAAAGTTGTTCGTACATCGGTCTGGTGACCGTGAAGGCAAGCAAATCCGGGTCTATATACCGGCGCATCGCGATGTCCGTCGCGCCAACAGCCGCCTGCGGAATGCTCAAATCCTCAAACAGCGCTACCAGCTGTGAACATCCCGACCCGAATGGCGTTATCACCGGAGGCGGTTCACCCGGCGCGCTGTTGTATTGAGCGCCCAGCATGAGCAGACCCAGCTGATCGGGATTCACATAGAATGTCACGCTCCTGAGATATTCATACTGATCCTCGCGCAGCGGGCCGATAAGGAGGTGGGGGTGTTCCTGCTCGTAGCCCTTACGGTGATCCAGCCACTGGTTCATCAGGGAGTGTGATGACTTCAGCCCTTCATCATCTACAAGGAATTTGACAAAATCCTCCCGCGACCGTGTCACCACGCCGCAAAGCCAGTAACCGGCTCCGCCGCAGCCAAAGTTCTCCTTTGTAATGTGAAGTGTTTTTCCGAGAAGCCACTGTTTGTAAAAGGCGAAAGTGCACGCCCACACGCCCGGTTTGGGCTTCACCAGCGGCCCGAATGGACCTGTATCAGGCGCGTCATAGAATCCTATTGGGGGAATTTTCAGTCCAATCTTCTCAAGCAGGTTTGTCGAGTCGGGTTGCATAACCACCTCCCATCTTGCAGAACGCCGGGGGAACGGCTGGTTGACCGGTGGCAGAAAATAAAGCGTAACGACACTTTCTGCCGTCCTGGTATTTGAGTTTGTTCAGATGTCGTCATTGTCTTCAGCAACAGGGAGCTCCAGCAACTGAACAGGCTGAACAGCGCTCCCCGCGATTCCCTTTACGGAGCTGTACATATAATTTGTATTCAGGAGCACTTTTTGTATCTGCTTTTCTCTTTTTTTCCAGATACCGTTCATGGCTCTCTTTTCTGATTCCAGATCCGTTTGCATTTGCGTGAAGCCTTCAACGATAGCCTCTACCTGAAGTCTGAATTCATTGCCTGTCAGATAGTCATAGATCATCCCCATTTTGTCGCCCTTATTCTCCTGAATTGCTACCGCGTTACTTAATCGGATCACGGAATCCCTGAGAACAACACACAGGCCCCTGAATTCTTCGAATGTGCATACCCATATCCCATCCTTCAGCCCCATGCGTTCCATGTCGGCCGGCATTGATTCGGTGACCAGCACGCCGATATCGGCGCCTTTTTCCCGGATGTCGGTTTTAAACTTTTCTATCCATCCGGGCTGAAATCCTTTTGTTCGTTTGCTTTCGTAGTAAATCGTTCCGCAATTCCGTCTTGTTCTTGTGTTGACAATTTGCAGGCAGTCGGCGCCCCTTGCCCCCTTTTTTATTTCTTCAATCGTATCCAGCGGGAAATTGACACTGAGCCATTCCTCGATTGCCAGCTCCTGCACCTCGCCCTGCAGCTGCGTTGAGCCCTGCTCAGCTTTTCTCTGCGCATCTTTCAATTGCTCACTCAGTTGTTCAATAACCTTTTCTTTTTCAGATAACTTTAATTGAGATCTTTGTTCTTCGGTTTTCCGGATTTTTTCCTTCTCCTCGCCGATCATTTCACTGAGTTTTTTCTCTGATTCGGCTTCGATGGAATCTTTCAACTCACCTTTTTCTCTCTTCAGCCTCTCGATTTCCGATTTTGCCTTGTTGAATTCCTTCAGCTGGCCGGATTTCTGGTCAAGCTCTTCCTGCAGGGATCGGATGCGCTCTGATTGCTCTTCCTCCATCCGGGCCCTTATCTCGATCTGTAATCGTGTTTTTTCTTCCTTCAGGCCTGCATTGATTGCGTCGGCGACTGCCTCATCGTGCCTTTTCTTTTCACCTTCGAGCTTTTCTCGTTCTTCATTCAGCGAATCCAACTGACTCTGATATTTATTTTTCTCCCGGGCCAGGTCGTCGTTATATTTTTTTCTCAGTTCCTCGTCAACCTGATGATACAGGATATCATTCACGTCAATTTTATGGCCGCAATTAGGGCATTCGATTTTATTTGTTTGTTGATCCATCGCTATTCCCCGATTCCTGATATTCGACGTTACGTATTGCAACACCTCATATACAAAGACCCTGTTTTCTGATTCCGGTTCTGGATACTCAACTGCTGTCAGATTGCCTCGATCGTTGAAGGGGGCTTTGACGCTATATTGTATGTAACACTGACAACACCCGGAACCTCTCGTATAATCTCGTCGGCGAGTTTCTCGAGGATTTCAAATGGAAGCCGCGTTGGCGTTGCCGTTCGCGCGTCGATACTGTCCCAGCAACGTACCTCGATCTGCTGACCGAAGTCACGCTTTCCGTCGCGCATGCCGGTCACGCGGTCTTCGTGAAGGATTGCCATGTATTGAAAGGCGCCGGTGTCTTTGAGCAGCCGCTCGACAACCGCGTTCGCCTTTCTGACCGTCTCGACGCGCTCCGGGGTTACCGTCTTTCTAACGCCGTCCTTGCGAAGTTGAATGAGCGGTTCGAGGATGCGATAACCGAAGGCCTCCTGCGGGTCAATCCCGAGCTGCTCGAAGACATTGTGCTGTCGTTTTATTCCCGCAACGGTCTCGTCGATATCGGTCAGAATAGTTCCCTGGAGGAGGTATTTCGCCCCGCTTTCCCTGACGATGCGTCCAAACACGTTTCGATAAAAGGACTGGGTAATCGCCTCACGCTTCTCTTCCGGATCAGTGATTCCGGCCAGCGCGGCGAAGAACTCTTCGCGTGCGTCGACAACCTCGACCGTAACGCCGAGTTTCTGGAAAAAATCCACAACCTGCCGGGCTTCCCCCTCGCGCATGAGACCGTTTTCGACAAAGACGGTCCTGAGACGTTTTCCCAGGGCCCTGTGCCCTAACATCGTGACCACGGATGAATCGACGCCTCCCGACAGGGCGTTGATCGCCATTCCGTCCCCGACTGTTTCTCTGATTTCTTCGACCTTCTCATTAGTGAATAGCTCAGTGTTAAGCTCCTGAGCGGTAATTTCCGTTGCCATGTGGCAGTCTCCTTTTTGTTAGTTTCTCTATCTGAGCAGTTCAAAAAGCCCGCAGTTTGATGTCCTCTTGTCAAATGTAAGCACACATTCACAACCCGAAAATTTTGCTGAGTGTGCGATCAAAAGATCCGGAAGGTTCACTTTGGTTTCTCGAGCCGAAGCGGCAAAGTTCAGGATTGCTGATTGTGCCTCAAACTCCAGAATGGGCATCAGTATAAGCTCATTAATGGAATCCAGTATATCCTGTCTCGGGATATCATAAACAGATTCCAACACCCAGACAGTCTCAAGGACAACAAGCAGGGGCACGAACAATACTTCCTTGTCGGACTCCGCCTGTTTGAATATCCTGTAAACGGTTTCGGCTTGTCGTTTGTCATCCCTTACGAGGAAACGAACCAGCACGTTAGTATCCAGGGCCTTCATTTAAAATCCGCCTGCATTTTCTGCTTTATTCCAGCGTCCATCTTCTCAATAGAAACGGGTTTTCTCCCCGGTTTGTGTAACCTGCCGTATACATCATCTACCTTCTTTGTGATCGGTCTGAGAAGAGCTTCTCTGCTTTCAGTAATCACAAATTCGACTTTGTCTCCTGAGTGCAGCCGCAGAGAATCCCGGACTGCCTTCGGGATCGTTATCTGTCCCTTGCTTGTGAGTGTCGCTAATGACATGGGAATTCTTCTCCTTACTATTGTCCAGTTTCTTACATTACAGTAAGACAAAGCATATCAGTAGTCAACACTTTTTTAGAAGGGCAGCCTGCCGCAAACATTAATGAAAGACTTACGACTTAATTATGATGCACCCGTAAAAAGTCGATTTTCTACTCTTTTTGTCATTCCGGCGAAAGCCGGAATCCAGTAATTTCAATATATTCTGGATGCCCCCGTATCAAGTACGGGGCAGGCTTATCAAGTCCGGCATGACGTTTTTGGGACTTTTTACGAGTCCATCAACTATGATGGACTCGTAAAAAGTCGAAATATACACAATTTTGTCATTCCCGTGAAAACGGGAATCCAGTGTTTTTAAGTAGTTATGCGCTTCTGGATTCCCGCCTGCGCGGGAATGACTGGCAATTTTCTCGGGGAGTCCAAGGACAACGAGGGTATCGTTAGAAAGAAATCGCGTGTCTCCGTGTGGATTGGACAATATTTGCGAATCCCTGCGTATCGCCAGTACTGTAACCCCGAATCTTTTTCTCAGATCAATTTCGATGATACTTTTTCCAACCAGGGGTGACTCCTCAGCAACCGTCAAGGCGCTGATTTCGACATCAGGAAGACAAAGTTTTAAATCTGGTAAAGGTAACGACTTTCTATAAAAACTCCGAAACATTTCGTAACCATCTGATCGAGCTTCAGCGACGAGCCCTTCGATTTGCTCTCTTGGTATGAGATATTTAGCCAGAACCCGGGTAAAGATCTCCACCGATGTCTCAAATTCTTCCGGAATGACCTCGTTGGCGCCCAGTTCATACAGAGGCTCCATCTCCTGGATATAACGCGTTCGAACAATCAGATGAACCTTCGGGTTAAGTCTCCGGGTGATTCCGGTAATTCTGCGGGTTGAGGGGGGATCATTGATTGCAATCACAACGATCCTCGCGTCTTTGATGTTTGCCTGCCGAAGAACCGCCTCTTGGGTCGAATCGCCATAATAAATTGGTTCACCCTGAGCCTGTTCGCTCCTTACCGTTTCGGGGTTCATTTCAATGATTGCGTAGGGAATGCCCGCAACCCTGGCGGCACGCGCGACATTTCTGCCGTTTACTCCGAAGCCGATTATAACAAGGTGGTCCTTTTTGCCCTTAACCTTTATCTCTGGAACAGGATAAAAGCCCGATACCAATCTCTTAGGCAGGGGCAGCCGCACCGCCTTATCCGCCAGGCGGGGCGCCAGGGCCATAATCAGCGGAGTTGCCGCCATGGTAAGTATTGAAAAAGACAGAAACATTTGATAAATGTCTTCCGTGACCAGGCCATATTCAATCCCTGACCTGGACAAGATGAAGGAAAATTCACCAACCTGGCCGAGCGCGAGACCAACCAGGATTGACGTGCGGAGGGGGAATCCCAACAGGATTGTTGCAAAACCGGCAATTATGGATTTTAAAACCAGAACGCCTAAAGCGATCAGCACAACAGCCCCCGGGTTCCTGAAAAGAAAACCTACATCCAGCAGCATGCCGATGGAAACAAAAAAGAAACTTGTGAAGACATCGCGAAAGGGCAGGATATTTCCGAGCGCCTGATGACTGTATTCAGATTCGGAGATAATCAGTCCCGCCAGGAACGCTCCCAGGGCAAGAGAAAGCCCCGCACTGGAGGTTATCCACGCGACCGCGAGGCATATTACGACTATGCTCAGCAGGAAAAGTTCACGGTTTCTCGTTCGGGCGATTTGATACAATACCTTTGGTACAATCCATCTGGCGCCGACGATCACCAGCCCTATGATGCCGATTCCTTTAATAGTAAGAACGATGACGGACTCGACAGGGTTGCCGGTTGCTCCGGCCAGCAGAGGTGTGATCAGTATCATCGGCACAATAATGACATCCTGGAAGATCAGAATGCCAAGAGTTGTGCGTCCGTGAGGGCTGTCAACTTCGGCCCTTTCCTGTATCAGCTTGAGGACAATGGCCGTGCTGGAAAGTGCTATAAGAAAACCCAGGAAAATCGATTTGTCTATTGGTTGCCCCAGTTGGCTGGCTATAACAAAAGTAACCAGAACCGTCAGAAATACCTGAATCGAGCCGCCCAGCAGGACAGGCTTTTTGATTTGCAGCAGCCTTTGAAGCGAGAACTCGATTCCAATGGTAAAAAGGAGTAACACCACGCCGATTTCAGCCAGGGCTTCAACATCCTGAACACCCTTTATCAGCCCAAGCCCGTAAGGCCCGGCCAGTATTCCGGTGAGAAGAAATCCGACAATCGTCGGCACGCGAAGGCGATGGCATATAAAGAGGACGACAACGGACAATCCGAATATGATGAAAATGTCGTTTAGCAGCGGTATTCCCATATCCTGACCTGTCTTCCGGCTTCATTTTTTCAATACAATAACACGACCGGAACGTGCGTTGGGTTTATCAATTACTGTAAATCCTTTTTCTCCGGCAATGAAAACAGTTTTTTCAAACTCTTCCGCTGAGATATGCCCCTTAGGTTCGATGACCAGGAATTTATGTCCGGGTTTTAATGTCTTGTATGTCTCCGAGAAGAAACCGGGAACATCAGGAATTTCGTGCGCGACGGCAATGGCAAAAGCGAAATCAATCTTTTCTGTCATATCATCGAGTTCGAGTGAATTCTGGGTGCATATACGGGTTTCAATCCTGTCTGTCACGCCGGCCTTTAAGGCGCGTTTTCTGAGCGATTTAATCATTTCCTCTTGAATATCCATGCATATGACTTTTCCATTCGGGCCCACCATTTTAGCGGCAGACAGACTAAAAAATCCCATGGCACACCCAATATCAAGAACGGTCATACCATCCTCAATATATGGACTGAGTATCTTGTCGGGGTTTTGAAATAATCTTCTAACAGGACTGGCAAGAAGATAACCGACCCACACGGGACACACTTTCTCAGCCATTGATTTTCCCCCTTAATGTTGATGGACAGGTAAAAAGTCCCAAAAACGTCATGCCGGACTTGATCCGGCATCCAGAACATATTGAAATTACTGGATTCCGGCTTCCGCCGGAATGACAAAAAATGATGTTTTCTGACTTTTTACGAAAGCATCAATGTTTGTCTGTAAAGCGCTGACCCCGAGTGATCGGGACTTGCAAGCTGTTACCAGGCCCTGTGATAAAGTTCCACTATTTCTTCTGCTGTTGGAACGACGGGATTGTTGCCCGGGCTTCCCGAGGCGATGCCGTCGTTTGCCATCTTTTCGACTTTCTCGTCAAAGGTTGCCAGATCGACCTTCGTCACATCGCCGAGCCGGGGGATCTGAAGGTCGACGTTGAGCTTCTTGAGACCTGCCACGAGGGCCTTGCAGGCGGCATCGTCGGAGTCTTTGTCTGTCACATAACCCATGGTCCTGGCGATCGTCGCGTACCTCTCGGGGGCGCCGGAGATGGAAAACTCCGTGACCGCGGGGAACAGCACGGCATTCGAGAGACCGTGGGGAACGTGGTAGAGCGCCCCTATGGGCCGGCTCATCCCATGCACGAGACAGACGCTGCTGTTGGCGAAGGCTATGCCCGCCTGAAGAGATGCCAGCATCATGCCCTCTCGCGCTTTCGCGTCGCCAGGCTCGTTAAAGGCTGTAAGGAGATTGTCGGAAACGAGCTTTATCGCGGAAAGGGCAATGGGATCGGTCATGGAATTTGCCTTGACGGAGACATACCCCTCGACGGCGTGCACCAGCGTGTCCACTCCCACGTTTGCCGTAAGGGAAGGGGGGCAGCTCATCGTAAGCTCGTAATCTACGAGGGCGCAATCGGCAAGCATGTTGACGTCGAGCATCATCATCTTTACATTGCGTTCGGTGTCTCCTATCACCGCCACCTTTGTGGCTTCGGCTCCGGTACCAGCCGTGGTCGGTATGACTATGACGGGGGCGCCTTTGTTGGGAACCTTATGCAGACCGGCATATTGACTTATCGGTTCATTGTTTGCCGTCATAATTGAGATAACCTTCGCGCAGTCCATGGGGCTTCCGCCCCCCAGACCGACAATGACATCACACCCGTTTTTTCTGAAAACATCCAGACCTTCCAGGACGTTTTTGTCCGTAGGATCGGGGTTGACTCCGTCAAAAACAGTTACTTCGATGTTTCCCTTTTTGATTGCGTCGGCGATCTTTCCGGCCAGGCCGGAGCTTACCATGAACGAGTCGGTGACCAAGAGTACCTTTTTCGCGTTCATCTTTTTTGACTGCGCACCCGCTTCGCTGCTGACCCCGCCTCCGACAATGATGGTTGAAGGAACATTGAACATTGATACCATAACTTTATTACCCCTTTCTGAGATGAAATATGTTTGATGGACTCGTAAAAAGTCCCAAAAACGTCATGCCGGACCCCGTATCCGGTACGGGGCAGGCTTGATCCGGCATCCAGAACATATTAAAATTACTGGATTCCGGCTTTCGCCGGAATGACAAAAAATGGTATTTTCTGACTTTTTACGACTTTGTCATGTTTGACTCTTTACTAAGAAAAATTTGATCCAGGAACAACACGATAAGCGTGTATAGTCCTATATCAGTCCCAGTTCTTTTAATTTATCATCGGTGGGTATTCCGTCCTCTGTCCATCCACGAAGTTTATAGTATCTGTCGAGCATGGTGTCGAGCTTGTCCTGTGGGCAATACCTTCCCTCTGAAGGCCCGTCGGGAATCGGCTCGTTCATGACCCGATAGGGAAGGACATCATCTTTTCGGCTTACGCCGCGCCTCGTATTGATAAGCCTTTCAATATTATAGATCCTTTCGCCGATTTCTTCCAGTCCGGCAATATCGAGATCCTCGCCTGTCACATAGTTGACCATTGTCGCCATACTGCCGCTTATTGAGGGGGGGGCGAGCATGCCCTCGGCGATAAACCGGCAGATGGCAAGAGAGTCTCCCACGGCCGTGAAGTAGTTGTTTTTGACAACATATTCCGGGATTTTGTCAAAACCGGAGTCCGGATGCGCGCCGGGGTAGAAGGGTCTTGTGTCATGGTGGCTTCCGCCTCTCGTGGAAACGGAGTATCCCAGGGACATCTCCCGCAAGCCTCGCGCGGAATGTCCCGCTATTTCCATGCCCTTGACGGCATAGAGATATTTATAAGAATCCTTGCCGAATAGTTTCGAGAGCTGCAGGGAGCCCATGGCGAGGTACTTTCCTGTTCCCTCCTTGGACACCGTTTTCCTTATCAGATCTACCATGGATTTACCGTCGGAGAAACAGACCTTTCCTCCGAGTTCCTTTTCCGTCGTTATTCCCCTTTCCATGCATTCGGCGACAAATGCCAGTGTAACTCCCATGGTGATGGTGTCCAGTCCCATTAGATCGCAGAAGTGGCTGCCGTTGAATATGGAATTAATGTCGTTGTTGTCAAGCATTGAACCCATCGCGTAGAGTGTTTCGTATTCCGGCATCTTGACGGTTTTACCGGAATAGTCCCCTTCGCCGACCTCAACAGTTTTTCCGCAGGCGATAACGCAACCGTGACATGCGGTGCTTTTACCCTTATATTTATCGAGGAAGAAATCGCCCGATATATCCTGCCAGTTTTCGTATGTTTCTCTCGTATTATTCCGTGTGCCGAAGAGTCCCCTAGAGTGCATCATATTCGGCAATGCCGCGGTCCCAAAAGTTGTCATCCCGCCCTTGTTCTTCTTCAGCTCGGGAAGTTTTTCCTTCAGAAATGCCTTCAGTTCTTCCGGGTGGGCGACTTCGGTTTTCCCGGAGCCTTTAACTACGATGGCCTTCAGGTTCTTGCTTCCCATGACGGTTCCCATGCCGCCCCTCCCCGCGGCTCCGATCCTCTTGCCGCCGCATATAATATTGGCAAATATGACGCCGTTCTCACCTGCCGGACCGATTGACGCCGCTATCGCGCCCTTTCCCTCCGCTTCCTGAAGAATATCATTGCTTTCCTCTGTTGTCCTGCCCCATATACCGGAGGCGTCCCGGAGTGTTGCTCCTTTTTCAGAAACATGGAGATACAGGGGCTTTTCGGATTTACCCGTGATGAGTATGGCATCGAAACCGGTCCTTTTCTGGACGACGGGAAAATCACCCCCGAAACTGGAATCGGCAAAGAGACCCGTGAGTGGAGATATGGAGGCAACATGCCCGCGGCTGGTTCCCCATACGGGGGTATCGGTAAGCGGTCCCACGGCGAATACGATGGCGTTTTCCGGATCCAGCGGGTCAACTGCCGGGGAAACGTTGTCGTAAATCAGCTTTGCCGCGAACCCGTTTCCTCCGAGATACATCCTGGCGAATGTATCGCCATAGGTTTCTTCGGTAATTGTACCGGAGCTGAGATCGACCTTTAAATATCTGCCGCTGTGTCCAAACATATCTTTCTCTCCTTTGCTTATAAGCTTCTGAAATAAAACGTCGATTCTAATTTCTCTTTAATATCTCATCGAGTCTCACGAATAGATATCATGTGGAGGTGTCGGTTTTTGTAACCCCTATCCGATCAAATGTCAAGAAACCCGCAGACCCCATATTCCCCGCTTGACTAATATAACGTTTCATAAAAACACTTACATTAGAAAGCATGGGCGAAGTCGAATTTCTTCCATCTATGCACAACAGGAGAATCATTGATTTCCTTAATACCCAGTAAAATTCTTTCT
>JAFDAS010000101.1 GCA_019313695.1 Deltaproteobacteria bacterium
GCCATAATCGTTTCTCCCAGAAAAAGGTTTTTGGTCTTAGTTTTTCTGGAAGATATATCGACCAATATGGCTAAATAGCATTAAATATCCCGGTATTTATACTACAGTCTCGATTAAACGGTTGATAACAATCTTTGCCATCGCCACATTTTTCAATGTTGACCAGGAACATTTATTCGATTTGCTGCCACCTCCTTCCTTTTAGGAACTGAGCATATAAATCGATAAGTTAAGAATCTTATCTCCGAAGTGTATGACTTCGGTAGTTTTGTACCTCTATTTGTCGAATGATCTTTGTTCTGGGATTTATCATATAAACTTCACTAAAACACTCCGGCACACTTCAGGTCCAATAATAACATATATTCATCTCAATGTCAACAATTTTCGGTAGCATTAGTACACCATAGAAACTGATATGAATGGCCACGCGGCAGATCGTCCATTCTACGACCACAAAACACCTCTGAGGGCTACTGTATATGCATTGTATGAGATGGATTCATTTGTTCCGTCAAGAAAGAAAAAGGGCCGCAAGTTTTAGCTCACGGTCCTATATGTATGCTGCGTATATAGTGCCAAAAAGCTCAACGAGTTTATTTCGTATGAATCAAAAAACTCACTGCTGCATAACCAAAAACAGCATAGTACTACGGCTGTTCAAGCCACTCTTCAGCCATTTCGGCAATGAAATGCAATGTGTCCGAGGTGTCAACGCGATAAGCAATACCGGTAGCAACACAGGGAACGTCGCCCCAAGATGTAATAGCGACAACAATACCGGTTTCGTCTCCCGTATCAGGATCTACCCAGAAAGTTGGCCCTCCGGAATCGCCATAACATGTACTTCCGTTTTTTAACATGCTGCTGAAACAGGTTACACAGTGCCCCAGGGTCAACAGGCTTATGCCGGGCATCGGCTATAATGAGAAGTGCTGTGACAAGAAAGGTAGATCAAGAGCCGGGTCTCAGCGCCCAAAGAATGCCATCGCTTGTGAAAACGTATATCTGCCCGTCAGCAACAACAGGATGTGCATAAATGCGCCCCGGCGATTTCTTGATTGTACTTTGAAAGCCGTACTCGATACCACTTCCTACTGGAAACTTAGTTCGGAACATCTCTTTGCCGGTATCCAAGTCGAACAGGGCCAGCGTCCGGTCACTTGCACAGGCAGCTATTCCTTCACCGGCGCAGGTTACTCCGCCCGAATAGTGGTTGCCAACGCTCCTGCGCCACAGAACCTTGCCCGTTTCCGCATCAGCACAGCTTACGTTGTTTTCGTCGCGGAATACTACCTTGTTCCCAGACAGGCACGCATTGCCTGCTCCGATCCCACCAGCAAGGTCGCCGACGTCCTCAGACCATTTTGACTCTCCACTTCTGACATCAATAGCGTATGCCTTCCCACTTCTCGAAAAACCTATTACCGTCTGGCCCGAAGCCACCACATAGATGGCGTTACCCATGCCGTCTTCGTCGAATTCCCATAGAGGCTCACCCGTCCCGGCATCCACCGCCCAGACACGAGACATCCACAGTCCTACGGCTATTACACCATTCGCGGCTGCAATGGAACCAATTCGCCTGTCATTGTTCCCTTCCGCTGCCGGAGCGACAATCTCCCAATCGAGTCTCTCTTCTTCTGGGTCGAAAGCAAAAAGGTGGCCGCTCGATGGATTGGCCCCAACGATCAGGCCATCCACCTGATGCTCCAAGAAAACTACATCGCGTGCAACAGCAATCGGAATCTTTCTCGGATTCTGTCCAGAAACCCGGTCATATAGAAGTCCATCCGGGCTTCGCCTTATCTGCCATGATCCACCCGAATCATCAGCCCGAACATATCCTAATGCTTCAACCTTGTCCCCGAGAATCTCATGGCTGTTCCTGTCAACAACTTGCCATTGGTGCTGTTTAGCATTCACCTGTACGTACACATACTTATCATCGGCGATCATTCGGTCGGATTCAGCCGCGAGGGAAGCGTCTTTCAATGGTTTGATGCCCGTATCAACTTTCCACTCGAAACATCCCGGCCGAAGCGGAAAAGACCTCAATACTGTCGGTATCACGCCCTCCATATATAATCCTGCTGCTCCTGCCCCGAAACCCAAAACGCTCAGCAGAAGACTCGTCGGGACCACCCTTCTCAGTGGCGGACGCCATTGGAACCATCGAAGCCTTCTCCATCGGCCAACAACACGCAAGAGTAAACACTCCAAGACCAGAGAGAGTATCCAGAAATAGACGACTATCAAGAAGATATCCCAGATATTCGAATTCATCACATCACCGAATTTGTCGGCGACCACGAGCATCGTAAGCGGGTTTACGAGGGCTGCGCTGAACAAAATGTGGGAGACAAAAACAGGGCCGAATCGACGGGCCGATAGTAGATCCTTACCCGTTCCCAGGTGAACCAGTCTTACTTTGAGCCACGGTCCCAGAATTGCATAAAACAAAAACCAACCACAGCTGAACCACGTCAATTTGACAAACAGCTCAGCCATTGCCTCGGCAATGGCAAACATCACATAGTTATCCATGGCAGTCTCCCGCACTTGGGTTGATACCGTGTTATCTCGATAGCCCCTTCATAAGAAGATGGCCTCGTTACTTAAATGGCTTGAAAGACAGTCTATTCGCCGTGATCCGGTCAGCCAGGCCGTACTTCTTTATCCAGAGGTAAAAACATAATAGCAACTATGAAATGTGCAGCCAAGTCAAAAGTTGTGTCTTCACGGATCCATCTCGCCCTGTCGTTTCGACCGCATTGTGACACTTAACAGTTGCCGTGGCCGATGTGGATACAAGAATGATCCGGTCGAAACCCGCGTCCTGATTAATGGATTCCTGCTCTCAGTGTACCTACTACGGCTATTCTGGTGTTTTATCTTTGAAAATAAGCCGATGATACGCATCAAGGCAAGATCGTCCATTCTACGGCCACAAAACACCGCTGAGGGCTACTCTGTGAGATTCTATAGGCGGGATTGAGTTGTTCCGGCAAGAATGAGAAAGGGCTGCAAGTTAATACTCACAGCCCTTTTTAATACATTAGTCTGAGTTTCTTTTGTCCTTGTTTTATGCTGAACTCTCACGCATGTTTACGCAATTTCACACCAGCTACACTCAAGCCGAGCATACCAAGCAGAACAGCACCGGGAACGGGGACCGGGTTTGTAACAACACGAATCCAATCACCCGGTTCGGAGACACCCATACTGACTGTCAGGATATTTCCACTGACTAAGTACGAATCACCACTCTCCATACCGCGAGCGGGAAATGGTGCGACCTCGCTAGGGATCCCGACCGTATAGTTGGTTCCGGAGGCGCCAAGCTCGAAGGTCGAGTTAGCTTCGAAATTTCCTTTGTAATCGGACATAACACCAATGATTTCACCGTCAAAGGTCCAAACCACATTGCGGTGAGATAAGTTGCCGCTTAGTGAGTTTAGGAAAATCATATGGCTGTCGACGAGAGTACCAGCCGCAATTGAGCCGCCATCAATAGTGTGCAAGACGGTGGTCGTCACTCCCTGGGCTTCGTTGAATCCCTCCATCCCTGTATTGGTGACAAGGTCATCAATCGCGTCGGTTGGGGCCGAGATAATCGCAGGCGCAGTGCCAGACGTGCTGTCCGGGCCTAACACCCCTATCAAAGCCCCGTTTGCCTGCCCTGCCAAAACAGAAATGGCAACCAGCACAGCAAATATTATATATATTATTTTCATTTTTATCTCCTCTTTCAATACAAAACAATGTGTTTGATCGTCCAAAGTCTACATCGCAATGGCGTCCCAATTAACCTCCTTTCCGTAAACACTACAGCTCTATACCTGGACTTAAAAACAAGTTATCCCGGGGGTGGATCTTCACAGAAAATAAGCCAAGTTAGACACCCTTATCCTTTCATCGCAATATATCATGATGGATAGATTATATCAAGTAAAATCCCGCCTTTTTTCTGTTCAGGTACAAAAATACGTATTTACCACAATAAATAATCTGCTCTGAGGGACATTTTTAGCTGATTTTTGTTCTCAGTGTTGCTTCTATGGCTATTCTGGCGTTGTGTCTCTGAAAATAAGCCCTATGATACCCATCGGCGGCGGATCGTCCATTCTACAGGCTCAGCCCCCCTCTGAGGGCTATGTTGGGAAATTGTATGGGCTTGCTTGTGTAAAAAAAAGGGCTGCAAGCGGATGCTCACAGCCCTTGGGTTTTAATTATTTTAATAAAACCTATATCAAGCTTTCCATTAGTTCGATGACAAGGAAAGCCAACTCTGATGCAGCTTCACCATTTACAAAATCAGGAGGTGGTCTTTCGCCATCACACTTGTTGTAAACATCTTCAAGTTGCTGATATGCTTCTTCATAAAGACCGACACTGATAAGATCACTCACTTCTTCAAGCATATTGATCAGTGCGTTTAGTCTATTTCCAGCCGATCTGCCCGGCCCTTCGCCGACAAGTGTCCCGTCTAAGACAGAGTCATCAACAAATTCCAGAATTTCCTCTATCATTTCTTCCGGTGGATATGAAGCAGTAACATTGATTGTTACTGTCGCAGTGGAAGATAACAAGCCATCAGAGATCTCATAATCAAAGCTCTCCTGCCCTATAAATCCATCTTCAGGTGTATAGATGAAACTATCATCTACATTTAGCGCCAGATCTCCGTGTTCTGGCTGTGTGAATTGTACTACTCCGATCTCATCACCATCCGGATCTGAATCATTGGACAGCACATCAATTATAACTGACATGTCCGTAAGTGTTGAAACGACGTCATCAACTGCTTCAGGAGGCTGATTAACAGACTCGCAATCAGTTGGCATTTCGTCATAATAAATCTCTATGCCCGGATTGTTTTCGATTATCAAAGGTATAAAGGTCAGATACGCGTCACAATTCAGCGGATTTTCTACGAGATCTAAGAACGTCAGATTCATCAAATCCGCTAAGGGGCTGATGTCGATGATGTTGTTATAGTCAAGTTCAAGAAACGTCAGATTCGTCAATCCTGCTAAGACGCTGATATCGCTGATGTTTGTTGTTTCAAGATTAAGGTCACGTAGATTAGTCAAACCTGCTATCGGGCTGAAGTCACTGATATTATTGCTGCTTATAGCCAGCACCATCAGGTTCGTCAATCCTGCCAGGGTACTTATATCACTAATGTTGTTTCGTTGAAGGAACAGCATACTCAAGTTAGTCATGCCGGCCAGGGGGCTGATATCAGTTATATTATTAGTCGAGAGGAGCAGGATCTCCAGATTAGTCAATTCCGATAAGGAACTGATATCGCTTACATTGTCCCCCAGGTCTAGCTGAGTCAAGTTTATCAAACCTGATACTGGGCTTATGTCGCTGTAGTTGTTACCATCCATAAACAGCAACCACAGGTTCGTCAAATCCGCAACAGGGATTATGTCGCTGATGTTGTTCCCATTAAGATAGAGGACACGCAAGTTCGTCAAGCCCGATATTGGGGTGATATCACTTATATTATTATACTCAAGACGTAGATCTGTAATATTTGTTAAACCTGCTAAGAGACTTATATCGCTTATATTGTTCTCACTAAGGTCAAGATGGATAAGGTTCGTCAATCCTGCTACGGGGCTTATATCATTGATGTTGTTCTCAAAGAGCACCAGATAAGTCAGATTCGTCAATCCCGATAATGGGCTTATGTCGCTGATGTTATTCTCACTGAGCCACAAATTGTCAAGATTTACACAGTATTCTAATCCTGTAAGATTCGTGATGCCTTTTGCTTGAGCATTAAGGGCTATCAGGCTTGATAAATCTATATTTGTGAGCGGATCGGTTGGTATACCTAACGCCTCGCGAATTGCGGCCTCCAAATTGGCATCGGGAATATCTACAACCACCTGTGCATTAAGACGTGTACCAGACAAAATAATCAACACCAGACTAAATATGACAATGAACTTAAATTGATGTCTTTTTTGTTTTTCTTTTGCTTTCATCAGAATTCCTTTCATGTTTGTGATAAAATTAGATACAAACAATAATCTTCGTATCCTCAAAAGTAGATGTAGTTTTCTTTGCCAATTAGGCCTTACTAAAAAATGATTTCATCGGTACTGAGTATTGTTTGTTCAAATGCACAATCTTTCTGGAAAAATCTTGTTTTTCAATATTTAATGTTTTTCGTGGTGCTTCTCGAAACCAGATATTATTTATCGGGGGAGCTTAAAATTTCCAAAACGTGCTCACTCCCACTCCTCCATAATACAATCTTTCAACTCCTTGTTTTTTATGCGTGTTTTTCATGCAGCGATTTTTGTAAGTCCTTTTATATCAACGGCTGAGGCAGTCATTAACGCACAGGCGAACTTT
>JAFDAS010000012.1 GCA_019313695.1 Deltaproteobacteria bacterium
AATAGAAGCTCCTGACGGTAAAAAACGTGTAACAGATTGCAGTAATACAAAAGGCGTTTTTCGAATTATCCAATCCATCCCATCAAAAAAGGCGGAACCCTTTAAACAGTGGCTTGCTCAGCTTGGAAAAGAACGGCTGGATGAAATAGAAAATCCCGAACTTGCCCAACAGAGAATGAAAGAAATCTATGAGAAAAAGGGCTATCCCAAAGACTGGATTGATAAAAGATTAAGGGGCATCGCCATACGGCAGAATCTGACCGATGAATGGAAAGAGCGTGGAATTGAAGAACAAAAAGACTTTGCCATTTTAACTGCCGAGATTTCCAAAGCCACATTTGGAATGACACCGGGTGACTATAAGAAATATAAGAATCTGCCTGAAAAATCAAAAGCCAATTTACGCGACCATATGGATGATTTGGAACTGATTTTTACGATGTTAGGAGAGCGCGTCACCACAGAGATTTCCAAAAAAGAGAAACCGGATACGTTTCCTCAAAATAAAAAGGTTGCCAGTCGTGGGGGTAAAGTTGCCGGAAATGCCAGAAAAGAAACCGAAAAAGAACTGGGCAGAAGCGTTATTTCGAAAAAGAAATTTGTAAATTAATATGGAAAGCGTCCCTTTAATACATGTGTGGGATTTCTTAGCCATCAATGTTCCCGATCGGTAATATTCATGCCAAAAACACTCGCATACGGCCAAACATTACCGAACGGTAATATTTTTTGTTGACAGGCCCTCGATAATATGAGATATTCCCGATCGGTAACATGAATACTCAAAATCCAGAACAGATTGGCGCCGCTATTCGCGCAAGGCGTAAACAGTTGAAGGTCACCCAAAAGGATCTGGCGATGACCTGTGGTACGGGTCTGCGCTTTATTGTTGATCTTGAGAAGGGAAAGCCAACCTGCCAAATCGGAAAGATCCTGCAGGTTCTCCAGGCCCTGGGGATCAAACTCCAGGTCAGCAGTCCTGGTACTGACGCTGGTCAAGGCGAAAAGTTATGAATAGCTTGATCGTTTATCTGAACGCCGAGAGAGTCGGAATCCTCGATCAAGACGATAGCGGCTTGCTGCAATTCTCCTGCGATCAGGCATGGCTTGAAAAGCCGAGCGCCATGCCCCTTTCCCGCTCACTTCCTCTCCAAAGCGAGGCATTCCCGGGAAAGAAGGCCAGGCCTTTCTTTGCGGGCATACTGCCTGAAGAGCGACCACGAAAAAGGATAGCGGAGATCCTCGGGATCAGTGACACCAACGACTTCGCAATGCTGGAGAGGATAGGAGGCGAGTGCGCCGGCGCAGTCAGCCTGCTTCCTGAAGGTGATGCTCCGACAGATCCGAAGGACATCCGGCACCGCGAATTGACTGAACCGGAGTTGCAAAAACTCATAGCCGAGTTACCCGGTCGTCCCCTAATGGCTGGCACGGATGGACTGCGACTCTCCCTCGCAGGTGCGCAGGACAAACTACCCGTTATCGTCCATAACAACGGAATATGTCTCCCTCTTGACAATAGTCCAAGCACTCACATACTGAAACCAGAGCCGGATCATTTTCCGGGGCTGGCCGCCAACGAGATCTTCTGCATGACTCTGGCGCAGGCTGTTGGTTTGAACGCGCCTGATACAGAATACCGTCTGATCGGGAATAAACCCTGCATTTTAGTTCAAAGATATGACCGAGCGACTGATGAAGAAGGCAGTACGACCCGACTCCACCAAGAGGACTTCTGCCAGGGATTGGGATTCCCGCCGGAGCGAAAGTACCAGGCAGAGGGAGGTCCAACGCTTAGCGATTGCATTTTGCTGCTTCGGGACTGGTCCACTGCACCCGTTCTTGATATTCCCAGTTTTATCAACGGCCTGATCTTCAATGTGTTGATCGGCAACGCCGATGCTCATGGTAAAAACTACTCGTTTTTGTATTCTGGTGGCGAACGAAGGCTATCTCCCTATTATGATCTTGTCTCCACTATTGCCTGGCCTGGCCTCTCCAGGAATCTCGCGATGAAGATTGGCAGCTGTAAATCAGTCGACGCATTTACGATTGGTGACTGGAAGAAGATGGCAAAAAAGACCGGTCTTGGCTGGCCGATGATACGAGAACGAATGGCCAAGAGCTGCCATAGTATTTTGAAGGAGCTTGGCGAGGTCCAGGCACAAACCAGAGAATACAATGAAGCTATTGGCACGCTACTCCATGAAACCATCGGAGGTCGCGTGGCCAGAATGCTTGAAGCGCTTTCCAGGCAAGGCAAAAGATGAGTTCGGAAAAATGGAGAAAAACAGGGACATCAACATGGAACGACCTATGACAAACAAAACCTTTATTTCTTTTCACGGAGCTGGCGGATATTATGTTGCGGGATCTCGATGCTGAAGATATCGATGATCTTTGCCCTCAATGCAGGGAAAAAACGGGTGTGATGGATCTGCAAGATCAATTCCATCCTGCTGTCCCTGTTTAACAACCTTTACCATTTGCCTTCCCCCCATTATTTTGATAATCACCCCTCTGATTTCTGTATGGAAAAAGGACGGCATTGTAGCATGAGATATGAAGGAAACATTTTCAGACCCTTCAGCGAGGCGAACAGCTATCTCCTCCAGTGCACCATAGGTTGCTCGCACAACCAGTGCACCTTTTGCGGGATGTACAAGGACAGGAAATTCCGTATACGCACCCTCGATGAAATAAAAACTGACATTCAAATGGCAAAGGAACACTACGGCGATGTCGAAAAGGTATTCCTCTGTGACGGGGATGCCGTTGCGATCGAAACGGACATCCTTCTGGAGATTTTAGAGGAACTGCGAAACGCCTTTCCCTCACTACGCCATGTGGGTTCCTATGTCGGTCCGCGGAGTACCCTGGAAAAGAGTATGGAGGAACTCACCGCCCTTCGCGCCGCCGGTCTCAGGAAGGCCTATCTCGGCGTGGAAACCGGTGACGACACGCTTTTGGGGGAAATAAAAAAGGGTGTCACTGCCGAAGAGATGCTCCAGGCCGGTAAAAATCTCGTCGCTGCCGGAATGAATCTTTCATCCATGGTCCTTCTGGGCCTTGCCGGGAAGGACAGTCGCCGTTCATACGAACACGCTATCGCCACTGCAAAGATCACCAACGAGATGAAACCGCACTACCTTGCGGCCCTCACGGTTACACCCGTCCCCAATACGATCCTTTTCAATCAGGTCCAGTCGGGAGGATTTGAAGTCATGTCCGCCTTTGAGACTCTGGAAGAGATGAAGGTACTCTTTGAGAATCTAACGATTGATAACCTGAGATTTGTGGGGATTCACGCATCCAACTACCTGCCCATAAACGGCACACTCCAGAGGGACAAAGAACAGATGCTGGCAACGATAAACTCGGTCCTGGAAAAACGGGACCGGAGCAAGCTGAGAGACGAACAGATGCGAGGCCTGTAAATTCTCAATTTATAATGACAAATCGCGGCATACAGACGCAGTTTGACATTAACAGTAAGAAGGCACCAAGAGCAGTTGCTACGTCACACAAGAGAGAGGAACACCGCAGGAGATGGAATCTGAAGCACTGGCACTTATCTGCGGTCTCGCGGCTGCGGCGAGTTTTGGCACTGGTGATTTCTGCGGCGGATTCGCGACCAAAAGGAGCAGAGTTTACAGTGTCATTGTCATATCGCAATTCATCGGTCTTGCTCTACTGGTCGGGCTGGCCGTGGCGCTGGGGGAACCGATACCCTCTTGGAATAATCTGGGATTTGGCGGTCTGGCTGGTTTTTTCGGGACACTTGGTCTCGTGGCGCTCTACAGCGGTCTCGCTCGGGGGCGCATGGGGATTGTGGCTTCGCTCAGCGCCGTTGTCGGGGCCGTTTTACCCGTCATAGTCGGGACGTTCATGGAAGGGACGCCAGAGGCAAGTCAGTTCTTCGGACTGCTGCTGGGACTCTGTGCGATCTGGTACCTTGCCGGCGGGGGCACTGCCGCATTGGTTCACTCGCGTGAACTTGGCCTGCCGATTCTGGCCGGGGTGGGATTCGGCTTTTTCTTTATCTTCATTGATCAGGTCAGCGAAATCTCGATTTTCTGGCCGCTTGCCACTGCAAGGGTCGTGTCGATTACGATGATACTGGCATTCATTATGACGCGCCGGCGAAAGGTACGAGTCCCCTGGAACAGTCAGTTGCTTATCATTGTCCTGGCGGGTATCTTCGACGCCGCGGGCAACATTTTTTTCGCCCTGGCATCCAGCATGGGAAGGCTCGACATATCGACGATGCTCACCTCACTATACCCAGCCGGGACCGTTTTCCTGGCCTGGTTCATTCTCAGGGAGTGCCTGGCCCCGCGGCAGTGGTTTGGCGTTGCGGTTGCTCTCGTCGCGCTTGTCCTGATCGCGTTGTGAGGAAGAACACGCCCCCGTTGCTGTTTCGAGGCCGGGGAATAAAAACCGCCGGGAGACCAATCTAAAAACAGGGACAGCTGTCCCTGTTTAGGAGACGAAAGTATGACAAACAAAACCTTTGATTTACAGAAAGCATTACCTTCACTGCCGATTCCAGATCTTGACAATACATGTGAAAAGTTTTTGACATGGGTTAACCCGATGCTCAATGAAGAGGACTTTAAACAAACCAGACAGATTGTTGATGATTTCAGGCGGGAGGGAGGAGACGGACAAAAATTGCAACAGAAGCTTCTTGCATGGGCTGAAAAAGAGGATGTATCTAACTGGCTGGAATCATTCTGGAGTGATACTTATCTATCATATCGAAAACCTCTTTGCATTAATAATAATGTTTTTTATCTTTTTGACGATATCCCGGAATTTAAAAGCCTCACCTCTATTGAACAAGCGGCTTTATATATAAATTCAATTCTTAAATTCAAGAAACTCATTGATAGTGAACAATTGGAAATAGATATGGAGCGGGACACGCCCTTATGTATGAATCAATACCGAAAACTGTTTGCTGCTACACGTATACCCCAAAAATCTACTGATACAACAAGAAGTCCGTTTTCAGAACAAGATACCGGTTCAGGTGATGCAAAGCATATAGTTGTTTTCTATAAAGGGCAGATATTTAAACTAAATGTGATTTCTCAGACAGGGGGGATGAGAGTACAGGAAGAGATTTTAAAAGATCTCCAATTGATTGTTGATACAGTAGAAAACAACAACTCAAATCAGAAACCCATAGGCATTTTAACAACTCTTCCTCGTGATGAATGGGCAAATGCCCGCAATCTTTTGATTGAAGCACATCCACAAAACAGTTCCATGCTTGATATTATTGAAACGGCACTTTTTTCAGTTTGTATGGATGATGCTCTGCCGGAAGATTTAACTGAAATTGCAAGAACAATGATGCATGGTAATGGTCTGAACAGGTGGTTTGACAAATCTTTTCAGCTTATAATCTGCAAAAATGGTAAAACAGGCATAAATTCTGAACATTCCGGTCTTGACGGTTCGGTTATTGGAAGATTGTTAAAATTTATTGCTAATGACAGACACAACTTAGAATGGCGGCAGGATATCAATATTGATAATCAGATAACGAGCCTTAGATTTCAACTGAATAAAGAGCTGGAGGAATTTATTGTACATGCAAAAAAACTTTTTGATTCTGCGGTTGAGAATACTCATGTAAATATTTTGCAATTCAAAAATTTTGGTAAAAGCGAAATAAAAACCATGAGAATCAGTCCGGACGCGTTTGTTCAGCTATCAATTCAGCTTGCCCAATACAAATTTTTCAAAAGATGCTTTAATACGTATGAACCTGTTATGACGAGAAAATTTCTTCATGGTCGAACCGAAGCTGTACGTACAATGACAGAAGCTTCTATTGCCTTTGTCAAGAACATATCTTTAGATTCTGATGACAGCCATTCCGTGAAACTACTCAGAGAAGCTGCAAAAGAACATATATCAAGGTTGGCTGACTGTAAGTCCGGTATGGGAATTCAGAGACATATGCTTGGCCTGATAAATATGTATAAGCTTTTTGGAAAAGACCTGAATATTAACTCAATGCCCGAAATATTTACAGACACAGGCTGGGCTACAATAACTCACGATACATTCTCAACCAGCACTTCTGATGCTGCAGGCCTTGCAATGGCTGGTTATGGACCTGTTGTGGACGATGGTTTCGGAATCAGATATGTTACTAAAAATGATTTTATAATGTTTTGTCTCTCCAGTAGAAGTAAAAACAAAGATCAACTGAAAGCAATTTCAAAATGTTTAAATGAATCTCTTCTTGAAATATCTTCACTACTTAAGAACAAATAGGAACAAATAGGAACAAATAGGATGCTTTCGTAAAAAGTCTGTCATTCCCGTTTCCACGGGAATGACAAGATTGTGTGTATTTCGACTTTTTACGAGTCCATCAAATAGCATCAAATAGGGACGCCCTTTTTTATTAAAGGATATTGGGGATGGGAATAAAGGGCGATGTCCCTATTTTAAGCTCAATTATTTGGCCATCTTCTTGGCAGCGCCGGAGCTTTGTGTTATACAATCGCGTAAGCTGTCAAGTAAAGTGATCTATGCAATATCACTTTTTATGAATCTCTCATTATTTGTATAGGTCAAGGAGGAAACATGAAAAAGTATCTTGCAATTACAGCCTGTTTTATTGTTCTGGGCGCACTGTTTCCCCTGGTGGCTCAGGCGGCGCCGGTGGGGAAGTTCACCTATATTGCAGGCAAGGTGGATATTATAAGCTCCGGTAAGGCAGTCAAGTCCGCCAAGATGCAGGAAGATGTGCATAAGGGCGATGTTATCCAGGTAAAGAAAGAGTCAAAGGCGGAGATCACCTTTCTGGATGATAGCGTCCTGCGCATTGCTCCAGACACCCGGGTCGAAATTTCCGAGTATTTTGTGGGAGAGGGGCGAGTCGTTGGAATTCTCAATCTGGCCGCGGGGAAAATTCAGAGTACGGTAAGAAAAACGTTCGGGATGGTGTTTGGACTCAAGAATCAGAGCCGGTTTGAGATCCATACGCCAACCGCGGTTATCGGAGTAAGGGGAACTGATTTTTTTACCTCTTTTCTGGCAGGAATAACAGAAGCGGTATTTAAAAAAGAGAAGGGATATATCTTCAGCCTGAATCTGCCCGACATTGTCGAATATATCAATACGGGAGAGAAGGGAAGGGTTGTAAGTCCTGATCGGGCTCCCTCGGTATCAGAGGCTACCGCTGCTGAAATCAACGCGCTTACGCAGGAACTCGCTCCGTGGGGAAAGAGTGAAGAAGATAAGATAAAAGATATAATCAAAGACATAAAAAGCGAAATTTTAAATCACCCTGCACATTACGGGCATCTGGATAAAAATACAATATTACACTACTTCGGACTGACTTCCCAACTCGAAAAAGCGGAAGGGGATCTTGGTGATGCTGAGGCCGAAACCAGGGGTAGAGGAGACGGAGGAGGCGGGTGACAATAGTACGGCGCTTCCCAGGGTTGGGAAGAGAAGGGCACTTTGTTACTCCAGATACACATATTTTGATGGCTGATAATATCTTCAAACATATCATCGATATGGAAATTAAAAAGAGGTATGAGCTATGAGACATATTTTTAAAACGGGTGCATTTGTTATTACTGTGGCCTTGATTTTCGCGGGGATTTTTCAAATATCGGGTTGCAGCGCGATAAAAGGTCATGTAGCGCTGAATATGGGAAAAATGGCGTATGATAAGAAGGATTATGTAACTGCGGTGAAGAAGTATCAGGAAAGTGCCGCAGGGGGCAATATCGCGGCCCAGTATCGCCTTGCCTGCATGTATTCTGCCGGGCAGGGTATCTCCAGTGACCAGGCCATAGCCGAAAAGTGGATGAGGTCTTCTGCCGGGCAGGGTTATCCTCCTGCCCAGTTTGTCCTCGGCCTCTGGTATCTGGCTGGAATCGGCGTCGATCGGAACGAAGTAAAAGCGGTTGAGTGGCTCAGGAAAGCCGCTGATCAAAAGGAGAAATTTGCCCAGTATCACCTGGGTCTGGTGTATGCCACAGGCAGGGGTGTTCCCAAAAATCCCGACGAAGCCCTGAAGTGGTTCCGTCTTGCTTCAGCAAATGGTTGCCCCGTGCCGAAGGACTTCCTGACTAAAGAAGGTATTTCCAGGCTTGGCGAGGCAAAGGTTACAGAGCCGTAAAAAACCCTTCGCTTAAGTGTCAAATGCTCAATTTTGAACTGATCTTGACAAATCGGGGAGACGCCATACCTGTTCAACGATTGTTAAAGACCGCGCATAAATCATTTCCCTGTCAGGTAATGCGCACTCGACAGGACAGGATGCCGGTAAAGCATGCGTGGGCCGGCATATTTCATTGCTGCCCTGATCTTTTTCCTCATATCCGGTTTGTAACAGTGTACAGTGCATTTGGCGCACTTCGGTTTGTTCTCCTGGAAGGGGCACTTTTCAAGGCGTTGCACAACGTAGTCCAGAAGCTCCCGGCACTCGGAACAGAGGCCTTCTTTATTACCATGTTGTCCATGGCAGAAGATCTCAATCATCGCCTCAGCTGTTCTGCTTTCCAACTCCATTTTTGAATGATCGTCAGACATAATATGATAACCGCAAAAATTCACCTGACATCTTTGTCATCAAGTTTGCCTGCGTTACCCTTTTTATCCGCCAACTGGCAGGATTGTTTGAGTCATGTGGATATCCCCATCCGGGGTAGGATATAGGCCTGGAGCGCATACCAGACGGCAACGATCCCAAGCAGGATTAATATCTCCTTCATAACGTAAGTACCTCCATAACGATCTTTGATGCATTCGTAAAAAGTTAAAAGTCGAGTCACTCCCGCGAAGGCGGGAGTCCATAACCACTTGAAAGAACTGGATTCCCGCTTCCGCGGGAATGACAAAAAGGGTATAAATTTGACTTCTTACGAACTTGCTGTCTTTGTGTCGGGGAAGAATAAGTTTGTCCTTTCTTCCCTTCTCCCTGATTTCTTATGAGCGTGTCAAGATCTTTCCTCTTGTGCTTAACACCACCTCTTCCATTGGTATTTCCCTGTCTGCTGCCTCCATTCCTTTTTTCACTATCATGGGAAGGCCGGAACAGCAGGGAACCTCCATGACAACAGTAGTAACGCTCTTAATGTCCGCGGTTCTGAAAATATCCGCGAATCTGTTTATGTAATCCTGGACGTCGTCGAATTTCGGGCATCCCATCATGACCACTTTCCCTTTCAGCAGATCCCGGTGAAGAGTGGGAAAGGCGACTGCCGTGCAGTCCGCAAGCACAAGGAGGTCGGCGTTCTTGAGAAAAGGGGCGCTCGCTGGTACAAGTCTTATCTGGACAGGCCAGTGAGTGAGAAATGATTCGCCGCCGCTTTCCACGATATCCGCAGGCCTGTTTGCCTCCTGGCAGGATGCGAATGTTTCAAAGGTCTGGATATTAGTTGACGGGCATCCGCATGGCAGGGTGTTTATTTTGTCACCCGGATCGCTTCCTCTTTCGGTAAGATGTTTATTGACCTGCTCTTTGTCAAATTCTTCCGCTTCCCGTTCAATTATCCTGAGCGCCCCGGTGGGGCATTCTCCCACGCAGTCACCAAGACCGTCGCAATATCTGTCCGCGACGACCCGCGCCTTGCCGTCAATGATCTGCAAGGCGCCCTCGGCGCACCCGGGCACGCATTGCCCGCACCCGTCACACAGTTCTTCATCAATCTCAATTATTTTACGTAATATTTTCATAGAATCACCTTATTGCTGATTATTCTCCTTTCATCATCGCTTCAATATCCGCCTTGACATCTCCGATTGGTTTGATATCAAAATTTTCCACGAGAACCTTTAGAACAGCCGGAGATACAAATGCCGGCAGTGTCGGTCCAAGGCGGATTCCCTTAACCCCGAGGAAGAGGAGAGCCAGCAGCACTGCCACGGCCTTCTGCTCATACCATGAGATGTCATAAGAGATGGGAAGGTCATTGATATCCTCAAGACCGAAGACCTCTTTCAGTTTCAGGGCGATAACGACCAGGGAATAGGAATCATTGCATTGGCCCGCGTCGAGCATCCTCGGGATGCCGCCGATATCGCCGAGATCAAGCTTGTTGTAACGATATTTGGCGCAGCCGGCGGTAAGGATGATGGTATCTTTGGGGAGTTCCTGCGCGACTTCGGTGTAATAGCTTCTGCCTTTCTGACGTCCGTCACAGCCCGCCATTACGACAAAGCGCTTGATTGCGCCCGATTTTACCGCGTCCACAATCTTGTCGGCCAGCTCAAGGACCTGACTATGGGCAAATCCGCCGACAATTTCACCTGTTTCAATCTCAACGGGCGGATCGTATCTCTTAGCCAGTTTTATGATCTCCGAAAAATCCTTTGCCCCGCCTTCCGGTCTGTCGGGAATATGCTTTACACCCGGATAGCCGGTCATTCCAGTTGTGAAGATCCTGTCTTTGTATGAATCCTTGACCGGGATAATACAGTTGGTTGTCATGAGTATCGGGCCGTTGAAAGACTCGAATTCTTCCTTCTGCTTCCACCAGGCATTTCCGTAATTGCCCACGAAATGGGTGTATTTTTTGAATGTGGGATAATAATTTGCCGGCAGCATCTCGCCGTGGGTATAGACATCCACGCCTGTTCCTTCCGTCTGCTTCAGGAGTTCCTCCATATCCTTCAGGTCATGGCCGGAGATGAGGATCCCCGGGTTGTTCCGGACACCGATACTGACCTTTGAGATTTCAGGATTTCCATAGGTGGATGTGTTTGCCTTGTCGAGGAGGGCCATTCCTGTGACTGCGCATTCTCCGGCTTTCATGACCATTGCCACCATCTCGTCGACGGTCAGATCTTTTGTTGTGGAGACAAGGGCTTCCATCAGGAAATCATAAATCTTGTCATCCTCATGACCGAGAATAGCGGCGTGATCGGCATAGGCGGCAACACCTTTTAATCCAATAATGAGCAGCTCTCTGAGCGAGCGGACATCTTCATTGTCAGTGACAAGAACGCCCACCCCGGCAGCCTTTTGAGAGAACTCATCAACATCATCTGAAAACCAGACAGCCGAGTCATGCAATTCTCCCGAAATATTGCCTCCACATTTTTTCTTTAATTCGTCCCTGAGTTTCAGCCCTTCTCTGATGAGTGCGATAATTCTGCCGTTGTCAAAGTTTGCGTTCGTAATGGTTGCAAAAAGTGCCTGTGCTATAAACAGTCCATACTTCCTGTCCAACTTTCCTGTCTCTTTCGCCTTCTCGCCATAGACCGAGATACCCCTTAAGACATAGATCAGCAGATCCTGAAGGTTTGCCGTCTCTTCCGTCTTGCCGCAGACGCCCTTTACGCTGCAGCCTGTGTTCTTTGCCGTTTCCTGACATTGATAACAGAACATGATATTCCTCCTTGTAATTATTTAATCTCAAAAAGATTTCCGTCATAATCCTTTACGAAAATGAGCGACCCATCTCCCCTTGATATCCTTTTTGTTTCCAGACCTTTCGCCTGACAATTTTCTGCTAATTTTTCTTTGTTTTCCACCTCTATGCAAAGATGAACAAAGGGATTCACTTTTTCTGGATGAACAGACGTTACGAAAACTTCAACGGCAAAGTTTTCGTTCCCATAGAGAGTCATTTGACATTCACAATTAACGTCAAATATCTGATCCACCAACTCTCTGTTAAGGGTAAAACTTTTAATCTGTTTCAATCCCAAAAGTTCCCCGTAGAATCGATCTGCATTCTCCAGGGAACGACAAACTACGGCAACGTGATGCAGCTTCATGGTTTCTCCTTCGACAATATTTCATCTTTTTCTATTTTTCATCCTAACCCGGACAAACCGGAACCAAACAAGATTTATATCACGAAAACACGAAAGTACGAAAACACGAAAAAGCAAATGTGATTTCGAGCTTTCTTTTTTTCCGTGGTTTCGTGATTGTTCTTAATCACCGTGTTGCAACCGAATATAAGAATAACGCATACAAGTAAGAATAAAACACGGTAAGTATTTTCCAACATACAAATCCGCATTTTTTTCGAATCTATCTTAAAGAACAGTACATTGCCTTGACTTATGTTAAAAGGGGGTGATATTTATCAGGAAAGGATAAAGTTATGATAGATAGCATGGATCTTCTGTCAAAGAGCCAGTTCTTCGGCGGGTTATCGGAAGATCACCTGAAAGAAATTTCTCGCGTATCCCTCGATCGACACTTCGACAAGGGAGCGATGATATTCTTTGATGGGGATGAAGGCAACGGATTCTATCTCGTCATAACGGGAATCGTCAAGGTCTACAAGATATCTCCCGAAGGAAAAGAGCAGATCCTTCACATTGTTAAAGAAGGGGAGACTATCGGCGCGGTTCCCGTCTTTTCAGGAAAATCATTTCCAGCCAATGCTCAGGCAATTTCAAAAAGCCACCTTTTATTCTTCTCAAGAACCGAGTTTATTAATCTTATAACAAACAACCCCTCTTTAACAATGAATATCCTGGCGGTTCTCTCGATGAGACTTCGCGAATTTACCGTCCAGATAGAGAATTTATCCTTGAAGGAAATCCCCGGGAGACTGGCCGCGTATCTGCTTTACCGGGCGGAGGAACAGGGTAACGAAGAACTTGTTGAACTGAATATTTCAAAACTGCAGCTTGCAAACATCCTGGGTACCGGTCCGGAATCACTGTCAAGAGCCCTGGGGAACATGAAAAACAGAAAACTTATAGAGGTGGATGGGTCCAATATCAGATTGGTTGACCGCGGCGCGTTGGAAACACTCGCTGAGGATGGTAAAAATCCCGAGTGAAAGGTCTTCAGGGAATTACATAATTCGGAAGGGCGATGGCAGGTTCTTATGAAGAAATACAGTATGGCAAAAAAGATAATACTTTCTCTGTGGCTGGTTCTATTTCTTTGTGGTCTGGGTGCGGATGCAAAGGCTCAAGACGCTCAGGCTCTGGTGAAGGCCAGTTTCAATTACATGCGGGGCAAAACCTCTATTTCTACGGTGGTAATGACCATTCATCGCCCTGACTGGCAGAGGACCATGACAATCAAGGCATGGACTAAGGGACAGGAAGACAGCATTTTCCGGATCATTGCGCCGGCCAGGGATAGTGGAAACGGCACGCTCAAGAGAGGCAGGGAGATGTGGACGTATAATCCCAAGATCAACCGGGTGATCAAGATTCCACCCTCAATGATGTCCCAGGCCTGGATGGGATCGGATTTTTCCAATAACGATCTGTCCAAGTCCGAAAGCCTGATCAATGATTATACCCATACAATCACCGGTACCGAGACACATGAAGGGAAAAAAGTATATGTAATCAAATCTATGCCGAAACCCGAAGCGCCGGTAGTGTGGGGCATGCAGAAACTCAAGCTTCGGGAGGACCATATCTTTTTAGTGCAGGAATTTTATGATGAGGATTTCCAGCCGGTTAAGATAATGACCACGCTGCAGATTCGAATGCTGGGCGGCAAGCTGTTTCCCGGGGTGTGGAAAATGCAAAAGTCTGATGTGAAAGATGAATATACCATGCTGGAATACAAGGAACTTGTTTTTGATAAAGATCTGCCGGACAGATTATTAACGCTGTCTTCTCTGAAGACCCCCACAAGGTAGGAAATCATGTCCATAGATATCAAAATGGCCTGGCGCAATATCTGGCGCAATCCAAGGCGGTCCATTCTAACAATATCCGCCATCGCGTTTGCCAGCGTGTTGCTGGTCTTTATGTTGTCCTGGCAATTTGGATCCTATGACACCATGATTAATTCCGCGGTGAAAATACATACCGGGCACCTGCAGGTTCAGGCCAGAGGATATAATGACAAGAAAAGCATCCGTTTGGTGGTGTCCGATCCTGCCGCTGTAGGAAATGTTTTGGATGATACTCCGGAAGTGGCTGCTCACACCTGCAGAGCCACCGCCTTTTCTCTGGTGTCCTCCAGTGAACGAACCTATGGTGTCATGGTGGTCGGGATTGACCCGGTCAGGGAAGCCGGTGTGTCTACCCTTAAAAAAATGATTCGTCAGGGAAGCTATCTGTCCGAAGACGACACCGATCAGGCCCTGGTGGGAGAGCTTTTGGCAAGAAACCTTAAAGTCGGCCTGGGTGATGAACTGGTTGTGCTGGGCCAGGGGCGTGATGGTTCCGTTGCGGCCACCGTGGTTAAGGTAAAAGGGATTTACCGTTCAGGCATGGACGAATTCGATCGTTCCTCTATTAATATACCATTGAAAAACTTTCAGGATGTTTATGCCATGCGCGGGGCGGTTCATGAAGTTGTGGCGCTTGGCAAATCCCTGGAATACGTGCCGGAGATAAAGAAGGCTGTGGCAGCCGGCATCGAAGATATCGGGAATGAAGGTCATCTTGTGGTTTTGGATTGGATGGAACTGATGCCCGGTTTGATTGAGGCCATTCAGATGGATCTGTACAGCGGGTTTATCTTCTATCTCATTCTAATCGTCGTCGTTGCATTCAGTATTTTGAATACGTTTCTCATGGCTATCTTTGAGCGTACGAGAGAGTTCGGCGTTCTTCTGGCCATCGGAACGACTCCCGGCCGGTTGAGCAAACTGCTCCTGATTGAATCCACGATAATGACTATAGCGGGTATTGTCGTCGGTATCATCGCAGGAAGCCTGGTCACCGGGTACTTCCAGGTTCACGGGATTGTCATTTCGGGTACATCCGAGTTGATGAGACAGTTTGGTCTGCCGGAGCGCATGTATCCACAGCTTTCAATGCTTTCCGCTTCAATCGGACCGGCCGCGGTGCTTGTTATTACCTTTTTGACCGCTCTTTATCCGGCCCTTAAGGTCCGGCGCCTCCGCCCGGTAGAAGCGATGGCGGGAATTTAGGGGGACACCATGCACTTCCAATTAGCCTGGCGAAATATCTGGCGAAACCCGAAGCGGACTGTGGTTATCATGACCGCGATTATTATCGGAGTTTGGAGCATGATTTTTCTGGGTGCACTTATGAGAGGAATCTCCGATGGGATGGTCCGAAACGGTATCGCCACCCTCACCGGACATATCCAGGTTCACCATAAAGGTTATCGAAACGACCCTGTTGTTGAAAACAGTATGATCGATCCGGAGGTAGTGAAGACGGCCATGGAAAGGGTTCTTCCTGCCGGCGCTCAGTGGGCCTCCAGAGTCAGGGTCAATGCCGTCGCGAATAACGCCAGGCACACGGCAGGTGTCACCTTCGTGGGAATTGACCCGGCGCGGGAGGCCAGGATCTCGTTCATCGGAAAGGCGGTCACAGAAGGACGTTACCTCAGAGATGATGACAAATACGGAATTGTGGCAGGCAAGGCGCTGGTGGACAAGTTTGAGACCAAATTGGGTCGCAAGATTATTATGATGTCACAGGATACCGACCGGGAAATAGCCTCCCGGGCCTTTCGTATTGTCGGAATTTTCGAGGCTGAAATGCAGTCCACGGAAAAGCAGTTTATCTTTGTGACCAAGACGGCTGCTCAGCACATGCTGAAGTTGGAAAACGGTATTTCCGAGATATCCATTATCCTTCCTGATCAAGAGGGAGTCAAACAGGTGGCCGATAATTTGCGGGCCGCTGTGCCCTCTGCCGATTATGAGGTTCAGACATGGCGGGAGTTGTTACCATTAATCACTGCATATCTGGCCATCTATGACGGGTTTATGTACATATGGTTTATAGTGGTTTTTATTGCCATGGGCTTCGGCATCGTCAACACCACGCTGATGGCCGTGTTTGAAAGGATACGGGAGTTTGGCCTGTTTAAAGCATTGGGTATGAAACCGCGGTGGATTATCAAGGAGGTTTTAGCGGAGTCGTTTTTTATCCTTCTTATCGGTACGGCTATTGGAAATGTCCTGAGCTTTTTAAGCGTGTTTGCCCTGTCCGGCAACGGCATCGATCTTTCTGCCCTCGCCTCCGGTTTGGAATTTGCCGGCATGTCCAGGATAATTTATCCTGCTATCTACAGCCATGATGTAATCGTCGCCAACCTGGTGGTATTCATCCTGGGTCTTCTGGTGAGCGTTTACCCGGCTGTTAAAGCGGCAAGATTTACGCCGGTGGAGGCCCTGACACACACCTGAAATTTTGCGGGTTGCGAGTTTCGTGTTGCGAGTTGAAAAAATCATTACCCGTAACTCGAAATACGCAACTCGTAGCACGAAACACTTTTGGAGATATAATATGAACATCGTGGAATGCGCCGACGTTAAAAAGACCTATCAGCAGGGAAAGATTGTAGTCACCGCCCTTGGCGGTGTGAGTCTGTCCATAGAGAAAGGGGGTTTTGTGGCCCTGGCCGGGCCCTCGGGATCAGGCAAAACCACCATGCTGAATATTATCGGTGGTCTGGATTCGGCTGATTCCGGGCGTGTCACCGTGAATGGAAGCACTCTGGGTAAAATGAACCAGTCGGAACTGGCCAGCTTACGTTTACACAATATAGGGTTTGTATTCCAGGCCTATAACCTTATCCCGGTTCTGTCGGCGCTGGAAAACGTGGAGTTTGTCATGCTTCTCCAGGGTGTTCCTCCGGCTGAACGACGTGAAAGAGCAAAAAACATACTGGATGACGTTGGTTTGGAAGATACATACAACAGGCGTCCGGCAGAGATGTCAGGCGGGCAGCAGCAGAGGGTGGCCGTTGCGCGGGCCATCGTGTCCGACCCGGCCATCGTGCTGGCGGATGAACCCACGGCCAACCTGGATTCCAAAACAGGTCAGGGCCTTCTGGAAATGATGAAGGAAATGAACGAGAAGAAAAAAGTCACATTTATCTTCTCCACCCATGATAAAATGGTCATGGATTATGCCCGCCGACTTGTCCTGATCAGGGACGGACTGGTGGCGGGTGACGAGATCCGGTAACTCCTTTTAATCTGTCATTCCCGCGAAGGCGGGAATCCATACGCTATCCCCGCGAAAGCGGGGAGACATGACGTGACGTGCGTTAATGAAACATTTATATTCTTGCGAGCAGAAAAAACGGAACTTTGTATGTCGGTGTGACCAGTGATTTACTCAAGAGGATTTATGAGCACAAACAGAATCTTATAGATGGATTTACGAAAAAATATAATGTGCATACTCTTGTGTATTATGAGACACATAACGATATACGGGAAGCTATTACAAGAGAAAAGCAGATAAAGAAATGGAACAGGAAGTGGAAAATGAGGCTTATTGAAGAAATGAATTCTGAATGGAGAGATTTATATTACTGAGATAGTTTGAACATGTTTCTGGATTCCCGCCTTCGCGGGAATGACAATAATGATGGCGCATTCGAGGGAATGACATCATTAGTAAATTTTCAGAAAGACCGGTTCTTGTGCGTTATGATCCAGCTTTTTTACGAAAGAACCAAAATTTTTATCCTCCTTTCATTCCTCCTCGCAGTTGTTTTGTTAACCTGCATCGGCTCGTCATCTTCATGGGCATCATCGTCTTTCCCGAATGAATCACCTCCTGCTGCATCAAAAAATAAAACCACCACTCCCGATCCCTGGTATAAGGATATTGATGACCAGTGGGGTGGCCACGCGAAGGTCAGGGGCTCCGTTTTATGGCCTGACGGCGAGTCATATTTCCAGCCGGTGGGCACTGATCCCTGCTATGACGGGTCCTCTGAGATGCGGCTCAAAAACAAGCTTTTCTTCGGGAATCGGGGAATTTTCGAAACCCACTACGAAGCTGTTTTTTCAGGTGGAGATACACGGCGTAAGGAAAAGGAGCTGGAGCGGCTTTACCCGGGTCTTTCCAGCGCCGGTTTGGTGGCCGGAGGTCCTCCGAGTGATAAACGGCGCTTGATGGACTTGACGAAGACGATTGATGAAAATGATAACCAGATCCTCTATCACCGTCTGGATCGACTCTCTCTGACACTGATGCCGGAGTGGGGTGTTGTCCGCATCGGTCGTCAGGCAGTTACCTGGGGAAACGGCTTTCTCTTTAACCCGATAGACCTTTTTAATCCATTTTCGCCATCGGATATTGAACGGGAGTATAAGATCGGAGATGATATGATATACACCCAATTTCCCGTGAATAAAGTGGGTGACTTTCAATTCCTCTATGTGCCAAGACGTGAATTGACGAGTGGAGATGTGAAATGGGACCAGTCCTCCCTGGCGGGAAAGCTGCATTTCGCCCGGGGTTCAACAGAGTTCGACGTAATGGCAGCCATGCACTATCGGGATACGGTGGTGGGATTAGGCAGTACCGGATACCTTGGAAATACTGCCTGGCGTCTGGATTGTACATGGACTTTCCTTGACGAAGATCACGGCGCGGGTGATTACCTGTCGGTGGTGGCAAATATTGATTACTCCTGGGCATGGTGGAAAAAGAATTTTTACGGATATCTGGAATACTACTTTAATGGTCTCTGCCACGACCGGTACGCGGAGGCATGGACTGATCCCGATATTGCCGGGCGTATCGGCCGGGGAGAACTGTTTACTCTGGGGCGAAATTATCTGAGCGGTCATATCAGAATGGAACTTCACCCGCTGTTCAACGTCTATTTGACTGCAATCAGCAACCTGGGTGATCTTTCGGGATTATTACAGCCTCGCGCTGCGTGGGATATGACTCAGAACACACAGATCACCCTGACGGGCAATATCTATTATGGCGGTAGAGACACAGAGTACGGCGGGTATAAAATAAGTGGTGTCAGCTTTCTCAACAAGCCCTCAGACAGCGCTTATCTCTGCCTCACATATTATTTTTAGAAGGAATCGTAAAAAGTCAAAATATGCACAATTTTGTCATTCCCGTGAAAACGGGAATCCAGTTTTTCGGTGCTTAGCCCTCCATGGATTCCCGCCTACGCGGGAATGACAGACTTTTACGAGTGTATCAAACTTTGACGAACTCGTAAAAAGTCCCAAAAACGTCATGCCGGACTTGATCCGGCATCCAGAACATATTGAAATTACTGGATTCCGACTTCCGCCGGAATGACAAAAAATGGTGTTTTCTGACTTTTTACTGCTTTGTCAAACTTTGACTCTTCTCTATTTATCTTTTTTCCTGTTCCGGTTACTGTTCGCGCTTGCGGACAAGCCGGTTTGACAGTTTAGATTGAATGATTATAATTACACGCAATGTTTTAATATAAAACTGAGGAAGGATATGATTATGGCACAGAAAAAAAGAATTATTGTAATCGGCGGTTCCGCCGCGGGACCAAAGGCTGCAGCGAAAGCGCGCAGGTTGGATTATGATGCGGATATAGTGATACTACAAAAGGATCCGGATCTGTCCATGGCCTCCTGCGGATATCCATACTATGTCGGAGGCTATTTTGATGACAGGAATATGCTTTTGTGCACAGCGACAGGTGTGACAAGAGATCCTGTGTTTTATCTCAACGCAAAGGGAATAGAGGCGAGAACAAACACCGAAGTAACAGCGATAGACAGGAAAAACAAAACAGTGGCATACACGAATCTGCTGACGGGTGAGGCAGGCACGCTCGAGTATGACAAACTTATTATTGCCACGGGTGCTGTTCCCAGAATACCTCCCATTCCCGGTACTGATTTTGAAGGTATTACTACGTTACAGTCCATGAAAGATGCCGATTTTCTGCGGGGAGTAAGGGAGGAACAGAAAATCAAGAAAGCGGTGATCATTGGTGGAGGATTGATAGGAATTGAAACCTGTGAAGCGCTCCAGCTGGCGGGCATTGATATTACAGTAGTCGAGCTGCTGCCACAGCTCCTGACATTCCTTGACTGGGAGCTTGCAAAACTTGTTGAGAATCATGTCAGAAGCAAAGGAGCAAATGTTATTACCGACAACGGTATTGTCGAATTTCAGGGTGAAGATGGCAGGCTGACCGGCATAAAGCTTCAAAATGGCGCTGAATTGCCCTGCGAGCTGGCGGTAGTGGCTATTGGCGTAATTCCAAATACACGACTTGCAAGGGAAGCAGGTTTAAAGGCAGGTGAGACAGGCGGTATTGAAGTTAATGAATATATGCAGACCTCCGACCCCGATATTTATGCAGTGGGTGACTGTGTTGAATCATACAACATTATCACGGGGAGAAAGGTGCACGCACCGTTTGGCGACCTTGCCAATCTGCAGGGACGTGTGGCGGGAGAGAATGCGGCATCGGGCAACAACGTTACTTTCCCCGGGACCATTCAGACGGGAATATGCAAGGTGTTTGATTTTTCGGCAGGTTCAACAGGATTGTCTGAAACTGTAGCAGGAAAACTGGATTATGATGACATTATAACTGTAATAAATGCAAGTCCGGATAAACCCGGTTTCATGGAAGGGGAACTCCTTGTAACTAAAATGGTTGCAGACAGAAAAACGGGCAAGGTTCTCGGAGCCCAGTGTGTCGGTCCGGGTGATGTAAGCAGGCAGATTTCCCAGTGGGCGATGGCTATTAAAGGTGATTTTACCGTTGAGGATCTTGTTAATGCCGACCTGCCGTATGCACCCCCTTTTTCACTTGCGATAGATCATTTTATAGCCACAGTCCACATTATGCAGAATAAGATGAAGGGCAGGATGAATGGTATCTCTGCAATAGAGGTTAAAAAGAAACTGGACAACAATAAAACTCCTTTTATCCTTGACACAAGAGGACCCGACGAATACGAAGAGATGCGCCTGGGTATTGGTGAGACCGTCATTCCACTCGGTGCACTGCGAAAGAGACTCAATGAGCTGCCTGAGGACAAGGATAAAGAGATCATCTGTTTCTGCAAGATATCATTGAGAGGATACGAATCTGCCCTTGTCCTGGAAGCCAATGGCTGGAAGAATGTAAAGGTTATGGAAGGCGGCATTATGGCCTGGCCGTATGGGCGCGAGAAATAAAAAATAACGGGCAGGCCCGGAAAATGTTTATGTTCATCCACTTGACAATCCGCGATAGAATGAGTATATATTGAAAGTAGAATATATCATAGTTTTTATATAGAGGTGATATGTGGGTAACGTGGATTATGAGAAGATGTCGGAGTTTTTCAAGACACTGGGAAATGCCACCAGATTGAGAATAGTAAAGAAACTTGCGGAGGGTGAAAAGTGCGTGGGGGCTGTGGAAGACTGTGTGCATGCAAGCCAGGCGAATATCTCACAGCACCTTACAATACTTAAAGGACAGGGTATTGTCGATTGCCGCAAGGAAAAGAATATGAGATGTTACTATCTCAAGAGGCCTGAATTCATAAAGGGTATTCTGAGCCTGATAGAAGAAGAGGAACATGACAGGCATTGAGTCCATGTTTCACGATACCATTAATAAAAAACAACGTAATAACGTAATCAGGAGGCAAAGAAATGGAAAAATTTATGGATAATCCGGATAGTCCGGTTGTTGTGACCGATGACAACATCAGTGAAGCGATAGCGAAGTACCCGTTTCTGGTTGTCGATTGCTGGGCCGAGTGGTGCGGTCCGTGCAAGATGATGGGTCCAGTCCTTGATAAACTCGCGAAAGACCATCAGGGAGATATCGTGTTTGCCAAGCTTGATGTGGACGGCAATAATGAAACCGCGTCAAAGTTTGGTATCCGTTCCATACCCGATCTTCTGGTCTTCAAGGACGGGGAGAAGGTGGGAGATATCATCGGCGCCATGCCGGAAAATGTACTGCTGGAAAAGATCAACGCGTACAAGTAAAAAACGGGGGCGGGGTCAGTTGGGAGACTCTACCAATGATTGAGAATCTTCTCGGAAATCCGGATGCTTACATTCATGGCGCGTTTTACATGGCCGTTCTTGCCGCTTATCTTGGGGGAGTATTGACCAGTTTTACGCCCTGCGTCTATCCGGTGATTCCTATCACTGTCGCTTATATAGGGGCACGCAGCAGCTCTTCCAGGACAAAGGGTTTTTTGCTTTCCATAGTTTATGTTCTCGGTATGGCCGCGGTATATACAGCCCTGGGTGGTTTCACCGCCCTGACCGGAAAATTATTCGGGCAGATCCAGACAAGCCCCTGGATATACCTTATAGTAGCCAATATATGTATCCTCATGGGACTTTCCATGTTGGGGGTATTTATGTTTTCTATTCCCATGCCTCAGTTTCTGGCCGGATTCCGGCCGAAGGAGAAAAGAGGGGGGGTTGTAGGGAGTTTTCTTGTGGGAGCGGTATCGGGACTTATAATAGGTCCCTGTACCACGCCGATATTAGCTGTTTTGCTGAGCCTCATTGCTGCCAGGCAGAGCGCGGTTTTCGGTATGAGCCTCATGTTTGTATTTGCTATAGGCATGGGAACGTTGCTTATTATTGTGGGGACTTTTTCCAGTCTCCTTTCAAATATCCCCAAATCAGGGTTGTGGATGACGAGGATTAATAAAATATTTGGCTGGATACTGATAGGTATGGGGGAATATTTTTTGCTCAAGGCGGGAGGAATGTTATGGCTTTAAGGGATAGGCGTGGATATGAGATCCAGCTTCTTTTAATTGTGATGCTTCTGGCATCTATTTTGATGATTGTGCCTTTCCCGGCCTTCTCTTCGCAGGGGGAGGACGTATGGAAATCGAGCATTGAAGAACTGGCGCCCGATTTTGTCTTGAAAGATCTGGATGGAAAAGAGATCAGACTTGCCGATTATCGAGGAAAGGTTGTTCTCCTTGCCTTCAGTACGACGTGGTGTCCGCATTGTCGGAAGATGCCGCCTTACCTGAACGAGTTGCGTAGTAAGTATGGTGACAGTGGACTTGTGATATTCAATATAGACATCCAGGAACCCCTTAAGAAGGTGCGTTCCTACGCGGCCAAGCATGACATCAAATACAGGGTATTGCTTGATGAAAAGGCGACGGTTGCGAAGGCTTATAATGTAAGGGGTGTTCCTTCCCTTATCCTGGTTGACAAAGACGGAACCATTGTCTGCAGGCAGTGTCGGTTACTTGATGTGCTGTTGGAGACGTTGCTGCCGGCGACTCAATGATCGTATACGGAAGACGTCTCAATAAGGCCTTTGACAATATGATTCTTCGATGCTCAAAACATTTTTTCGACAATTCTAAATCTCGCTTCACTGCAAATCCAAAACTCTCCCGCTTTCAGTGGGGTCAAATAGTTGAATTTGCGGTCGTTTCGCTGCGATTTGAATTGTTACCGAAAAAAGCTTGATTCGCATTCAGAATCATATTCCCAAAACTCTGTGCAGCTTTTGGGTAATTCTGCAAAGCTCTCTCAACATGACGTGGACATGTGTAAAGGTGGATTTGTCTTGATATCCTGTTTTCCGGGGTATATATAACGCGGAAAATAAGGTGGAGGTTGACAGGATGTACTGGGAAAAAGAGACCGAAACAATGCCGGGGAACAGGCTGGAAGAGCTTCAGCTTGCGAGGCTGAAGAAAAGCGTAGAGAAGGCCTCCGCCTCTGTTTTTTATGGGGGATTATTCAAAAAAACAAATCTTGATTCGAACGGGATAAAGTCTCTGGAAGATATAAAAAAGATTCCCCTTACGACAAAGGATGATCTCAGAGAACACTGGCCCTATGGATTCCTTGCTGTTTCCAGAGATGAACTGGTGAGGATGCATTCATCTTCCGGGACAACCGGCAGGGCGACAGTTATCTTTCATACAATTGACGACATAAAGGAATGGACAAATATCGTGGCCCGTTCCATGTATATGACGGGTATGCGCAAAAGTGACGTGTTCCAGAACATGATGACCTATGGTCTCTTTACCGGTGGACTGGGATTTCACTATGGTGCGGAAAAACTGGGTGCACTGGTTATCCCCGCAGGCGCGGGTAACAGCAAACGACAGATACAACTTATGCAGGATTTTGGGACAACTGCGATACACATCATCCCGAGTTACGCCCTTCACCTTTTGTCGGTCTTTGAAGAGATGGGAGTTGACCCGAGGAGTGACACGCAGCTTCAGATCGCCTTTCTGGGCGCGGAGCCTCATTCGGAGAAGACAAGGGAAAAGATAGAAGAATTTTACGGTATCAAGGCATACAATTCATACGGGCTGTCTGAGATGGATGGTCCGGGTGTGGCCTTTGAATGCCGGCGCCAGAATGGGATGCATATCTGGGAAGATAATTTCATCGTGGAGATAATTAATCCGGACACGCTTGAACCCGTTCCGGATGGTGAGGAGGGGGAGCTTGTGCTGACAACCCTCTTGAGAGATGGGATGCCCATACTGCGGTACAGAACGAAAGACCTCACGCGAATTATTCCGGGGCCCTGCGAATGCGGCAGGACACATGTTCGGATAGAGAGAATAAAAGGAAGAACCGATGACATGCTGATTCTGAAGGGTGTCAATATATTCCCGATTCAGATAGAGAAAAAACTGATGGATGTGCCTGGTGTCGGGACCAATTTTCTGATTATCCTGGAGAGAAAGGGTTTCAATGATCACATGACAGTCAGGGTTGAGGTGCAGAAGGAGTTTTTCTCCGGAGATCTGAAGCAGCTTGAGAACCTGAGACGCAGGATTGTTGAAGAATTGAAGGGTGATATTCTGATAACCCCGAAAGTGGAACTTGTTGAGCCCGGCAGTCTTCCCAAGAGCGAGGGAAAGGCGGTAAGGGTTATTGACAATAGAGAGGAGTAAGAAATAATGGTGGCCTATCAACTTTCTGTATTCGCGGAAAACAAGCCGGGCAGGTTGGCGAAGGTTACCGGCATTCTGAAAAAAGGCAAAATCAACATACGCGCCATTACGATATCCACCTCCGATGGTTTCGGGGTGATCAATTTGATTGTGGATGATCCGGAGAGAGCGCGCTCCATTCTGGAGGATGAAGGCCTGACTGTGAGCATGAAAGAGGTTGTCGCGGTCGTGATTGAAGACAAGCCGGGAGGGCTCGACAAACTGATTCAGCTTCTTTTTGATGAGGACATCAATGTTGAGAACGCCTATGGTTTTGTTCTGGAAAGCCGCGAAAAGGCGGTCTTTGTGGTCGATGTGAATCAGCTGGAGAAGACCCAGAAGGTACTGGAAGATGCAGGACTTAAAACATTAGATGCTCAGGCTCTTTCCGCTATTGAGCCCTTTCACTATATGAAATATTGAATGGCGTCGTAAAAAGTCCCAAAAACGTCATGCCGGATCCCGTACCCGGTACGGGGCAGGCCCGATCCGGCATCCGGAACATATTGAAATTACTGGATTCCGGCTTCCGCCGGAATGACAAAAAATGGTGTTTTCTGACTTTTTACGAGTTCATCAATATTAAAAATTGGGGAATTATATGACACACGAAGATGCGGGACATTATGCCGCCAAGCATGCCGCGGGGACCCGGACGGACCCCGGTGTTGAGGAAGCGGTAAGGGATAAAATTAAAGATGGCCATATTACATGCGCTTCTGCGCACAAAATTGCGCTCGATTTGGAAGTGACGCCTGCCGAGGTGGGGGTTGCTGTGGATCTCATGGAAGCGCGTTTGAGCAGATGTCAGTTGGGATTGTTTGGATATACCCCCGACAGAAGGATCGTGAAACCGGCTAACGAAGTATCGCCTGAACTGGAAAAGGCTATAGGAAAATCACTGGTTGACGGCAGGATAACGTGTCTTTCATGCTGGGAGATTGCGAAAGAGTTCGGAATCGCCAGGATGGATATGGCTTCAGCCTGCGAAGCGCTGCATATCAGGATATTTTCCTGCCAGCTTGGAGCCTTTTAGTTTTCTTATTCCTTTACATATCTGCCTATAATCTCCAGCATATTGCGCGCATTTTTCCGCGCGCCTTTTCTGATTTCATCCGGTACAAGTGGCTTTTCGACAATACCGTGGGCATAATTATCTACAGAACAGATTGCGGCGTATGAAAGCCCTAATTCCACCGCGATTGTCGCCTCGCTTGCCATGGTCATTCCAATAATATCGGCGAATTGGGACATCATTCTTATTTCGGCCCGTGTTTCCAATCTTGGTCCCGGAGTCTGCCAGTAAACACCGTTTTCTACCACGTTTATTCCGAGCCCTTTAGCTGCGTGAATCAGCCTTTTTCTGGTTCCCTCATCGAGGACCGGTATTATATGGACGGCACTGTTGTGAAATATAGTGGGAGTTCCAGAGGTGGAAATATAATCGTCCGGTATGATGATTGTTCCAGGTTCCAGCGCTCTCTTCAGGGAACCTGTGGAGTTTATTCCTATTATTTCCTTCACACCCATGTCCTGCAGCGCTTTGAGATTTGCATGGTGATTGATCATGTGTGGGGGTATGCTGCTTTTCGCGTCCATGCCGTGCCTCGGTATGAACGCGACCATTCCCGAGAGAAGGACCAGCGCGCTGCCGAATTCGTTTTCCACCACTGTCTTCTCCAGGTCTTTGAATATATCTTCTTCATGCAGGGGGATTGTGCCGGAGATTATGCCAACCGGTTTCATGACGGGCTCCTTTTGTTGATGCGATAATGACGTTGATCATCCTTCTGAGCTGCTTGTATTTGTATCAAATTCCATGATGCCTGTCAAAGCACTTGAAGGGCGGCATTGAAATAGTGTTTGACATTATGAGACTGTCATGAAATGGTAACTGGCTTGGTTTATGGGAGCGGAGGGCCATCTGTGGCATTTAGTTTATGCTCCTTTGAATTCGGGTAGTTACAAGGAAGATGGACTCGTAAAAAGTCGAAATATACACAATTTTGTCATTCCCGTGAAAACGGGAATCCAGTGTTTTTAAGTAGTTATGCGCTTCTGGATTCCCGCCTGCGCGGGAATGACAGCCTGCGCGGGAATGACAGACTTTTTACGAAAGCATCAAGGAAGGTGCTATCGATATGAAGCTTGCAAAAATGTTCCTTATAATTGTTCTTATGTTTTCTGTTACCGGTTGCCTGGAGTGGTGGGATGGACCTTCAGGTCCCAACACGCCCGATGCCCTTTACAGGAGGGGGCAGGAAGCGTATCAGGAAGGGGATTACAAAGATGCTATTGAAATATTCCAGAGAGTGACCGGAGAATATCCCCTCAGCGACTATGCGATTCCCGCCGAACTGGGGGTGGCGGATTCATATTTCAGCGACGGGGATTATGTCTCCGCCGAGGTGAACTACAGCGATTTCATGGAATTTCATCCAACCAGCAAGAATCTTCCATACGTGATGCACCAGATAGGAATATGTCACTACAGGCAAACACTGGGGATAGATCGTGATCAGACAGAAGCACATCTGGCGGAGAAAGCATTTGAGAGGCTTATTTCCCGTTTTCCCAGCAGCAAGTTTTCCTTTTCAGCCGAAAAGAAGTTAAAGGAATGCAGAAAGAAACTCGGCGAGCATGAATTTTATGTGGGGCGGTTCTATTTTAATATCGGGCAATATCATGCCGCGCTGAGAAGGTTCAAAACCATTGAGGATGAATATGCCCGGTTAGGTATGGACTATAAGATCGGTTACTTTATACGTGAGACGGAAAGACGCCTCGCGGAAGAGGAGAGAAAGAAAAGAGAAACAGAATGAACCATCCCAATCTTGTCGAATCGATGTTGAAGCCTGAGTTTTATCCCCACAGACCAGATACAGTAGAACTCATCCAGACTCATATTTCCTTTATTTTCATCGCCGGTGATCTCGTATACAAGGTCAAGAAAGCCGTCGATTTCGGTTTTCTCGATTTCACTACCCTTGAAAAAAGAAAATATTACTGCGACGAAGAAGTTTTATTAAATCGAAGATTTGCCCCCGATGTATATAACAATGTTGTTGGAATCATCGAAAATAAGGAAGGAAGTCTCCTGTTAGGCAGTGGAGGTACTATCATCGAGTATGCCGTGGAGATGAAGAAGATTCCCGAAGAGAGAATGCTCTACAGGCTCATGGAGGCTGGCAAAGTAACAGAAGATGACGTGAAACGTGTTGGAAAATATCTTGCTCATGCTTACGGAAATATACCGAGTGATGAAAAAGCAAGAACATTCGGGACGTTTGATGTTATCTCTACTAATGTGATAGAAAATTTCGATCAAACGAGAAAATATGCAGGCAGTCCTGTGAGTGAAAAGGCGTTCAATGCCATAGAGTCATGGAGCAGGTCGTTCATGGACGAAAATTCGGCCCTGTTCGATATAAGAATAGGGCAGGGCCATATTAAAGACTGTCACGGCGATCTCCATCTCCAGCATATATGCATTGAAGATGATGCTATCTCCATATTTGACTGCATCGAGTTCAATGAAAGATTTCGTTTCGGAGATGTGGCATCGGATGTGGCGTTTTTATCTATGGACTTTGATTTCAACGGCAGGAACGATCTCGGAGACATCTTTGTAAATACCTATATAGACGAATCGAGCGATACGGCGCTGCATGATGTCCTGCGGTTCTACAAGGTGTACAGGGCCATGGTCAGGGCAAAGGTTACATCGTTCATGCTGGATGACGGCGGCCTCGATGATGTCTCCCGGCATGAGGCTTTCCAGAAAGCGAAACGATACTATGATCTTGCCTATGAGTACGTGACACATGAAGATTGATCTCCATGTTCACTCAAAAAACGGATCGGACGGCAAGTGGACGCTGGAGGAGATCTTTGCCGAGGCCTCCAGAAGAAATGTTCAGGTTATGTCAATCACCGATCACGACTCAATCAACTGTCAGGATGAGGCGATAGCCCTTGCCGACCGGTACGGAATCGGTTATATCCCCGGCGTTGAGCTGAACATAACCTTTTCTCACCCGGCATACAAAGACGGCAAGGGAGTGGCGCTTGATTTTCTCGGCTATGGGTATGATATTCATAATGAACCTCTTACGATCAAGCTTTATGAGCTGCGAAATTTCAGAGAGAAGAGGGCGAAAGAGATACTGAAGAACATAAATCGGGAATTCGGGAAAGAGGGCAGGCGGAGCTTTTCGGATCACGATATGGAAGAAATACAGGCAAGTGTTGACGGGTCATTCGGCCGTCCGCACATTGCGGATTACATGATAAAAAAGAGTATAGTCAGCAGCAGGAAGGAGGCATTTTCCAAATATCTTGTGAAGTGTGATGTGCCGAAAATGCCGCTGGGCCTGGAAGAGGCCTCCAATCTGATGCGGGGCGCCGGTGGAAAACTGGTGCTCGCCCACCCCAATGATCCCAATGGGACATCTCTCGTGTCGTTCACGGCTTCTGTGGCCCGGCAGCATGCCATTATTCGCGAGACCATGTTGCAGTACATAGATGGTATTGAATGCTGGCATTCGAGACACAGCGGAAGAACAATCGAGTCATACCTTGCGTTCGCCCGCAAAGAAGACCTGCTAATGACAGGTGGATCTGACTGCCATCAACAGCCCGCGATTATGGGCACTATCGAAATCCCCGATTATGTGGCGGGACAGTTTGATTTTGTGAAACCGGCGGGTTGAGTGATATAAAGTTGAAGTCAGTCATTTATGAAGGAGCCATTCCATTGAAAATACCTTTTAAGGAATTTGTCGAAAAGGAAATCGTGGACGATGCGGTGTTGATTGCCTGCGGACTTCCGGCAACGAACAAGACCGAAACCACCGAAATTATAGCGCGTTTAAAGGGCTATAAGATGTTGCGGACAGACGTGATACGCCGCGAAGTCCTGAAAGGCGAGGATATATTTGATGAAAAAATAGCGTCCGATATGGACAAGAGGACGCTTGTGTATGATACAATGTTTTCCATGGCCGATGAGCTTTCCTCGCAGGGGAGGGGGGTCATCCTCGATGCCACATTCGTTACCCAGTCTCTCAGGAAGAGGGCCGCCGGGGTGGCCGCGAAGAATAGGAAGACATTCATTATACAGCAGACACAGTGCCCGCAGGATTATTCACTGGACAAGATTTCCAGAAGAACCAGAGAAAATTACGAGTCCAATGCCCTGACGGGGCAGGCCTACCTGAACAACAAGAACAAATTCGAGCCTGTGGACCTTGACGATCTCAAACAACTGTATCCCGAACTGCGCATCATACATCTCCTGGTTGACACTGCCTCCGATTCGGACGATGGATGGTTCGTGATTGAAAAAGTTGAACGATAACTACTCTCAAGCGGACAGGCTGTCCCGGCGAGTCGGGATTAGTTCCTTATCCTTCAGACCGATAACCTGGTTACCAATCAATCGTAAACGTCAATCTCTACTCGGCTGTTATTGTTTTTTATCAAGAATATCACAAGGATGTGAAGGGGGCAAGGGATTTACCGGCTGGTTCACAGGTGATGGGGGTTCCCGTGGTTACGGCCGCTCAACTGTCCGCACGCGGCCGATATGTCGGTCCCTTTACTTGAGCGGATCATGGCTGTGTAATGGTGTTTTATAAGTATATCCTGGAATGCTCTCACTTTTTTATCCGGAGGGCTCTTGAATTCTGATCCCGGAAATTCGTTGAAGGGTATGAGGTTAAATTTGCAGTGCACCCCCCTGAGGAGCGATGTGAGCATCTTCGCGTCTTCTTCTGAGTCGTTGATGCCGTCCATCAGGATGTATTCAAAGGTGATCCTTCTTCTTCTCGGCATGGGATATGTCCGACACGCATCGATGAGTTCTTTGAGGGGGAACTTTTTGTTTACAGGCATCAGGGATGTCCTCCTCGCATCGTCCGGGGCGTTCAGTGACACCGCGAGGTTGACGGAAATATCCTTGCCCAGTCTGTGTATCATTGGTGTTATTCCACAGGTGGAAACGGTTATTCTCCTCTTTGAAAAACAGGGCCCCTCGTCGGAAGTGATAATCCTGATTGCCTTTAGTGTGCTTTCGTAGTTGGCAAGCGGTTCTCCCATACCCATCATCACGATATTCTTTATGTCCCTGCCTTCGGGTGTATTGAAGCGAAGGGCTGTTATCTGTCCGACGATTTCTGAGGGAGAGAGGTTCCTCTTCAGGCCATATCTGCCGGTAAGGCAGAATCTGCAGCCCATGGCGCACCCGGCCTGTGTGGATACACACTGGGTCCAGTGACTTTTTTCGCGTATCAATACACTTTCTATGAGACAGTCATCTTCCAGCCTGAGGAGCGCTTTTTTCGTGCCGTCTTTTGATTCCTGGATTTCTTCTATCAGAGGAAATGTTATACGGGCCAGTTCTTTGATCTCTTTTCTGAAGACCTTTGAAAGATTGGTCATTTCATCAAAGGACGAGACACCCGACTGGTGTATCCACTTCATTATCTGACGCGCCCTGTATTTCTCTTTTCCAAGGTGGGAAATAAAGCCTTCGATTTCTTCAAAAGACATGTTGTTCAGGTCGGGTTTATCCATGTAGTTTTTCATGCGGTCTTTTTGCATAGTGTCCATGAACTGTGCGGGGTTGTCCATCGCAATATAAGGTTGATTACGGTTATAAAATAGTCGATAAAAATAATGATATAAATGATACCACTAAGCGAGAGAACTCGCAAGGATTACTCATAATTATTCAAGTCAGGTTGTTAAAGGAAGCCCTTTTGTGATAGTAAGAATAGTGGAATTGCACAGGTAAAGGAAAGGAGTAACGGGTGAAAAATCTTACGCCGGCAATGAGGCAGTATCTCGAGATAAAGGAAGCTCACAGGGACTGTATCATCTTTTTCAGGATGGGAGATTTCTATGAGATGTTCTTCGAAGATGCCGAGATTGCTTCCAGGGTGTTGGAAATTACGCTGACATCCAGGAACAAGGGTAAAGAAAACGCGATCCCTCTGTGCGGGGTGCCCTGGCATGCGGCCTCCGCTTATATATCAAAGCTCATCGAGAATGGTCACAAAGTCGCGATATGCGAACAGATGGAGGATCCCAAGGATGCGAAGGGAATAGTGAAAAGAGAGGTCGTGCGCATTGTAACGCCTGGACTGGTTGTCGATTCCGACAATCTCTCCGCCAAGGAGAATAACTTTCTGGCGGGGATTTCCGCGCTGGACGGCTCCTTCGGACTGGCGTTTGTGGATATTTCGACGGGCGAGTTTCGTGTCACGGAGTCCGATGACAGGGAGGCCTTTCTCGATGAGATAGCGGGGCTTGAGTTCAGAGAGGTGGTTGTGCGCGAAGATCTGAAGGAAAGCGATCTTATGGAGGCATTTGCAATACGGTCCGGCGACTGCAGCATAAGCTTTCTCCCCTCCGATTATTTCTCGGTGGAGGGGGCATCGGATCTTATAGATGAATTTTTCAGTGAAAAGAGAGAAGTTGATTTTGACGGACATCCGGCGATGACAGGCGCGGCGGGAGCGGTTTTGCGGTATGTGAAGGAGACACAGAAGGACAGGCTTAATCATATAAATGACGTCTTATGGTACGATATAACTAATTATCTGGTATTGGATGACACGGCAAAGAAAAACCTTGAACTGTTTGCCACCATACAGGGGGGCAGAAAACGGGGCTCTCTGTTCCATGTCCTCGACGAGACAACCACTGCCATGGGGGGAAGAAAACTGCGCTGGTGGCTTAATTATCCCCTTGTGGATCCAGACAGAATCAGGATAAGACTCGCCGCCGTTTCGGAAATTAAGGAAGAGCACCTTCTGAGAGAAAACCTGCGAGCGTCTCTTGCGGGCATTTATGATCTCGAGCGTCTGGGCAGCCGGGTTTCCATGGGCGTCGCGAATGGGAGAGATCTGCTCGCCCTTGGGAGATCTCTCAGGCTGATACCTGCCATAAAGGATACCATCTCGGAACTGGAATCCTCTCTGATATCCTCTATCTGTGGTGAACTCGATGATATGCCGGATGTGGCGGACCTGATAGGGGTCGCGATAGTGGACGATCCTCCGGTGACTATTCGTGACGGTTACGTGATCAAAAAGGGGTATGACGATGAACTGGACAAGCTCATATCACTTTGCACGGACGGTAAAAAATGGATCGCCGCCATGGAGGGCAGGGAGCGGAAGCGGACAGGCATAGGCGGTCTCAAGGTGGGCTTCAATAATGTGTTCGGGTATTACATAGAGGTGACCAAGGCGAACAGCGATATGGTTCCCGAAGACTATGTCAGGAAGCAGACACTGGTCAACGCGGAACGGTATATCAATCAGGAACTGAAGGAATATGAAGTCCTTGTCCTGGGTGCGGAGGAACGCAGGAAGAAAAGGGAATACGAACTATTTGTGGATATCAGAGAGAGGATAGCGCGCGAGATAATGAGGATACAACGGACGGCCTCGCGCCTTGCCGATCTTGATGCCATAGCCTCTCTGGCCGAGGTGGCGGAGATGTATAACTACTGCTGTCCGCGTGTGAATGATGAGGATATGATAAAGATAAAAGGCGGGCGACACCCCGTTGTGGAGAGGATGAATCCGAATGGAGGTTTTGTACCAAACGACACGCTGCTGGACCGCTCCGGCAACCGTTTTCTCATTATCACAGGACCCAATATGGCAGGTAAATCAACCTACATACGCCAGACGGCGGTAATCGTTCTGATGGCGCAGATGGGAAGCTTTGTTCCGGCTGACGAGGCGGAAATAGGCATAGTCGACAGGATCTTCACAAGGGTCGGGGCCGGGGACAGTCTGTCAGGTGGACAAAGCACCTTTATGGTGGAGATGACAGAGGTGGCCGGCATTCTGAAAAACGCCTCTTTAAGAAGTCTGATACTTCTCGATGAAGTGGGACGGGGCACGAGCACATTTGACGGCCTCAGTATAGCCTGGGCGGTGTCAGAGCATATACATGATCCGGATAAGCTCGGGGCTCGAACACTCTTCGCGACGCACTATCACGAGCTGACGGATCTCGCGAGAACCATGGACGGAGTCAGGAATCTGAGTATCGCGGTCAAGGAATGGGGCGACAGAGTTATCTTCCTGCGCACCATTGTTGAAGGAGGGACTAACAGGAGTTATGGTATTGAAGTCGCCCGTCTCGCGGGAGTTCATGAAGATGTCATATCAAGGGCCAGAGAGGTGCTGGGAAATCTGGAAAAGGGTGAGCTGGACGAGATCGGCATGCCGAGAATTGCCCGGGGGAAGCCATCGCGGAAGGGTGGCAATGTCGGGCAGCTGGACCTCTTTGCCGGTGAAGAGAATCCCGACATGTCGGGCCTGATTAATGAACTGAAGGGCCTTGATGTGCTGAATATGACCCCCATGGAAGCCCTCGGCAAAATAAGCGAATGGCAGAAGATGGTGAAGGACTGATTGTTGGGTTTCGTACCTCAACCCAACCTACTCCTGAACCCTGAACCTATTTTATACACACCCTGCGTACCTGGATGAAGTCCGTGTGACCCTGTATAGCCTTCATGATCCCGTCCTGCAGAAGGGTTGACATCCCCTGGGAAATCGCCATATTCCGTATGGTCTCCACACTTTCACGTTTCTGTATGAGCCGCTTGATTTCATCCGTCGCGACAAGGAGTTCGTGAACTCCCATTCTTCCCTTGTATCCCGTTTTGCCGCACGCGCTGCAGCCTTTGGCCCTGTGCAGCTTGAAGCTTTCATCATATGGGATGTTCAGGCCGGCAAACAGCTCTTCCCCGTAGCTTGCGGCCAGTTCATCGTATTCTTCTCTCGTTGGATGGTATTCCTCCCTGCATTTCTTGCACAATGTCCGTACCAGCCTCTGGGCCAGTATGCCCAGGAGAGAATCCGCGAAATTAAGGGGGTCGATGCCCATATCAAGCAGGCGCACGATCGTCTCAGGGGCGCTGTTCGTGTGGAGGGTGCTTAATACCAGGTGCCCGGTGAGCGACGCCTCTACCCCTATCTTTGCGGTTTCGTAGTCCCTCATTTCCCCCACCATGATGACATCCGGGTCAGCCCTGAGAAATGCACGCATGGCGTGGGCAAAATCGAAGCCGATCTTTGGGTTGACCTGTACCTGCCTGAGACCGTATTGCGAGATTTCCACGGGATCTTCCGCTGTCCAGATCTTGGTTTCCGGCTTGTTTATGTGGTGCAGGGCGGAGTGAAGCGCCGTCGTCTTTCCGGACCCTGTCGGACCTACGGCGAGGATCATACCGTATGGTTTTTTGAGGATTTCTAAGAGGTTTTTGTAGTTATAGGGGGCCAGGGTCATCTCCTCCAGACTCATAATTTCCCCTCCGCTGGCCAGGATACGCATAACCACGTCTTCACACCCCCCCTGTGTGGGAATTGTGGCCACACGCAGTTCAATTTCATTCTTTTTCGAATGTCTGAATTTTATCTTTCCATCCTGCGGGATTCTCCGCTCCGTGATGTCAAGATTCGACATGATTTTGATTCGTGAAACCAGGGCCGACCGGTAATTGAAGGGGACCGTCTGGTACGTTGCCAGATCTCCGTCCACCCGGTATCGTATCTCGACGTTTTTCTTTTTTACATTTGGTTCTATGTGAATATCCGAGGCGTTGCGCATGTATGCGTCGTTGATTACCCGGTTGACCAGTTGCATGATAGCGCTGTCGGATTCGGTAATTTCGTTCTCTTCGGTTTCAAACTCGTCTTCAGCATCAAGCTTTCCTATGATATCGGTGATCGAATCAGTGGTGCCTTCCGCCTGATAGAAATGGTCGATGAATTTCAGTATATCGCCATACAGAGCGACATCATATTCCACGGCCCTTGTCCTCAGTAGATTTTCGATCATGTCCTGTTTCAGGACGTTATTCGGATCATCTATTATGACTTTTACCTTGCCGTCTTTTTTCTCCAGAGGGACCCACAGCTCACGGCGCAGGTATTCTTCCTTCAGGTTTTTCAGAAGATCGAAAGGGATCGGATATTTGTTGCTGAAAGAGACGAAGCGGCAGTTATAGAATTCTTCCAGTGATCTGCCCATATCGTCCTTCGATATCTTGAAATCTCTCATCAGATAGGCTTCGACTGTTTCCCTGTTCTTTTTCGTATCCACCCAGGCTTTTTCCAGATCTTCTTCCGTGATCAAACCGTGGGTCAGCAGATAATTAAACTTGGACTTTCTCCTTAGACCGATCCTTTCCTGATTGTAAAAAGCGGTTCCAAGGACATTGGCCATTTCCTTGAGAAAATCTTGGTCCTCTCCGGTGAATTTTCCCCCATCCGTTCTGTTCAATATCTGGACAACACCCATCAGAACGTCTTCGTACAGGATCGGTGCGGCCAGAACCTGGGTGGTCTTGAATCCTGATTTTTTGTCCCAGCTGGAGTCAAAATGAAGCTCAGGGGATATGTCTTGCAGCTCGCTGCTATCGTAAGCGTCGGATATGTTCGCAATTTTTTTGTTGCTGGCCACGTATCCCGCTATGCTCCTGTTGTCTATGGGCAGTCTGATTTCCTTCAATTCGGAACCTGCCAGGAACATCGAGTAGATTTCGTTTTTTGTTCTGTCTGCCACGTAGACGGTAATGGAGTGGGCGTTGAAGAGGGCGAGCATGTCGTCCCTCAGGTCGATAAGAATCTGTCTCAGATTGGTGGTGGCATAGATACGAATGGTTATATCCTGCAAGGCCTTGCTGAGATTGAGTTTTTCTTCAAGCTCTGTTATCTGGGCCGTTGCCGTTTTGCTGTCCGGATTTACCTTTGATTGAAAGATGCTCATATATTCTGCCTTGCGGTGCGCTTTTTATTTCTGTGATAATAAAAACTTAATATAAACCATCTTTTCAAGAATTTCAAGACCCAACCGGTTGCCGAAGTCTGTTTTATTCTTGACAAATCCCGACAGTGCAACTACCAACAATTATTGAACGGAATAGCGAGCGCATAAAACCAAAAATTTCCCCTGACAGTCGAAGATTTCCCTCGGCCTGTCGGAGCCTATACAGGGCTGTGGGGATCTTCAGATATAGACTTTGAGAAGGTTTTTAGAGGTTTCGAAATGGAACGGGAGATCAAGCCTGCAGGCACGATAGAAAAACTTCTGTCGGGTGCCCCTCTTACCATGGTGGCTCTGGGCGATTCGCTTACATACGGATGGATGGTGGATAAAGGATACCTGGATTTTCTGGATGAGATGATCAGTGAAGAATTTCCGGATGCCAGGTTCAGTTTGATAAATTGCGGAATGCCGGCAGGCACCGCGCAGGATGGACTGCACAGGTTGCAGAGAGACGTTCTGGACCGCAATCCTGATTGTGTCTTTGTGCAATTCGGTCTTAACGATGCATTCTCCGGATACACGCCGGAAGAGTTTAGAAGCAACATCGAAATGATTATAAAGAGAACAGGGGAAAATACAGCCTCCGAGATCGTCCTTGTGACTTCGGTATGTCTTGAGAACAGGAAGGATAATACACACGTGAAAAAGTATTATGACCAGCTTGAAGAACTGGCCGACCTGCACAGATTGCCTCTGGTAAAGGTGCACGTGTACTGGGAGGATAGAATATCAGAAGGTTCCCGGTTTGATGACCTGGTTCAGGCTGATCGGGTGCACCCGGTTTCTCAGGGATACAGGTTTATGGCGGAGGCGATCATGGAACTGCTTCTGTGACCCAGTATCGATGACCCAGTATCGATGGTTGCATTGCCATGGGGTTTAATGTATCGTGAGGGATAAGGAGCTGTTATATTTATGATAACTGTTCACGGTTTATCCCAACTTGCCGGGATTTACGGTTGAAAAACAGAGATTTATCAAGAATGCTTCAATCGTTGTGCCTCGCTCATCGTTGCGTAGCTTATTGGAAAAACTGTGAACTGTGAACCGACAACCGTGAACTGTTACTATTTATCATTTATCAAACAAATTCTCCTTGAGAGGATAGAGAGATGAATTTCGCGGAATATATGCATAGGTTATTTTCAGGGGACAGAGGTTTGTATTACTGGATGAATATTATTTTCGCCCTCTTTTTCCTGTTTCCTGTAGGGGGATTTATTATCTTCGGCGTCAAATATGACATTTTGGCGGACAAGGATATTCCTCTCTTTTTTGCCTTCTTCCTGCTTTTTTCGCTGTTAGGTTTCATCATACTCCGCAGGATATTTGACAGGATAGCAATGATATCCAAAGAGGTTTCGGAGAGGGTTACGTCGGAGTTCTTTGTCGATCAATCGCAGAAGGGCAATGATGAAATCAACAATATTGTTCAGACCTTCAGCGCCATGGAGAATCAGTTTGGAGCGACATTCGGACAGCTGCAGCAAAAGCTCTCGGAGATATCAGTCATTAAAGAGCTTTCAGATCTCTGCTATGTGACCTTTGATTCCGAGGAGATCCTGTATATCACCCTGGAGCGAGCCCTGAAACTGGCGAATGCGGATATTGGTTCCGTATTGATCCTGGAACGTCCGCACCGGAAGACGTTTGTTGTAAAGGCCACCATCGGTCTTGGAGAACACATCAAACTGGGTGACAGAATAGATTTTGCTGACAGCATTGCCAAGTATGCGGTTATCAACAAGTCGCCCCTTATCGTTGAGGATATTGAGAAAGACAGCCGTTTTGGCAGGAAAAACCGCCGGCAGTACGGGACAAAGTCCTTTGTATGCATGCCATTTAAGACTATCAGAGATGTCGCTGGAGTGTTTACGATTTCCAGGAAAAACAATCCCGCTCCTTTTGCCAGCGAAGACGTGGATATTCTGGTGCCCCTTCTGGGTAACGCGGCATTCACCTATGAGAATCTGCGTCTCCTGAATGAGAAAAAGGAAAGCGCAGCTCATCTCAGATCCATGCAGAAGGTTATCCAGACTGTCAATTCCAGTCTCAAGGGTGAAGAGATTTTGCGCGCTATCCTGGATGAGGTACAATCGGTGTCTTCGTTTGACCTCGCGATTATTCTGATGAAGGATGATACCAGGCCTGATGATATAAGGATCCTTGATTTTATGTCTGCCAGTCCTGTTCACCTGTCAAAGGGCGCCTATTATCCCTGTAAGGGGTCAACTTTTGACAAGGTTTTGAGGCAGGGGATTACGCTAATCGTGGAGGATGCCTCATCCCTTGTGCATGCGAGCGAAAAGGAATTTTTTGCCGGGAGCAACACCTGCGCGATCCTTCCTTTGAAGATAGATGCGGGCGTTGCGGGAATCCTGGTTTTGTGCGCAGGGGGTGGACCCGATCTCTTTTATGAACAACAGGAACTTATAGAGAGAATGGCGGATACTCTTTCCCTCGCGATAGAGAAGAACCGGCTCAGCGATTATGTCGTCAAACGTGATCGGGAACTGGACACGTTGAAACAGATCGGAGGCGCCCTTGCATCTTCCACTTTTGATATAGACAAGGTTCTCGGGTACACCATGGACATGATCAGTGCGGTTATGAATGTGGAGGCAGGTTCTCTGCTTCTCATGCGTGAGGATGGACTTGAGTTTACTGTTGCGCTGAATATTGACATAAAGGCTCTGAAGGATTTCAGGATAAAAATAGGCCAGGGAGTTGCCGGTTACGTTGCAGCTCGGGGTGATGCGGTGATAGTTAATGATGTCCACAAATCTTCCCTCTTTTATCCCGATATGGATAAGATTACCAACTTTCATACAAAGGCTGTCCTGTGTGTGCCCATGATATCGCAGGGCAAGGTTGTAGGGGTTATCGAGGTACTCAACAAGATGGACGGCGACTTTGATTCCAGCGACAAGCAATTGTTGCAATCTATTGCATCTTCGGTCAGTGTAGCCATAGAGAATGCAAACCTTTACAATGAAACCCTGTCTATGGCGGAGAGTGAGCGGGAGGTACGGCATATCTTCCAGAAATTTGTTCCCGAAGAGGTGGTGGAGAGGATTATCCATGGCGCCGAAACGGAACAACTTGTGGTTGAGGAATTCAGGATGCTCACGCTTATCAATATCGATATAAGAGGGTTTTCACTCCTTGCCCGGAAGGTAGGACCGCAGAAGACAGTCCGTATGCTTAACCATTTCTTTTCTATTATGGGAGGAATCGTGTTCAAACACCACGGTATCGTTGATAAATATCTCGGCGACGGTTTTCTGGCGGTCTTTGGCGCTCCGGTTTCAGACACGCAGGATGCTGATAATGCTATTGCCGCGGCGGTCGAGATGAAGGAATCCATCCCGACTTGTCGGGACTACTGGCTGAAAGAGACAGGTGATCCGGTGGCCGTCGGTATCAGTGTTCATACAGGAGAAGTTGTTGTGGGAAATATAGGCTTTGACAAAAAGATGGACTATACCGTTATCGGTGATTCGGTCAATACGGTATTCAGACTGCAGGAACTCACAAAATCTTATCCCGACAGCATCCTGATCAGCGACAGAACCCTGGACGCGGTCAGTGACCATCTGGATCTGGATGTACGGGAAATAGACATAAGTGACCGTGGCGCAATCGGGGCTCTGAAGGTTTATGAACTGGCAGGTATAAATGCAGGGGATAGCCTGTAGGCTGTAGGCCGATAGTGATAGAACGAAGATTAAAGAGCCTTTAGCCTTCAGCCTTTTCTATATAGGCATAGGCATTGTGATTGTGTATGCTTTCCATGTTTTCCGCTTCTATGCTGTACCATATGAAGTTATGATTTTTGTTGATCTTCACCGCGACGGCCCGTACAACATCTTCCACGAACATCGGATTCTCATAGGCCTTCTCTGTTACATATTTTTCATCCGCCCTTTTGAGGAGTGAAAAAATCTCGCTGCTCGCCGATTCTTCCACCAGCCGGATGATGTCTTCTATCCAGAAAAATTTTTTAAATCTCAGTTTGAGCCTTACGACACTTCTCTGATTGTGTGCGCCCATGTTGCTTATTTCCTTTGAACAGGGGCACACCGTTGTGACCGGGACGGTAATGCCGACGAGAAAGTCATTCTTTTCGCCGTTATTTTCACCGCATAAAGAACATCGGTATTCCATAAGGCTTTTTGCATTCGAGACAGGCGCGGTCTTTTCCACGAAGTATGGAAAGCTTATCTCGATATGGGCGGATTCGGCGTTGAGTTTTTCCTTCATCTTGCACAGGATCTTCTGAAAGGTCTTTATGTTGATCTGGCCTCTGTATTCATTCAAGATCTCGACAAAGCGGCTCATGTGTGTTCCCTTGAAACGGTGCGGGAGATTGACGTACATATTTATGGTGGCATTGACGTGCTGTGTCCCGTTTGCCTTGTCGAGGACTATGATGGGGTATTTTATCCCTTTTACACCCACCTTCTGTATGTCTATGTTCCTGTGATCTTTCAGGTTTTGTATGTCTACCATTCTTATCTGTGCCTTTGCCGTTACGAACTCGAGCGACTTTTTGTATATACTGCCTTCGAACCTTCAGATTCCCATACCGCGATACGGGATATCTTCAACCCCATTGCAGATGTATTTCCTTCCAGCCTGTCATATATAAATCTGGCGATGTTTTCCGATGTAGGCACTGTGTTTTTAAAAGCAGGAAGATTGTTGAGGAACGTATGGTCCAGATCTTCAAGGATTTCATTCACCCATTTCTTCAATACCCTGAAATCCAGAACGAGACCATCCGCGTTCAGTTCTTCGGATGCGACGGTGGCCTCAACCTTGAAATTGTGTCCGTGGAGCTCCTCGCGTTCGCTACCGATGTCCAGAGTATGCGCGGCGGAAAATGTTTTTTTTACTGTAATTTCATACATATTGCCATGTCCTGATAAATCCTTTGAAAAAATTAGACGGGATTAACAAGATATTCAGGATTGTAATCATCTGAATTTATTCTGTCAACATCTGCTACAGAAACCGGGTTATATCCGCGGCCTTTTCAATAATCAGGTCCGCGCCCGCCTCGCGAAGAGCGGCGGCTTCTGAGTGTCCTGTCAATACGCCTATGGTGTACACCCCGACATCCTTCCCCACAGTGATGTCCATGGGATGATCTCCCACCATTGCCGCAGATCTTGCGTCTGTGTCCAGCGCGTCAAGTGCAGTCAAAAGGTGATCCGGATGCGGTTTTACCCTTGTGGTAAATTCCCTGGTGATCACGACGTCACAACAGGAATCTATATCGGGGAATATCTGTCTTATCGCGTCCATACAGTTTCTTGTCACAATGCCGATCTTTATGTGTCGTCTTCTCAGCTCATGCAGCATGTCTTCTGTTCCCGTGAACAGCTTACCCTCTTTCGATCCTTCGGTCTCTATATTGCTTATAAGCCTGTGCGACCTGTTGAAAAATTCGATTTCTCTGCCGGGGTTGTTCTCGGAGATGAGATTTTTCCCCGCTTCGATCATTTCCAGCACATAGAGGACTTCCATGCCGTTCGAAGGTTTGCAATAATCGGCCATGAGGCCCAAGACGGCCCTGCGCATCTGGATGAAGTCTATGTTCAGTTCGGCCAACGTGCCGTCAAAATCGAACAGGACGGCCTTTAGTAAGTTAGGGATTATTTTCTGCGTTTTTCTGGCAGAAAATAATTTTGTTAACGCACTTGTCCCGTTTATCGGGGACATGGGTCTCATTATGCAAAATCCTTCAGATATCGTTCTATCCTGTCGATGCCCTCCCCTATGTTTTCCATGGAGTTCGCGTATGAAAACCTGAGATACCCTTCGCAGTTCTTCCCGAAGTCGATGCCGGGTGTGACGCCGACATGGGCCTTTTCAAGGATATCGAAAGCCATTTCGTAGGAATTTGTGGAGAATGCCTTGATATTCCCCAGTATGTAAAACGCCCCTGTCGGTTCCACAGCAATGCCAAGCCCTATCTCACGGAGGCGCTTTATGATGAATTTTCTCCTTTCGTTGAAAATATCCCTCATACGAACCGCGTCGCTCTCCGCCTCCCGGAGAGCCGCTACCCCTCCCCACTGTACAAAGGAGTTTGCGGAGATAAAGAAGTTCTGCTGAATCTTCTGCATGGGCCTTATGTATTCTTTCGGCGCGATGAGATATCCCAGTCTCCATCCGGTCATGGCATACGCCTTGGAAAATCCATTCAGCACGAAGGCGTTATCGGTGAATTCAAGGATGGAATGTTCCTGATTTTCTTCGTAGGCAAGGCCGTGATATATCTCATCTGAGATTACGGGGATTCCGTGTGATGTTATCTCCGACATCATTTCGGGACTTAGGAGATTGCCGGTCGGGTTGGAAGGAGAATTGATCATGATCCCCTTTGTCCTGGGGGTTATCTTTTCCATGATACCTTCCGGTGTATACTGAAAACCATTCTCTTCAAAGACGTTAACACGGGCAGGAACGCCTTCGAAAAAACTGATATAATTTGGGTAGCACGCATAATGCGGGTCGGATATTATTACCTCGTCGCCCTTTTCGATGAGCGCGGAGAAGAGCAGAAACATGGCGGGCGAGGTTCCTGAGGTTACGATGATCTGATCCGGCGAGATATTCACACCATACTTCGTGAAATAATGTTCGCAGATGGCTTCCCTCAATTCTATCAGTCCGAGGCTGTGCGCGTAGTGTGTCTTTCCATCCCTGATGGCCCTGCAGCATGCTTCGTTTATGCACTCAGGCGTATCAAAGTCCGGTTCCCCGACCTCCATGTGAATAATATCCTTTCCACTTCTTTCCATTTCCTGGGCTTTTTCAAGGATATCCATAACAATAAAAGGGGGGATTTCAGATGCTCTCTTTGTAACCATGGGTCTCTCCAATTCTTTGTTTTCAGGATGGGGAAGTTACCTGTCCTGTAGAATCTTGTCAAGGAGTTTAGAGCGCCTTTTGAGGTTTCCCGTAAGATAATCGGGGTGCAGCACTCTGGTGATGATTTTTTGTGGGTGTATCTGAGGAGGTTTAAAGTCAAAGACTATTTCGAGGAAAGACATGATGATGTTAAATGTGGCCCCCCACAGGATCTCTTCTTTTCCATCATTGTCTTCATGTATCAGACAGGGGAATTTCCACCCAGTTTCCGTTTCGTCCGCGGGAGAATAGATGGAAAAAAAACCATAATTATCTTCATTGCAAAACGCCTCCAGGGGTATCTCTACGATCTTGTCCACCTCCCGGTTGGGGTGAAAGTTCCATTTTTTTTCAACTAGTCCCACCACGGGAAAGATTGTTTTTGTAAACAGGCGAAGACTGTAAGGGGGGAGGGGACCCAGAAACCGGATATTGAAAGGACTGAGTCTAATCTCTTCCCATGATTCTCTCACAGCGTTGGCGAGGAAGAGGGTTATGCTGTCGAACGCCGCGTCCCCCCTTTTCCGGGCGTACATCAGGGCGTCTCCGTTCAGAATGGAGGGGCACAGGCGGACAATGAAAAATCTCAGGAAGCGATCCAGAAAGGGCTCCAGTTTTCCTCCCGGTCCGCTCAGATCTCCGGACTGCGAAACGGCGGCTGATCTCTTGCTCAACAGGAATACAAACTCACCCTTGTCCGTTGATTGACCTGTTTTAAAGAAAAGAGGGATTAATACTCCGGCTTCAAGCCATTTTTCATGTCTTCCATCCTGTCCGCCGGTCCTTTCATGGTAGTTGATTTCGGCTGTTCCCAGTCGCTCTACTATCTGTCTGATGATGGCATCTTTGTTCATGCAACACACTCAAAGGTTACAGGAAGGATCGCTTCCTTCGCTCAAGACGACTGAATTCATTCCGAAGAGGTCTCTATTCCGTCATCTTCCTCTATGTCTATGCCTTCGTGATAGAGGGGCATTTTGCACCTGGCGCAGAGGGGAAGCTCCTGAAGTCTGTCCTCCGGTATGCGATTCTTGGCTCCGCAGAGGAGGCACTTCACTATGAGTTCATCCAGCAGGAACCCGCATCTGCCACAGGCAGGCCGGTCTTTCAGTCGATTACGGAATATACGGTTTTTTTGTCCGCATCTGAGACAACGGACAATAAAGCAGTTCTGGAGCATTCGGATTCATGTCCATGTCTGTTGGTGAGCAGGATCTGTACCACACGCGGCTTCCATATCTGTTCTGTCAAGATATGGAAATCTTTATGGTGCCGCCTCTTCCCAATATATCATGAAGATGGACATATCCTTCAAGGTGCCCATCCTTGTCTATTGTGGCCAATGTGGTGATCTCATCCTTTTGCATGATTTCTATGGTTTGCGCCAGAGATGCGCCGGGATCAACTGTCCTGGGCTTTATTGTCATCAGGTCATCCACGAGTTTTTCCTTGAACTCTGTTTTTTTCCTGATATGCCGCCTCAGATCCCCGTCGGTCAGGATACCCAGGAGGTGATTTTCTCTGTCCGTTATAAATATAAAACCAAAGTTCTTCCTGTCCATCTCTTCAATGGCTCTGAGCGCAGGCGTTCCAAAGAGTACCCTTGGGATGTTATCGCCCCCGATCATGGCATCCCTCACTTTTGCCATCAGTCTTTGTCCGAGGTGGCCGCCGGGATGAAATTTGTAGAAATCGCTTTTGGTAAACCCCATTTTTTTGACAAGGGCAACGGCCAGGGCATCTCCCATGGCCAGCGCGGCGGTAGTGCTTGATGTGGGTGCAAGACCGAAGGGGCATGCCTCCCTGTCCACGCTTACGTCTATAACCACGTCGCTGTTTTTGGCAAGGGTTGAGTCCATATTGCCGGTAAAGGCGATAAGGGACAGCCCAATGTCCTTCACACCCAGGATAAGTGTGTTCAACTCACTCGTTTCACCGCTGTTGGATATGGCCAGCATCACATCATCCCTGGTCACGATGCCGAGATCTCCATGTAATCCCTCTACCGGATGAAGGAAGATAGCGGGTGTCCCTGTGCTTGTCAGGGTCGCCACTATCTTCTTTCCCACGAGACCGGATTTTCCGATTCCCGTAACGATTACACGGCCTTTAGCCTCATATATAATCTCGACGGCCCTGGAAAAACCGGCGCCAATTCTGTCGATAAGCTTCAAGATGCTTTCCGCCTCTATCCTGAGGACTTCTTTTGCCTGTTTTTCTGAATCTGTCATTTGAAAAATACCTTACGAAAAGACTTTTTACGAATGCATCAAGGATTATCTCCTTACTCCCGCTCCCGCACTATATATCAACAAGCAAACAATCGCAAGATGCTGTGTCATGCCAACGACACTCTGTCATTTCGAAGGAGTTTTCACGACTGAGAAATCCTGGATTTCTCCCTGCGGTCGAAAGGACATTTCTTGATTGACACGACAGTAGAGGCCTTTTGCAGACTCTATCGGATGATGACGGATTGCACCAGCTTTTCCAGTGTTTCCTTTATATTGTGGATTTTTTCATCGGTAAGGGTGCCTTCGCTCATGAACCCGGGGTCCAGGGTCTTTGAGGGCACAAATTTTTGCAGTACATGGCATCCGGCCCCACCCGTGAGCATTCCTACCTTTTCCATATCTCTTTCTGTCAGAAGGGATTTTACAAGGGTTGTCCTGAATTCATAGTCGATGCCGGAGTCCATTATCAGTTTTATGCTCGCCGCGATATCTTCAGTGGCTATGGAGGATCCGGTAACTTTTCCATATTTTACGAGGGGTGCCTTGACGTCCATGGCTATATAATCCAAAAGCTTATCATCGATCAGTTTCCTCAGGACCTCTGGAAACGATCCATTTGTATCAATCTTGACCATATAGTCCAGCGATCTTATCCGCTTTATAAATTCAATAAGATCGGGTTGTAATGTGGGTTCACCTCCGGTGATGTTTACAGCGTCAAGCTTGCCCCTCCGCTTTTCGAGAAAGGCGAAGACTTCATCATCTGTCAGGGTTTTTCTAAACAGAGAGGGATCCACAAGCTCCGGATTGTGACAGTACGGGCATCTGAAATTACATCCCTGTGTGAATACAGTGGCACATATCCTGCCTGGATAATCGATGAGAGAGAACCGCTGTATGTCTCCGATCTTCACCAGACTATACCCGGAATACCTTTCTGGTTTTGAACTCTTCCTGCTTCCCTTTGTTCCACTGTTTTACCGGGCGCAGATAACCAACCACGCGGGAAAAGACTTCGCAGGGTGCCTCACATGTCGGACATGTAGATTGCTCTCCATTGAGATAGCCGTGATTTGGACACACGCTGAAGGTAGGGGAAAAGGTGAAGTAGGGGAGGTGGTATTTGTCGCATACCTTGCGCACCAGCACCTTTACTGCGGAAGGATCCTCAATACGCTCACCCGCATAGATGTGGAAGACCGTTCCCCCCGTATATCTGGTCTGAATATCATCCTGGAGATCCAGCGCTTCGAAGATGTCATCGGTGAAGTTTACGGGAAGCTGGGTAGAGTTGGTATAAAATTCCGACATGGCGGGACTGTCTCCGTTTTGGGGGGCGCAGATGATATCGGGGTATTTCTCTTTGTCTTTCCTGGCGAGGCTGTAAGATGTTCCTTCCGCCGGGGTCGCTTCAAGATTGTAGTTATTCCCGGTTTCCTCCTGGAATTCAAGCAGCCTGTTCCTCATGAAATCGAGTATTCTTTCTGTAAATTTCTGTCCTTTGGGATCGGCTATATTCTTTCCTATGAGATTGAGACACGCCTCATTCATTCCCACGAGACCTATCGTGGAAAAATGGTTCTTCCAGTACTCACCGAAACGTTCCTTCACATCCCTGAGATAGTATTTTGTGTAGGGGTACAGATCCCTGTCAGTGAATTTTTCGAGCACCTTCCGTTTTATTTCAAGACTTTCCTTTGCCAGGAGCATCAGGTGGTCAACCCGCTCAATAAATTCATCTTCCGTTTTTGAAAGATACCCGATTCTTGGCATGTTGATTGTTATTACGCCGATGGAACCGGTCAGGGGATTGGATCCGAAAAGACCGCCGCCTCTTTTCTCAAGCTCTCTGTTATCTATCCTCAGTCTGCAGCACATGCTTCTTGCGTCTTCCGGATTCATGTCGGAATTGACAAAATTTGAGAAGTAGGGCACCCCGTATTTTGCCGTCATTTCCCACAAATAGTCGAGATCGGGATTGTCCCAGTCGAAATCCGCAGTGATATTATATGTGGGAATCGGGAAAGTAAAAACACGTCCTTTGGCATCACCTTCGGCCATTACCTGGAGAAAGGCCTTGTTGAACATGGCCATCTCTTCCTGAAATTCCTTATATGTTTCGTTCTGAGGTTCCCCCCCTATAATAACGCCCTGATCGGCATAGTACTTCGGTACTTTTACATCCAGTGTGACATTGGTAAAGGGTGTCTGGAACCCCACACGTGTTGGAACATTTATATTGAAGATAAATTCCTGAAGGGCCTGTTTTACTTCCTTGAACCCGAGGTTGTCGTATCTTATGAAAGGAGCGAGGAGTGTGTCGAAATTTGAGAATGCCTGCGCGCCTGCTGCCTCCCCCTGCAGGGTATAGAAGAAATTGACTACCTGTCCAAGGGCGCTGCGGAGATGCTTTGCGGGCTTGCTTTCCACTTTTCCGGAAGCTCCCTGGAAGCCTTCTATCAGGAGGTCATCACCATTCATCTGAGCGTTTTTGATTTCATCGGGATATATTTTGTTTAACCAGTAGACCTTGCTCACCTCGGAGGAGAGATAGTTGTTCAACCCCTGGAGGGAATAATCCATATTGCTGTTTTCATTTATCTTCCAGTCAAGCTTTCCCAGGTACTGGTCTACAAGATCAACCTCCATTTTGTTGGTAATTTCTCTCAGTCTTGCGTGTTGATCCCTGTATATTATATATGACTTGGCAGTCTTGCGGTATGAAGAACCAAGGAGTACCTCTTCAACTATATCCTGTATCTCTTCAACAGTCATGATCTTGTTGTCGAAAAGCTTCTCAGCCAGGTTCAGCGCCTTTATTGTAAGTTTTTTCGCTTCTCTTTCGCCGAATTCATCGGTTGCCATTCCCGCCTTTGCGATAGCGCT
>JAFDAS010000102.1 GCA_019313695.1 Deltaproteobacteria bacterium
TGGACACGATCGTACGTCTGGCCATAGCCGCAGAATACAAAGACGAGGACACAGCAGCACACATTCATCGCATGAGTCACTACTGCGCTATTATAGCCCGAGGACTCCACTTGCCCCCGGGTGAGGTGGAGGTCATTCTCCATGCTAGCCCCATGCACGATGTGGGCAAGATCGGCATTGCCGATGCAATTCTCCTCAAACCAGGCAAACTCAATAACAACGAATGGGATATCATGAAGCAACACACGACCATGGGTGGTCGTGTACTCAGTGGCTCGTCATCGAACCTGTTGCAGGCAGGCGAGGTCATCGCCCTGTCCCACCACGAGAAGTGGGATGGTAGCGGATACCCGAAAGGTCTGGCTGGAGAGGAAATCCCCCTCTATGGTCGAATCTGTGCCGTAGCCGACGTGTTCGACGCACTCACAAGCGAGCGTCCATATAAGAAGGCCTTCTCCAATGAAAAAGCTTACGAGATTCTCCGTGAAGGACGCGGAACGCAGTTCGACCCAAAGGTACTCGACGTCTTCTTTGAGCGACTGAATGACGTGGTAGCGATTCAGGAACAGGATAGCGATGCCGGGAAAGTGGTGTCAACGCCCAATACTTAGAACGAATTACAAGAAAGAACCGAGAGTATTTTTTGCCATTCCACTTTTATTAAAAAGGGGGGGACGAGATGAAGATCCTTATTGTAGATGACATAGAGGTAAACCTCGAGCTGCTTGAGGCCAGGCTGGAGGGGAGTGGCTACGAAGTAGCATATGCCAGGAACGGAATAGAGGCGCTGGATAAGTTGAAAAGTGCCTCCATCGACATGATAATCTCTGACATTTTAATGCCCAGGATGGACGGCTTTCAGCTATGCAGAGAGTGTAAAAAGGATGACACGTTAAGAAAAATCCCCTTTATGTTCTACACCGCGACATACACAGACAAGAAGGACGAGGAGTTTGCTTTAAGCCTGGGTGCTGAGAGATTTCTTGTGAAGCCGGTAGAATCCAATCGTTTTATGGAGATAATAGATGGCATATTAAAAGATTATAAAAAAGGTCTCCTGCCCCCTTCTGAAATGCCGACAGAAAAAGGGAAGGCAGTATACTTGGAGGAGTACAACGAGCGGCTGATAAATAAACTCGAAAAGAAGATGCTGGATCTGGAAAGCAAAATCATCGAGCACAAGCTTGCTGAGGATGAGATACGCAAGCTCAATGAAGAGCTTGAGCAGCGGGTCAGTGAACGGACCTCTCAATTAAATGAGAGCAAAGAAGCCTTGTTGAATCTTGTTGATGACCTTAACATAGCTTCGGACGATCTTAAATCCGCAAACGAGCGCCTCCAGGAACTCGACCACCTGAAATCCATGTTTATCGCATCCATGAGTCACGAGCTTCGCACCCCTCTTAACTCAATAATCGGATTTACCGGAATCATCCTCCAGGGTATGACAGGAGAGATTAATCCCGAGCAGAGAAACCAGCTCCAAAGGGTATATGGTTCGGCAAAACACCTCCTTGCGCTTATTAACGATGTAATTGATATTTCAAAGATAGAGGCCGGAAAGTTTGAAGTACATGTGGAAGAATTCAGCCTTGACGGAGTGATCAGAGAGGCCGTATCAAACCTCACTCCCGAAATAACCGACAAAGGGCTCGATCTTGAAATCAGCCTGCCCCAGGACACGCGACTTACGACTGACCGGAAAAGACTCCTCCAGTGCGTCCTCAATTTCTTGAGTAATGCCGTCAAGTTTACTGAAAAGGGGGAGATCAAGGTTGCCGCCCACGAAGTTGACGGAATGATGGAAATAGCGGTAAAAGACACAGGAATCGGTATAAAGAAAGAAGATCTGCCCAGGCTCTTTGGATCTTTTGTGAGACTGGATTCAGCTTTAACAATTAAAACCACAGGCACCGGGCTGGGGCTGTACCTGACCAGGAAAATTGCAACAGAGATGCTGGGAGGGGAGGTATCTGTGAAAAGCACGTATGGGAAGGGAAGTACATTCATACTTAAAGTACCGAAGGAGATATAAAAGGAGACAACAGGATGAAAAGAGTGCTTGTAATAGAAGACAATGATGACAATATGAAGCTTATCACATTTATCCTGGAGAAAAACGGCTACGGCACTATCAGGGCTGAAAACGGCAAAACGGGTATTGAACTTGCGCTGAAAGAAAAGCCGGATTTCATCCTTCTTGACATCCAGCTCCCTGACATGGATGGCACTGAGGTGCTCAAAGAGCTGCGCAAATCAGAGATAGATGAAGAAGTCCCCATCATTGCCATCACGTCCTACGCAATGAGCGGGGACAGGGAGAGGCTGATGGAGGCGGGATGCAACGGGTATATCGAAAAACCCATCGACCCTGTTAGTATTATAAATCAGATAAGGGAGATAACGGGAGAAAAGCCATGAATATTCTTATAGTTGATGACAATGAAGATTCAAGGATGATCCTTAAAAAGACCCTTGAGTCGGATGGACACACAGTTCAAGCGGCCATCAATGGGGAAGCGGCCTTGAAGATGGCAAAGAAATCCCCGCCTGATATGATAATTTCGGATATCCTCATGCCGGTAATGGATGGCTTCACACTGTGCTGTGAGTGCAAGAGTGATGAACAGCTGAGAAGAATACCTTTCATCTTTCATACGGCCACCTATACCGATTCCAAAGATGAGGAACTCGCCTTGCGAATGGGGGCGGACAAGTTTATTCGAAAGCCCGTTGAGCTGGACGAGTTCATAAAGATTATACGGGACATGATTAAAGATGCCAAGAAGGGTAAGATAAGAACCAAGAAGCCGGCCGTAGAAGATGAGAAGGACATTTTCAAGCTCTACAGCGAGCGTCTTATCAACAAGCTGGAAAAGAAGATGCTGGATCTGGAAGGGGAAATTGCCGGACGCAAGCAGGCCGAGAAAAAAATCCAGCAGTCACTCAGAGAGAAGGAGACCCTTCTTTCCGAAATCCACCACCGGGTCAAAAACAACATGCAGATAATCTCAAGCCTCCTATCCCTCCAGTCCAAAGATATAGACGATGAAAGAGCCCGTTCACTTATCAAAAATTGCGAAGACCGGATCAGGTCGATGGCGCTTGTCCACGAGAAGCTCTATCTTTCAGAAGATCTCTCCAGGATTGATTTCAGTGACTATGTGGAAGGTATGGCAACCCGTCTGTTTCAGGTACACAGAGTGAATTCAGAAGCTGTAAATTTCTCGTCACACGCGGGAGATGTCCTCTTCAATATCGAAACGGCGATACCCCTGGGACTTATCATAAATGAGCTTATCTCGAATGCCATAAAACACGCCTTCCCTGAAGGCAGAAAGGGAAATATTGCCGTAGAACTCACACAAAATACAAAAGCAGAAGAATACATACTGACCGTCACAGACGACGGCATCGGTTTTCCTGAAGAGATAGATTACCGGAACCCCGAGACCTTCGGCCTGCAACTGGTAGAGATGCTCACAGAACAACTCAGAGGCACAGTGGAACTGGACAGAAGCAAAGGAACATCATTCAAGATCACCTTCAAGGAACAGAAGTACAGACGGAGGATATAGGGGGGAGAAAATAGTGACAGCGACTATTTTTTCTTTCCTCTTTGATGAAAGTCTCATTGTTACATGGTAGTCCGGCTCTTATTGTTTGCCGTGTATCTTTCAAAAAATAGTCGCTGTCACTATTTTTCTATTTAACCTCCCTTGATTTCTGTTTTCTTTCCCCACAAGCCCAGGGCTCGCCCAAGTTCCTCGTTGTCCTTGGCGTACTCTTCCAGGGGTATTCCCTTCAATGCGGCATCGATGGCCTGGCGAAAGGCCTTCGCGCCTGCTGTCGGTCCCTGCGGATGGGCATGAATGCCGCCCCCGGAGCCTATCATGATATCTTTTCCCATGGAATTTACCGCATCGGCCACGTTGGCAGGGGTAATACCGCCGGACGGCATGGGCAGGGTGGGTTTAAGGTCGCCGAAGGGATATACCATGCAGTTTACGCTCTGTTTGAATCTGTCCGGCATATATATCCCCTTGCCGCCCTGTGCAAAGGGGATTACCACCGCGTCCGCGCCGCACATGCGGGCGGTTTTGCCAAGTATAAGAGGTGATGAAATCCCCTGATTGGGTGACATGAAATAGGCCCCTGCTACATCCATGTGGGCGAGAATCGGGACGTTTATGTCGGGATCTTCGGCCAGGGCGCGCATGGCCTCGTGACCGACGGCAATGTAGTTGACCATCATGGCGTTGGCGCCGGCTTCCACAACACGCTTTGCAACCTCAAACATCCGGGGCAGGCGGTCGGTCACATTTACGCAGTACAGTGTATGTTCTCCGGTTTCTTCATAGACCTGCCGTTCTTTCTCCATGTAGGCCTTAACGCGCTCAATCGCGGAATTATACTCCATGTCGGCGATCAGCTCATCGTCTTTGATTACGTCACATCCGCCCAGGGCAGCCTTGTAAAAAAGATCGACGCCGACCTCCAGTGGATAACCGGAACAGGGCTTTATCATGTTGTTGAGCAGAGGGCGTCCTTTTTCCATGCCCAGGGCCTCATACCAGCCGTCGATTCCAAACTTGGGCCCCTGATATCCTTTGAGAGTCTCTTTGGGAATACGAAGATCTATGACTTTAAGATTCGGCATCATGGAGATATTGCCGACGGTTGCGGTAAGGAGCATCGAAAATTTATCTTCAAAATTTGCTGACGGAAAGGCAATCTGCACGATATACTGCCGCTCGGTGATATTTTCGGGAACTCCCCACTCGTAGTACGGCGCTTCGTACACGCCGATCACTTTTGCGACATGTTTCGAGCGTACTTCCGGTGTCTCGCCCGGTACGGCTACCCACGTGCCGGTGGACTGTTCCACCGCCATAAACGCGCCTATATCCAGCATATCGTACTCCTTTGGTACGGAGCAGTAGTAGGTCGCGATAACATTCTTCTCCATGTCGATCCCTTCGGGAAGGGCCCAGGGTTGTGATTCATATTTGTTCATTTCATTCTCCTTTCCAGTGAGTTTTATTTATTTTGTTTGGTCATGTCTGTTTAATCGCGCGCACATGGCCTTATTATTCTTGTAGATATTTAGAAACTCCTTAAACAGTTCATCGTAGATTTTTCTGTTGTCGGGGTTCGGCTTGAAGACATTTTTGATCTGGATATATTTCGGGATATCTTCAAAACCCATATGGCCCAGGGCAACGGAAGCAATAAACACACTGCCGCGGGCGTTTGCCTGAATAGGATCTTTTATCTGATTTATGGTTCTGTCTAATATATCCGCATGGATCTGGCACCATACATCGGAGATTGCGCCGCCTCCCACCATGTTGATCGGGTCCATCCTTCGCTTTATGAATTTCTCGATATATTTCAGCACCCACTTCTGATTAAAGGCCACTCCCTCAAAGGCGGCCCGGATGAGATCCTCCCTGGTTGTTGTAAGTGAAACGTTGTAAAGTCCGCCCCGGATCAAATGATCTTCAACCGGTGTGCGTTCACCATTTAGCCAGGGAGTGCAGATAACCCTGTTGCTGCCGGCGGGAACCTTTTCGACGATTCTGTCAAATATCTTAAAAACATCGGGCAGGTTTTCTTCCAGAAGCAGCTCATCCTTGTGGTAAATAATATTGTCCCTGAGCCAGTTCAGGATACCGCCCGCGATTTCCTGTTCATTGGCAATGAAGTATCTGCCGGGAATGGCGCTGGGCAGCGAGGCAATAGCATGGAAAATATCGGCCTTTTTGAAAGGGACATGGGTTGAAATCCAGGAGGATGTCCCGATATAACAGTGCCCTTCATAATCCCTGACAGCTCCCGAACCTATGGCCGCGGTGGGGATATCCGGCGAACCCACGACAACCTTCACATCTTCCCTGATACCAAGCTCTCTGGCCAGATCCTTTTTTACAGGTCCCAGGATATCGATGGACCGCTTCAGCTCCGGCAGCTTCTTCCCATCGATGCCTGCTATTTTAAGCAGCTTATCATCATATCCGATATTGTATATATCGCGGTTGTCCGTTACCCAGTGTAGGGTAATGGAGTCATAGGATGCAGCGAACTTTCCCGTTAACCGCAGGTTAATATCAGTAATTTCCGGTTAGGTTTTTGCATATAAGTGCCAGTCATTCTGTTCTTTGAAATTTTGTAAGCTTTCTGCATTGGAATCACTGCTGAAAGCTGAGTTACGCAGCTCATT
>JAFDAS010000013.1 GCA_019313695.1 Deltaproteobacteria bacterium
TCTGGTTATAAAAAGTTAGAAAAAGTGGTTGAAGGAGTAAAATTTATCAATGGTATTGAAGAAACCAGGATCGCTGCCTAATGATCCCATACACAACATTTGACAATAACTCTATCGGGATTACCGGAATATGCTTTTTAACGAGATAAATTCATCACCTGCAAGTGACAGTATAAAGGTGATCCGGGGGCAGATATCGCAGGACTCCTTCGACACAATTCTGTCGGCATCTGATATAGTAGCCCTTCCTTACTCTATAGCTTCTCAAAGCGGTATCGTCGCGCATTGTCTTGCTTTTGGAAAGCCTGTTGTTACAAGCAACACACCCGTAATGGCTTCACTTGTTGAAGAGACACACTGCGGCATGGTATGCAATACAGATGAGGAATACATAGATAATATTGACCGGATCCTGAGTGATGATAATCTCAGAGAGGAATTTTCGGACAATGCGTTAAGATATGTGGATGATAATATTGCCTGGTCAAAAATAGCCGGCCAGCATATTGAAATATATAAGACAATTGTTGAACCATCTGTCCTGAGTATAGATACCATATGGATGGATTAAACAAAGAGATCGGGGTGTCGAAATGAAGCTTAACCGTTCACCGTTTGAGAGATTTTACAAAAACCCGATTATTCAGAGATCAGATATTCCTTATTCCTGCAATTCTGTGTTTAATGCAGCAGCCTGTATGTACAAAAATGAATATCTGCTTCTTTTGAGAATAGAGGACCTCGAAGGAATAAGTCACCTAACAATTGCCAGATCGAAAGATGGAATTACCTTTATAGTAGATAAACAACCATGGATAACGCCATCGCACGATCCTAATTATGAGTTATATGAAAGATATGGTGTCGAAGATCCGAGAATTACGCAGGTTGATGGTACATATTACATCACTTATACCGCATTTGGTCCACCAGGGGTCAGGATTGGCATTGGTAAAACTGAAGACTTCAAAGAATTTGAAAGAATATCTCTTGCGACGGAAGTAGACAACAAGGATGGGGTCTTGTTTCCGGAAAGGATCAACGGAGAGTATGTGTTGATTACAAGGCCGGGGGGATTGGGAGGACAAAGAGGGGATATATGGATATCATTCTCCCCTGATCTTATCCATTGGGGAAAATCCAGAGTGCTTATGAGTCATACCCCCGGCGGCTGGAGTTCAGCCAAATTGGGTGCATCTACCCCACCATTAAAGACCGAGAAGGGATGGTTGCTTTTCTATCATGGAGTAAGAGGGTCGGGATATGGCAGAATATACCGGGTGGGGGCCGTTCTTTTAGATCTTGATAAACCGTATCTGCTTGTAGGAAGCACCCCGCATTTTATTATGGGCCCTGAAGAACTGTATGAGAGGATAGGAGATGTTCCTAATGTGATATTCCCGTGTGGTGTTATCCTGGAAGAGGATGACACGTTAAGGATGTATTATGGTGTGGCGGATACTGCTATTGCCATGGCCACTGCAAAACTGGAAGATATTATTAAGCTCTGTCTGCATCAATAAAGATATAATATAAGCTCAAACAGGTTTGAAACAACACAGATTTCAAGCTGAATTCATGCAAATCGATTATTACTCCGGCAACAATATATGTCCATCCGTCATTCCCGCGAAAGCGGGGATCCAGAATTGGCCTGGATGCCGGATCAAGTCCGGCATGACATTTGACATGTTTAATTGCCGGAGTAATAACGCATGAGGAATTGACCATGCTTGCCCGTTTTTCAATATACGGTTTCCTGAAAAATCAGCGGTATTACGAACCATTCATGATACTCCTCTTCCTCGAAAGGGGCTTTTCCTTCACACAGATAGGTCTTCTTGTTGCTTTCAGGGAGATCTGTATCAACATCTTTGAAGTTCCCAGCGGAGCCATGGCCGATATGTATGGTCGCCGCAGATGTATGATGATGTCTTTCACGGCCTATATCGTTTCATTCGCGCTGTTCGGTTTTGTACAAATATACATGCATTTTTTCGCCGCCATGTTCTTCTTCGCCATCGGCGAGGCATTCCGGACAGGCACTCACAAGGCCATGATATTCACCTGGCTTCGACTTCAGGGGCGTCTGGATGAAAAGACCCGTGTCTATGGCTACACCCGCTCATGGTCTAAACTGGGTTCCGCGTTTTCGGTCATCATCGCCACCCTGTTTGTTATATTCACAGAAAGTTATTCCTCCGTTTTCTATCTCTCCATAGTTCCATATGTGCTCGGACTTGTAAATTTCATGTATTATCCCATTGAACTGGAGGGGCATGTCCGGAAAGGAGCTGTTCTGCGCGATATTCTTGACAATTTGCGTACTACGCTTCGCATCTCTATGAAGGTAAGACACCTGCGCCGCCTTATTGTCGAATCGATGGCATTCGAGGGAGTGTTTAACGCAGCCAGGGATTATCTCCAGCCGGTTATCAGGAGTATGGCTTTGGCCCTTCCCCTGTTTGTGTATATGGAAAATACCCGCCGAAGCGCGATTATCGTGGGGATGGTCTATTTCGCTTTGCACCTGCTGTCCGCATGGGCGAGCCGCAAGTCGCACAGAATCACGCAACGGGCGGGCGGAGAAGAACAGGGGGCGTCTCTTATCTGGAAGGGCGCGCTTTTTATCTACCTCTTACTAGCGGCCGTTCTGTATCTGAAATGGTACTACATGGCAATAGCGGGATTTGTGGCCCTGTACGTCATGCAGAGCCTGTGGAGACCGATACTTATCAGCCGGTTTGGCGAGTACGCAACCGAGGCACGCGGGGCAACCGTGCTTTCCATCGAGAGCCAGGCTAAATCTGTCTCGACCATATTCGTGGCTCCCCTTCTCGGTATTGCCGTGGACTATGTAAACATGCACGGACTTGGAGGGGAATTCTGGCCGGTCGGGGCTGTGGGCGCGGTGCTTGCATTTATTATACTGGCTACTGCTAACTTGCGCCGCAGGCAGTGACCCGCAGTAATCAGTCAACCCAGTTCAATATTACCTTGCCGGATTGCCCCGATTTCATTATCTCAAAGGCCTCCATGTATTGTGTATAGTGGAAGTGATGGGTGATAATCGCGCTTATGTCCAGTCCCGACTGGAGCATTGCCGTCATTTTGTACCATGTTTCATACATCTCGCGCCCATAGATGCCCTTTATGGTAAGTCCGTTGAAGATTACGGTTTCCCAGTCGATGCCAACATCATCCGGCAGGATCCCAAGAAGCGCGATCTTACCGCCATGACACATATTTATCAGCATGGAGTTCAGGGCACCGGGATTGCCCGACATTTCCAACCCCACATCGAACCCCTCTCTCATTCCCAGTTTTTCCTGAGCGCCCTCTATGGTATCGCGGGTCACATCCACAGCCAGAGTTGCCCCCATTTTTTTCGCGAGTGCCAGTCTGTAGGGATTTATGTCTGTTACAACTATATGGCGAGCGCCCGCGTGTCTGGCAATGGCAACCGCCATGCATCCTATGGGTCCGGCGCCTGTTATCAGGACATCCTCACCCAGGATGTCGAATGAAAGTACGGTATGCGTGGCATTGCCCAGCGGATCGAAGCAGGAGAGCATGTCCATCGGTATATCGGGATCGCAGTACCAGACATTGGTCACCGGGATACAGAGATATTCGGCAAAGGCCCCTGCCCTGTTTATGCCGACGCCGCTGGTTTTCATACAGAGGTGTCGTCTACCTGCCAGGCAGTTGCGACAGCGACCGCAGACAAGATGCCCTTCGCCGGAAACTATATCGCCTGGTTTGAAATCCCGCACATTAGCGCCGACCTCCTCCACCTTTCCGACAAACTCGTGTCCTATGTGCATGGGAACGGGAATCGTCTTTTTTGCCCATTCATTCCAGTCATAGATGTGCACATCAGTGCCGCAGATTGCGGTTTTGTGTATCTTTATCAGGACATCGTTGATGCCAATCTCGGGTACCGGAACCTCATCCAGCCAGAGACCCGGCTCCGCTTTGGCCTTCACCAGAGCCTTCATCATATCCATAATCAACACCTCCCCATGACAAACTTCAGGTCAACGCTCCCAGTTCCCTGCCCACCTTCGCAAACTTTTCAAGCGCGAATCTGAGATCGGACTCACTATGAACCGCGGACATCTGTACCCTGATCCGGGCTTCTCCCTTCGGAACCACAGGATAGAGAAATCCCGTCACATAAACCCCCTCTTCAAGGAGTCCGGCAGCCATATTCTGTGCCAGCACGGCGTCTCCCAGCATAACAGGGATAATAGGATGATCCCCGGGTTTTATCGTGAATCCCAGCTTGACGATCTCTTCACGAAAAAATCTCGTGTTAGATTTCAAATTCTCTCTGGCCTCTACGGTGTCTTCCAGCAGTTCCAGGGTCTTGATGGCGGCGGACACTATCGGAGGCGCAACCGAGTTCGAGAAAAGATAAGGACGTGACCTCTGCCTCAACATCGATATCATATCGGCGCGTCCCGTCGTAAACCCGCCGGACGCTCCTCCCATGGCCTTGCCGAGAGTTGACGTGATGATATCCACACGATCCTGGACATGGAAATATTCAGGCGTTCCGCGCCCTGTGGGCCCGACAAAACCCGTGGCATGGCTGTCATCCACCATGACGAGGGCATCGTATTTTTCGGCCAGAGCGCATATATCATCCAGTCTGGCCAGATCTCCATCCATGCTGAAGACACCATCCGTGGCTATCATCCTTGTATTCGCTCCCTGTGCCTCTTTGAGACGTTCCTCCAGCTCCTTCATATCGGCGTGGGCGTAGCGGTACCGGGCTGCCCTGCACAGACGAATGCCGTCAATTATCGAGGCGTGATTCAGCGCATCGGAAATGATCGCATCCTCTGCTCCCAAAAGTGCTTCAAAGAGGCCGCCATTGGCGTCAAAACAGGAGCTGTAGAGTATGGTATCTTCCGTTCCGAGGAAGGCGCTGATCTTCTCTTCCAGTTCGCTGTGGATATCCTGTGTGCCGCATATAAAGCGCACCGAAGCCATCCCGAAACCGCGGGCATCGAGCCCGGCCTTGGCGGCCTCAATGATGTCGGGGTTATCCGCCAGACCGAGATAGTTATTGGCGCACAGGTTCAAAACCTCCGCGCCATTCACCATTATCCGCGCCCTTTGAGGCGAGGCTATATGACGCTCCTTCTTGTAGAGACCTGTTTTTACGAGATCTTCCAACTGCGCGTTCAGCTCTTCACGAATTTTTCCATACATGAGTATTCCCCAATAGACTATCCTTCAATAAATGCCTTAAATCTGCCGAGGCCTTCTCTGATTTCATTTATATCGATACCCGAATATGCCAGACGCAGATAGAAGTCCTTCTCACCTTCCAGGGCGCGTCCGAAATGTAGCCGGGTGCACACCGATACGCCGGTTTCATGTAACAGGACCTCGCGGAACTCGTCGAGATCTTTAATTCCTTTCCGTTCCATCGCCCCGGTAACGTTCGGATACAGATAGAATGTCACGTTCGGCCGGAAACAGCGCACCCCATCTATGGAATTGAGAATATCCGCGGCCGCGTCTCTCCTTTCTCTGAGGGTATCCAGCATCTGTCGGGCCTGTGCCTGGTCTCCGGTGAGCCCTTCCATGGCGGCGTACTGTATGAAATGATTCGAGCAGGATTCATCATTGACGTTGAGCTTGGTGATTACATCGATGACATCTCCGGGCCCGATGGCCGCCCCAAGCCTCCATCCGGTCATGGCAAATTTCTTGGAAAAGCTGTAAAGAATTACACACCTTTCGGCCATGCCCGGGAGGGATGCCAGAGAAACGCTCTTTCCCTCATAGCGAACGTCAAAATAGGCCTCGTCACAGAGCACATAGAGATCGTGCCTGATAGCCAGTTCGGCAAGTTTTTCAAGCTCTTGCGGGGAACATTCCGCGCCGGTGGGATTCTGCCAGTCGTTGAATATGAGTATCTTAGTGCGTGGGGTTATCTGCCTTTCAATGGTATCCATATCCAGCTTGAAGTTTTCCTTCCCCTCGACATATCCATAAGGCAGAGCCCTGCCCCCCTGAAACTCTATCTGTGATTCATAAATGGGATAACCGGGATTGGGATAAAGCGCCTCATCACCAGGATTCATGAGCGCCAGCAGAAACTTGCCTATGACCGGCTTTCCGCCCGGCTGGATGGACACATTTTCCATGGTATAATCGATCCCATGTGATCTGCTGATATCATCGGCCAACAGCTCACGCAGCTGAGGTATTCCAGCGTTCGGACAATAGCCTGTCTTTCCTTCCCGCATTGCCTTTTCAGCCGCATCCATAATGTTGGAAGGCGTCAAGATGTTCAAATCACCCAGATGAAAGGGATATACCTTGTTGCCCTTCGCCGCGAAAGCGGCCGCCTCGGCGGAAACGGCAAAGGCTGTTTCAACTCCCAGACGTTCTATCCTGCCTGTTATTCTCATGGCCTTCTCCTTTTACCCGGCATATTCCGGGATGCCCATTTCTTCTGAATTGACAATACTTGGAGCCGCTTCCGGGGGATTATCTTCCAGAAAGGGTAAGGCGCTTTCTCTTTTCCATACCGGATATCCCAACAGGATTCCCGCCACGTTTCCTGCCGCAAGGATGGCCATACTCTGCCTTGTCCAGATGGTCGCCGAACCGAGATGCGGCACGATTACCACGTTGTCAAGTTCGTTCAAACCCGGCTTCAGCGCCGGTTCATCCTCAAAGACATCAAGCCCTGCGCGAAAGTCCGGATTATTCCGGCAATGCTTCACGAGGGCATCTTCATCGATCAATGGCCCCCTACTCGCATTAATCAGGATCGCGTTTTTCTTCATAAATTTCAGGCGTTCGGCATTTATCAGATGACGCGTGGTTTCATCGAGCACCGGATGCAGGCTCACAAGATCGGCCACCCGGAGTACTTCTTCCACATTCTCCGCCCGTCTGCACGTAACTGGCCGCTCCCCACGCGACTCCAGAAAATCCGCATAGGCAGCCACATAGTCTTCAAGGGCACTGTTCTGGTACAGATCATAATAGACGAGATCCATCTTGTGGCCCTCGACCATCATGCGCGCGTAGGCGGCGCCGATACGTCCCGCGCCTATAACGCCAACCGTTTTCCCATAGAGAAGCTCTCCTAAAAACATGGTTGGAAGCCAGCTTATGAACTTTCCTTCGCGCGTAAACCTGTCAGCCTCTACCACCCTGCGCGCCGCCGAGAATGTCAAGGCTACAGTCATCTCCGCGGTGGTTTCAGTCAACACGCCGGGAGTGTTCCCCACACAAATCCCATGTCTTGTAGCGGCCCCGACGTCCACGTTGTTGTAACCCACGGCATAATTACTGTATGCCCTCCCTCCGGCATTCGCAAGGGCGGAAAAAAGTTCATCTCCCCAGGCCTCAGTCAACTGCCCTATGACACCGGAGCATTTGTCGCCTATCGCGGAACTGATCTCTCCAATACTAAGGATGTCTGTCGACGTGCTGACATCCACCCTGCAGCCCGCCTGAATTAAAATCTCCAGCCATCTTACGCCCGGCAATTCCTTGGTGACAACCACACGCCTGGCCCCCTGGGGATTGTGTACCTTCCATTTTTCATCATTCAACATAAGATCCTCCTTTCAAGGCTTATGTAAGCTAACTGCAAAGACCGGCTGCATGTTAGCATAAGAACCGGAAAATTCAACAGAAAAATATGGTGGGGGAGATCATTAATAGACAATGTTAACTCACCGGGAGGTGGTTAATCTGGGGCCAGGCAATTCTTGTTTTTTTCGGGCGAACATGCTGAGCCTCGCCGTAAACTTTGAGAGCAAAGGAGTCTCTTTGATGATCGACGAGGTGATGATAAATAATGATAGTTGTTCGAATCTCTCATATCGAACCGTTCCGATTCATCTTCTCTCCGTATCTTTTTATGCCCTCCTGCTTATTCCCTCAGACTCAGCTTGTAAGACTTTACCATCATGACCGGATGGTAGGAATGTTTTACCTGAATCAATCCCGGCACACCCATATCGCTTTCCTTATTGATGTACTCAAGGCCCGGGAAAAGCCTGCGCGCGCATTCCCTGTCGAAAAACTGGTAGAGGCCCTTAAACTGAGTCGAAGCCTTCTGGAAGTGGAGTGCGCTCATCGTTTCCGTAAGCTTCGAAGCTATGCCGAAGGCCTGCGTCGTCCCATCGATTGAGAGCATGATACTTCTGAATCCCAGGGCATCGATATTTTTCAGGGCGTTTCTGGTGGCGTTCCACTCGCAGGCGAGGTCTTCGTCTTTGTCCACGTCGCAGTCCCGCTCCTCGCACCACCTCTCCAGAAACTCCAGGCATTCGGGCACATCCTCCGGCGATATGGTCTTTATGGTTACATTTCCTGTTTTTTCGGAATAATTTCGCTCGAACTGTTTGATAAGATTTCGTTTTTTTGAGTACCTGTTGCCTGCCAGTGTTGCCAGATCCGCGGTTCGGTACACGTAGTCATCGTATCCTTTCTGCTGTTCGATAACGAAAAACTCCTCCAGACCACTTTTCGAATGCCGTTTCAGGTAATCCTCGGGAACGAACCAGTAAGTACCGTATCCCGTTTGGCGGGAAATCTCGGCGAGTTCTTCGGGGGAGTGTTCCCTGTCAGGTGAAATGGGTAGTATAAGATGACTGTTTTCTTTACGTCTCGTGAAGTTGGCGTAGACAAAAAGACTGTCACCATTAATGGCGCCGTAGGGTTGGTAGACCTCGCTTGTCCATGCGATGATGGATGAGAGAGAATAGGGGCAGAGCAGGTGTCTCTGCCCGGCGAAGAAGGGCTTGAGCGTTGTGTAGTCGGAATCTGTGAGTAGTTTGAACTTCATATCTTCAACCGTAGCATTGGAGTTGAATTTTCCATGACAGAAAAACCGAGATTTTCGTAGAAGGGGTGAGAGCCCCTCTCTGCTATGAGTCCAATCCAGTTTATCCCGTCTTTTTCGAGCCGATCGATCAATATCTTTACGATTCTGGTCCCGATTCCCTTTCCCCGGAAAGAATCCATTACGGTAACATCCTGTATATAGGCATCGCTGACCCCGTCACTGACGGCCCTTCCCATGCCCACGATGCTGTCCTCGTACCGGACAAGAAGAAAGCAGTGACTCCCCGCAATGATTAGCCTGACCATTTCGGGATTATCCCCCTCCTGCTTCCACCAGTTCTCTCGCCGGTAGAGATTCGTTATCTGGGTGATCTCATCGGGAGCGGGTTTTTCGATGAAGGAATAGTCACACATTGGATACACGCTATCAGAATACGGCGGGAAAGTCCACCCCGGTCACCGGAGCACTTAACCGATGACTTCCTCGCAGCCTGCCAGGTGATCGATATCGTTGAAAAAAATAACATTCCCCTTGCCGTTTTTGAATTCCACAAGCGTTTTGGAAGCCACGTCCACGTGAACCTGTCTGATGTGAGAGAGGTCCATTTCTTTAACTTTGCAGAGGATAGTCATTATGGTGAAGTTATGTGCAGCGAGGAGAGTTGTGCCCGATTTTCCGGCAATACGTTCGACGACACCCCAGGCCCGTTCCTGAAGTTCGGCAAGGGATTCGCCTCCCGGCATGACGACTGAAGCCGGATCCTCGGCCCATCGTTTCAGGAAATCTCCGTGGTTTTTCACCATCTCCTGAAAGGCCATGCCTTCGAAATCCCCCATGTTGAGTTCCATCAGGTCTTTCTCGGGCTCGATCGGAAGATGGTGAAAATGGTTGATGGCCTCGGCTGTCTGTACCGCCCGTTTCAGGGGACTCGATATGATCGTGTCGATCTTCTCACCGCGCAGTGATCGTGCGAGACTGTCCGCCTGAGCACTGCCGCGTTTACTGAGTGCGATGTCGCTTACACCCTGCACCCGTTTTTCTCGATTCCATAATGTCTGACCATGACGTACCAGTATGAGCTTCACAAGAGAGACCCCCGAACCGATAATAATGTAGGTTTTTCTTGATGGACTCGTAAAAAGTCGAAATATACACAATTTTGTCATTCCCGTGAAAACGGGAATCCAGTGTCTTTAAGTGGTTATGCGCTTCTGGATTCCCGCCTGCGCGGGAATGACAGACTTTTTACGAAAGCATCTTTTTTAACTCGTTACTGATCCCTTTGCAAGAAGATCCTGCATGGTTTTGGGCATATTGGAATCGATGCAAAAGATGTCTTTTCACAGGCATTGATTTGTGGCATTATGCATTTGTATTTCTTGCAGGCGCGCACGCGGCGTGGAGTTCGTGCAGGTAACGATAAAAAAGGAGGATATGCTATGCAGGCATTATTTACATTGACACCGGCGGAATCGAAGCGGCTGATCGCCAAAGGTATCGTTTCGATTCCCGAGGTACAGCAGGCAAAGGAAGAAGGATATCTGATCCTGGCGCGCGGGTCGACAAACGCGTATATCGTCGAGGAATTGCTGGGAAAATCGGTAGAAAAGGAAAAGTATGTTGCCGGACAGGTCATCAAGGGGATCACCTGCGCGCTCCTTCAGGGCGTCCGCCTGCAACCGGTCACGTTTCACAAAAATCAGTTGCTGGATGCGGAGCCATCCACCGTCATCGACAAGCTGGGCCCGGGGGACATTATGTTAAAGGGGGCCAATGCCGTTGATCATAAAGGACATGTTGGTGTCATCATGGCAAATCCCACGGGGGGCACTATGGGTGAATTCTACCTGCCCATGAAGGTCCGGGGAGCAACGATTATCTATCCCGTGGGTCTCGAAAAGATGATTCTATCCGTCGAAGAAGCATCCCAGATTGGAGGGCTGTACACTATCGAACGGAGCATAGGCGCCCCTGTCGGAATGGTGTGCGTTACCGACGGTATGGCCTATACCGAACTGGACGCCCTGGAAGAGCTTTTTGATGTGGAGGCCGTCCATTTCGCGTCGGGCGGATACGGCGGTGCGGAAGGCGCCGTGAGCATAATCGTCGAGGGTGACGACGAAGAAGTGAATCAGTGCTGCGACTATATCGAAGATATCAAGGGAGAGCCGCCGCTGCCCGGGATAAAGCCTCCCTGCGAGACCTGTCCGATTCTGTGCAGCTTCAAGGGAATGAAAGAAGACGCCCTACCCGGCTACCTGCAGGGGACTTGATTTTCTTCCGGAGCGGTATGCCCCGTTAGAGGGACCGCACACCCATGATGTCTTTTACATGCGTATGCGTGGACTCATCAACGTCGAGGCCCTCCTGAATCCTGTCCAGAAGCACTGGTTTTTCATCGGGGAATTTGTACCCCTCGTAATCCTGCCTGAAAAGCAGCCCACCCCTGTTATGCTGCCAGGAGTTCATCGCGTGATCGAAACAGACCTTGGATGTTACATCGAGGTTTTGAATCATAAGCCGTAGCTCTTCGAGTCGTTCATGAGGAGATGACAGGTGCAGGTCTCCACGCTCATAGTCCTCACAAATGGGTGTGCCTTTCCACGGCACGAAAGGTCTCGAACGGATATAGTGCGGATTGATTGCCGTGAGGACGCGGGCAGTATTTTCCGCATGCTGACGCCACCGTTCCCGTCCTCCCAGATCGGGCATCCAATACTCCGACAACTGAAAACCCGCCTCTATGGCCTTTTTCCCGCCCTCGATCTGCTCTTCTCCAGTCACACCCTTTCGAACTATTTGTAACAGTTCATCGTCCCCCGTTTCGAGCCCCACATGGATGCGGGTCAGACCGGCATCACAAATCTCTTTCAACTCCTCGGGTCTTCTCTGAGCAAGTGTTTTTGATCGCGCGTAGGTAGTCACGCGTGTCAGCGTGGGAAGAGTCTCCCTGAGATATTTCAGCACTTCCACGAATTCCGGCGGCCGCATAATCAGGCTGTTGGCATCTTGAACGAAAGCCGTTCCGGCCCCTGAAGCGAGCCAGTTAAAGACGGAGATAAAACATTGGTTGGTATGGAATGACGGGTCGGCTCTCAGGATGGCCACTCCCACATCGCTGTCTGCTTGCCCGCCATGCCCGAGTTTCCATGAAACTGCCGTTATCGCATCGCTGATTGCCTTCACCGAATCAATATCGGTTTTTATTTCTTCGACCGACCGATAGACAAACTTGTCTCTCTTGTACATTCCACAAAATGTGCATTTGTTCCAGGGACAGTTTTGGGTAAACCGAAGGAGGAGAGAAAAACTTCCGCCCTCGCTCGGAGGTCGATATGTTCCGATGTCAAAAGAATGCCGTTTGAGCTGCTCGATATGGGCCTTATAGTCATTATTTTTTGTCATACATGGGACCTCTTATTTCTTCGCCGTCATTTCCATAAACTAATATCTCTCCCTTCGTTTGTCAAAAAGGGGATTTGGTGACCAGTATTTCGGTATTTCCGCTCTTACGCGAGCTGAATAACGATACTGACAATTCTCATCATGATTTCCCCCCTTTTCGAGATTCGGCAGCCGCTTTTCTCATCGCTTCGACCATCTCCTTGACGATGGGTGATGTCTCTGGCGGATGCCATTTCACCTCTTTGGGTGGTTCAGGCCAGGTGAAGGGAAGGTGAAAGACCTGACCGGGTTTTTCGGCCTTCTCGAGACAGGAAAGCGTCGCCAGAAGGACCTCTCGCTGTCCTTCGGCATCATGAACCTGGCCAACGGGTCTCCCGAAGGGATACTCTATCCCCACCACGCGCGCCATACCCACGGCACGTTGAAACTCGGGAATCGGTGTAAGTGCGATGGTTGAAAATCCTTCGGTTTCAAGAAACCGGGCTACCAGTCCCACGGACCGGCAACAGAGAGGTCAGGCGGGGGTAAGAAAAACAGCTTCTACTCCTTCCTCACGCATTCTGGCTGCAACAGCAGGCATGTTTTTTTCAATCAGATCAGAGGGGTCAGGCTGATATCCGTAGAAGGAATAGCAAGTCGGGGCGAGTCTGCCGATAATCCCCTCCCCTTCGAACTGTTGGAACAGTTGAAGAGGAAAGATGACATTCATGTCCTCCTTGATAAAACTCGTATTGACGTGAAGGTGGTTTACATCGATGTCTTTCTCAGAAGAATTCCGCGGTATTTCACGACAGGTGGGATCGCCCCAGGAAGGCTCCCTTCTTTCCCTCTCCATGTCGAAGGGCATGTCCGATTTCAAGCTGATACCGGCGGATGTCATGAGCGAGAAAGTCAGCTCCGAGATGGGCTTTCGCAGGGAAACCCAGGGGATGGCCCCCTTGAATTCGTCCTCCGGTATATCGCTCTTCATCCACGCCGCAAGAGACGGCGGTAAAAAGCGAAAACCATCAACGATTTTATCTGCGCCTGCCATAATGACCCTCCCCTTTTTTCAAGTTTTGGTAGAAAGAACATTGCCAAGAATTTGTTTTTCCGCGTAGTGAGTGAGTATAGATAATTGCCTCTTCTGTCAATGAGAATCTGATCCGCAAAACAACACTGAAGCAAGGAATGTGGTGGAAAAGATACTTGTCATCGGAATTCAGGGGCATGACACTTAATTCATTGCGTGTAATCGGGGACAGCAGCCACTCATTTCTATAATCTTCAATTATTAATACAAATTAACCGAATCTCTCAGAGGGCCCAAATCGGTCTCTGGCTTATGGCGCGAGAAAATGTCTGGCTGTAGACGGTGATTTGAAATATATGAATAAGCAAAGCGATAAAAATCACTCAGGAGGGTATCATGAGCAGTTTTCAGGATCGTATTATTCGCGCCGCCAAGTTGGATGTCAACCTGTATGAAGAGGTCGAGGCCGACAAGGGGGCAATGAGCCAGGCGATGGCGGTTGTCGTCCTTTCCAGTCTGGCAGCCGGGATAGGAAGCATTGGGACAGGAGGGTTCGGCGGACTTGTGATGGGGACGATTGCGGCCCTTGCAGGGTGGTATGTCTGGGCCTATCTCACGTACTTTATCGGCACAAGACTCCTTCCGGAACCCCAGACCCAGGCAGATCCCGGTGAACTGCTGCGCACCATCGGCTTTGCGAGCTCTCCCGGATTGATTCGCGTAGCAGGGATTATTCCGGGGCTGGGAGGAGTAATCTTTCTGGTGGCATCACTCTGGATGCTGGTGGCAATGGTGATCGCGGTCAGGCAGGCCCTTGATTATACAAGCACACTGCGGGCTGTAGGTGTGTGCGTGATCGGCTGGGTCATTCAACTCTTGATCCTCGTACTGTTGTTTTCTGTTTTCGGCGGGGGCGCGCAACCCGTTTAAGAGAGAATCAAGGCCGCGGCAAACGTCATGCCGGACCCCGTATCCGGTACGGGGCAGGCCCGATTCGGCATCCAGAACATATTGAATTTACTGGATTCTGGCTCCCTTCATGGTAATCAACTGTTATTGACTTGACATTTAAAATAATGGTTGTATATTACAACCATGTCCAAGGCATCTGTCGAACACAATCGAAAACTCCTTTTCCTGATTGCCGAACTGTGTCAGGCGGCGCGTTTCTGCCGGCAGGATTCCGTCTTTTGCGAGGGGGTTACCTTCTCTCAGTTTCTCATTCTTGACGCCCTTGCGACGCGGGAAGGGTTGAAGATGGCAGACCTGCATTCCGTTCTTGCCGTGGAAAAAAGCACCACCACACGACTTATCAGGCCCCTCATCGAAAGAGAGCTGGTACAACGGGAGAAAGCGGAACACGATCTGAGGGCAACCTATCTTCGCATTACGCCCGCGGGGAAGGAGACATACCGGAGGGTATGGGACTGCTTTACGGAGTTTGCCGGGACAATCCGGGGGAAAATCCCCGAGAATGACATGAACGATGTCTATCGTACCCTCAGGATTTTCATTGATGCGATACGTGATACATCATCTGTATGTGCCTGTAATTCTAACGATTCAAGGGAACTAAAGAATGAAAGATCCGAATTTAATATCATTTGAGGATATCCAGAGGGTATCAGGTGGCGCCGGATCTCCCGAGGCATCAACCCCACCCACGTGAGGCGTGTCCTCTGAGGTTCAGGTGAACCCGCCGCGCATGGATCAGCCCTTTGTGATCGGAGCGATTGAAACCGACATCGACCGCGTCCCCCAGGTCTCTTCAGTCCTCCAATGGCCCGACCACTGGGGAACGATCAAGGCCCGCTCCGGCATCAACCGTATGCTGTACGCCGTCGATCCCGGTCTCTATGCCCTGGGGAATCCCGATGCCGAGTCACCGGTACTGGTCACGGCAAACTACAAATTGAGCTTTGACAGCCTCCGGGCTGCCCTCCCCGGGCGTGATGCCTGGATACTCGTCCTCGATACGGAGGGAATCAATGTCTGGTGTGCCGCCGGGAAGGGAACCTTTGGCACGGCCGAACTCGTCGCCCGCATCAAATCGAGCAGGATCGGGCAGATTGTTTCCCACCGAAAGATCATCCTTCCCCAGCTTGGCGCTCCCGGTGTCGCCGCGCACGTCGTCAAGAAATTAGCCGGTTTTACGGTCCATTACGGTCCCATCAGAGCCGAAGACCTGGCAGAATATCTTGACCACGGTATGGTGGCCACTCCCGCAATGAGGTTGAAAACTTTCACCTTTTCAGAGAGAGCGATACTTATCCCTATTGAGCTGGCTCAGGCGCTCAAAGTGGCGCTCATAGTCGCGCTGGTCGCTCTCGTCATTTCAGGGCTTGGAGGCCCGGGTACATATGTAAATAACATTATCACTTACGGAATCTTTTTCGCTGTTGCCCTGTTCAGCGGGGTCTTAGCGGGGGCCGTGCTGACACCCCTCCTGCTTCCGTATATTCCGGGGCGGGCCTTCGCGCTGAAGGGCCTGGTTCTGGGCCTGATTGCCGCCGTGGTTCTCGTCTTCTTCCGGAATCCCGATATGGCACGGTGGGCCGACCGTCTTGAGATCCTCGCATGGTTTCTCCTGGTTCCCGCCCTGGCGGCGTTCCTGGCCATGAATTTCACCGGCGCCTCGACCTATACCTCCCTCTCGGGCGTCAAGAAAGAGATGCGATGGGCCCTTCCTCTGGAAATAACAGCCGGCGGAGCGGGATGTCTGCTCTGGCTGGGATCACGATTCATCGTATAGGAGCACACCTATGACACGACTCAGATATTTCAAAAATGTGACAACACTGGCGCTTGACGAAGAAAAATGCATAGGATGCGGGGTTTGTATGACCGTCTGTCCCCACGCGGTGTTCAGCATGAATGGCGGCAAACGCGTTCAGATCGATGATCGCGACGCATGCATGGAGTGCGGCGCCTGCGCCCTCAACTGCCCCACAGAGGCATTAACGGTAAACGCGGGTGTGGGATGTGCCGCCGCGGTAATAAATTCCATGCTTGGCGGCGGATCACCCACCGGGTGCTGCTGCAGCATTGAGCCGGACGAGGCCTGCTCAAGCAATAAACGCCCAACCTGCTGTTAGCATCGCCCCCGCTTTTTAAGGAAAAAAATGCATTGCGGGCAACAACCTTGTTCATATATGTTATTTAAATAAGTTTCAGGCAACGATGGTCTTGGGGAGATACTCTTCCGGGCCTCTTGACGAAATCTGCAAAATGGCAGACTTTCGCGGTCAACTCAAAGAGCTCGGAACGTTTAATCAACACAAAATATATAGAAGATGAGGTACGAACAGTGAATTTGAAAGATAAATACGCCATTGTCGGAGTGGGGTATACACCTCAGGGACGGGTCCCCGGAAGGACCACGCTGAGTTTTCACCTTGAGGCCTGTGCCCATGCCATTGAAGATGCGGGTCTGAAACGTGAAGATATTGACGGGTTGAGCGTCTATCGCCACTTTGTTCCGCCAACGGGCGAGGGAGATGTCACCCCCTATGTCGTGGCACAACACCTCGGTCTGTCACCGACCTATCTGACGCAGGACGCCAATTGATCGCGAAGTCATATACAGCACGCAGTTGGCGCGCTAGAATCCGGTCTTTGTAAGTATGTGCTTCTTTCATACGCACACTCGGGCGACAGCATGTACCGCATGCTCTCAGAGTTCAGTGGTGATGAAGCGGCCTTCGGTCATTTCGGGGCATCGGCGGGATACGCACTGTCCGCGCGGCGCGCCATGCACACGTTTCACACGGGGCCCGACACATGGAAACATATCGCCGTGGGACAGCGCAAATGGGCAAATCTCAATCCGAGAGCGATTATGTACGATAAACCGATGGCATATGAAGATTATTATAACGCGAAGTGGCTCGTCGAGCCCTTCCGCATTCCCGATAATTGCCTGATTAACGACGGCGGTCGGGCTTGTATCATAACGTCGACTGAAAGGGCGCGTGACCTCAAGCACCACCTTGTTACCATTATGGGGATGGGGCAGCACAATCCGTCGGCGGATCTTCAGGAAGCCACCTACCTGGCTGGACCCACAGGGGCCAAAACGGCAGGTGAAACCGCCTTCAAAATGGCGGGTATTACCGCCCGCGATGTAGATGCCTGCGAGATATACGATTGTTTTACCTATACCGTGGAAATCACCTTACAGGATTACGGTTTTTTCGGACCGGGAGAAGGTGAGGACTGGTTCTCGGGAGGCATGATCGAGCCGGGGGGAAGGATGCCCGTCAATACATCGGGCGGACAGCTGTCGGAGGCCTATCACATGGGATTGACGCCCTTGACCGAAGGGGTGATGCAGCTCATGGGTCGATGCGGGGAGAGGCAGCTTGGCCCCGCAACAAACACAAAACAGCCTGAAATTATTTTATGCAGCGATAACGGCGCTATATTGCAGTGTCATTCTTGCTATATTTTGAGGAGGTGGTAGTCGCTATGACATATAACAAACCCCTACCAAAGATCAACGCCGACACAAAAGAGTTCTGGGAAGGATGCAGGGAACACCTCATAAAGATTCAGAAATGCGCTGATTGCGGATTTGTTCGCTGGCCCCCCTCATTTATCTGCCCCCAGTGCCATTCTCAGAAAACGGATTGGATCGCCTCCACGGGGAGAGGATCGGTTTACACATTTGTCGTTAACCATATAGCGTACCATCCAGCGTTCCGGGAAAACCTCCCCTATGTTGTAGCAGTTGTGGAACTGGACGAGGGTCCTCACCTGCTTACGAATATAGTCGACTGTGATCCGGGCGAGGTACTGTGCGATATGCCGGTAGAGGTCGTATGGGACGATATAACCGATGAATTCAGCCTGCCAAAGTTTCGACCGGTGTCGTAGGTTACCTGAAGGGACTCTTTTAGTCTTTTAGGGTAGATATTTATAATTACAAGCTTTTACGAATGCCTGGACAGTCATGATCACCATACACCCTGACCGGCTCTATCTGACCTCCACCGAAAGGCTGGCGCGTGACCTGCACCGGCGCTTCCGTCTGAAGTGCCTCCGTGAGGGGAAACGGGGATGGGAGTCCCCGCGGGCGATGAGTCTGAACACCTGGCTCGCGCGCACATGGTCCGAATCGTGGCCCGAGGAGATACCCGCTCCCGATCTCTACCGGACCTGCCCCTGGTCGACTCCCAACGCAGCGAATAGACATCGGTACGGCCCCGGAAAAGACTTCGGAAGAGTGCAATCTTTTCCGTGCCGGAACGTTGCGGGTCAAACGGTCTCGACATTTCGGTTTGAGTTTCTGTTGCCGGGGGTGGTTCTTCCTCCCACCGAATGCCGTGCCCGGTCAGCAGGGCCTTGAGGCGCGCGTTCTCTTCCTGTAGCTGTTGTATTTGATCGCGCATCGCTCCCGGCGTTCGGTTATTCTTCTCCAAATCCATACCGCACCATCAGATCGTCCATATCGTCACCGACACCATAACCGTAGTTATGGCCCGGTTGTCTGACCCGCTCCATGCGTTCCACGAAAGACTGTTGTAACTCGGAATCGAGTTTGCTTATGGCCTTCAGTGCCTTTTCAAACATGCGGACCAGCGCATCGAAATAGCCCTCGTCATCCATGCCGCAGCAACCGAGAAAAGCGGTGCATTCTTCGCAGTAGAAGACCATCAGTTCAGCCAAACCTTCCGGGCGGCCCATGGCCTTCCTGTAATCGGATATGGCCTTTTTGGCCTTGGCGACAGAGATTGCCTGATTAAATAAATCGGGACAGACCCAGCGGGAAATGGTGGCTTTTTAAGGTTTCAGGACATCGTCGCCCAGGCCGAACCGTGCGTGCAGAAACACCCTGTTGTCCTTGTCGGCGGCATACAGGTCTTGAATCAATCCGAGTAATCCGTTTCGGTCCAATCCGTTCAGGCTGCGCTTGAGGTCGGTCCAAGTTGGCTCGTTTTTCTTTTTTCGTGATTTGGTTGTCATCGCGTCGCAAGTTCTGTCGTGAGTTTGTCGCAAAGATTGTCGCAAATGTGTCGCGAACATCATTTCAGGCAATAAATCTGGTGGTGCGTTGCGCCTTCCGCTATCAGCAATCCCTTATCCCGCATTATTTTCAAATCCTGCTGCAGGCTGCGGCGATTGACGGTCGGGCAGAGCGCCTCAAAATCCTGAATGGTCAGCTTACCATACTGAATGAGATAGCCGAGCGCCTTGCTTTGCCGCTCATTCAGCCCGTGCTGCTGCATTATCACGTCCCGGCGGATGACCTGTTCGCCGCGCTCGCGCACCTCGATCATCTGGGTCTCCAGCCCCGTGATAAAGTAATCGAGCCAGCTGGTCATATCCATGTCATTTTCGCGGACGCTCTGGATCGATCTGCAAAAAGTCGGCCGGTCGCGGTCGTAGTATTCGCTGCGAGAAACATTGTATGACAGTTGCTATATCACGTGCAAGAGATTTTTCAAACCCCGACAAGCCGGTACGAAACAACCATACTACGATTATTGGCTTGACATCTAAATACGGGCTTGCGGGTGGAATCGCGTTCGCCCTTCCCCCTCCTCCCGATATCTGCTATAAGCAAATAGCATTTTAGACGTGCCATGAAGCGGACTTGAGCCGATTTTCATGCCCTTGATGGCAAAGATACTTAATTCTAACCTGTTGCAAATACGTCACTACCCATGATCGACATACATACTGATCGTCTTTATCTGACTTCCACCGGGAGGCTGGCGCGTGACCTGCAAAGGCGCTTCCGCCTGCGGTGTATAAGTGAAGGAAAACGGGGCTGGAAATCCCTGCAAGCGATGAGTCTCAATGCCTGGCTTGATCGGACATGGTCTGAATCATGGCCCGAAGAGATGCCCGCGCACGATCTCTACAGAATGAATCTCTGGAAGGAACTGGCAGGCAGGATCGCGCCCCCTTCTCCCCTGACCGTGGATACAAATATCTGCGCCATTCTCGATGAAAATTACGGCATTATGGCGCGTCACGGACTTGATCCCGCGTCCGGATTCCCCTCTACGCCGCTTGTTGAATGGCGAAGAGAGATAAGCGGGGTATTCGGGAAAACACTTACATCTAATGGTTTTTTCCATCCGTCACGCCGTCCGGTTTTGCTGCGCCGGGCAATAATTGAAGGCAGAATCACGTGCCCGGGCAGGATCTCGCTGGCCGGTTTTGAATCACCCGCCCCTGTGGAACGCGAACTGTTCGCGGCGCTTGAACATAAATCCGATCTTGAATATGTAAATCTTCCCGTGCGAAAACCGGAAACAATCGAGGCCCTGACCCTCCCCTCTCCCGAGCAGGAGATCGTGTATCTGGTTCATCGTTTAGCGCAAGACGCCCGGACAATGTCTCTTCACAGAATAGGCGTGATCGTGCCTGACATGGACAGATACGCGAAGACGCTGGAGAGAAATCTCAGAGACGTGACGGCCGATGTCCCACCCCACGGCTTCTACTGGTTCAATATGACGAAGGGCATTCCCCTTCTCGAGACACACCTGATGAACGCGGCCCTGCTCCCCCTGCGCTTCATCCTTGAGGCGCAACCCCGCGAACTGCTCCTATCCCTTTTCCTGTCCCCCTACTACAAATGCCGGCAAGGAAAACGCCATCAGATTGCACGGGCAGACATCGTGTGGAGAAGACGCTCCATCGACTCCGGGCTTGAAAACCTCCTCCGGGCACTGAAGAGGGAAGATTCGCGTACATACGGCCTTATCCCCCCGGAGACCATCGAACACCTCTCATCTTTCTGCCGCACAACGAAGATATCCGAAAAGAAAAAAGGCGCTTTCTGGACGGGACGGCTCAGAGAATTGTGGGCCCGCCTCGGTTTCCCCGTCGTATCGGATGAAAAGGATACCGTGGACAGTAGGGGTCTCGACGAAATCATGGAAGAAATAGACCGGCACCTGTCCGAGGTGCGGATGGACGGACATGAGTTTTCGGCATGGCTGACGCATCTCGCGTCCCGCAAGGTGGTGCAGATCGGCGCAGCGGAAGATGCCGGCATACAGATCATGGGAATTATCGAATCGCGCGGCCTTGATTTCGACAAACTGTACGTACTCGGCATGGACGACCGGTCGCTCCCGGAACCGGCGCGCCCCCTTCCCTTCCTCGACTCTACGGAACGAAAGCTGGTTCAGGGAGGCACAGCGGAGAGTCAGTACGAATTCGCGAAGCGGGCCTTCGATCACCTGATGGCCTTAGCGCCGGATATCACCCTCCTCCGGGCGGAGATGGAAGATCTAAAACCCATCGCGCCCTCCCCCTTCTGGCCCACTACCGAGGAGAGGCGCTCCATCGACATCTGGAACGCTCTCGACCCGGCATGGCTGAGGGCCGAATGGCTCCATTCAGCATATAAAGGATTACATGAGGAAATCTCCACAGAACCACCGGGAGACCCACTTTTAGACTCTGGCAATATCCCCGGAACTGTCTCGGTAAGCCGGTTTCAGAAGGCGGTTATCTGCCCGTATCGCTTCTTTGTCGAAGGCGTCCTGAAGATGGAAACACTGGAGGATATAGAGCCGGACGTCTCCCCCCGGGAGAAAGGAAACCGGATTCACGGTGTGCTGGCACTCTTCACGCAGAAGATAAGGGATGGAGGGATGGATCTGAGCAGAGAAGGAACTCTCCCCGAGGCGCGGGACCTCTTGGAGGTCTGTGTAAATGAGGAGCTTCGCGAAGTGGCGGGCAACCCCCACTGGCAGGTCGAGCGCAGGCGCTGGATCGGTCCCGAGAACAGCGAAGTAGGAGGCCTGCTCACAGACTGGCTCAATCGCGAAATAGAGCGCTGCCACGAAGGATGGCGGTGTGTCGCGGAGGAAAGTTCGTTCGATGCCCTCACGGTCGGAGGGCTCCCCTTCTCTTTAAAGGGGAGAATAGACCGGGTTGACTTCAGCAAAGACGCGGGCGTTATCCTCTGGGACTATAAGACTGGCGAGGTGCCCAAGGCGGCGGATATCGTGACACGCCTGAAAGATCCACAGCTTGTCATCTATCTTCTGGCCCTTGTGAACGGGCATATCCCCGCCCTGGAGCCATATATTAGTTCGGACGCAACGCCCTTTTCGGCCGGATATATCCGCCTCAAGTCATCAGGCGATATCAGGATTTTTCCGATCAAGGGGATCGAATCATCCCTGGAGGACTGGGCAAAGGCCATTGCAAAACTGGGAGACATGCTGGGATCGGGAGATTTTCGCGCCGAGCCCTTTCCTGTTTCAGAGGTAACCGACCGCTACAAGACCTGCGAGAAGTGCCCGGTCATAACCCTGTGCAGAACGGGGGTGCAAGGTACACAGAGCGCGGGAATGGAAGAGGAAACCAATGAAGAAACCGAATGATGCCGGACAGCGAACCGCCGCTCTTGATACGAGCCGGTCGCACCACGTTGAATCCCCCGCGGGGTCCGGCAAGACGCTCCTCCTCACCAGACGTTTTCTCAAGCTCCTGGGAGAGGTCCGTGACCCGGCTGAGATCCTGGCCATAACCTTCACCGAGAAGGCCGCCGGAGAGATGCGTCAGCGCATAACGGGCTTTCTGAGCGGCAGGGCGTCCGCGAATGATCCCGACGGCGAAATGACAGCGTTAGCCGAAAAAGCGCTTCGGGCACACAGGGACAAGGCGCACCTTCTCACCTCTTCCGACACGCTCAATATCATGACCTTCCACGGCTTCTGCAGCCATATCGCCAGGCGCGCGCCCCTTGAGGCGGGAGTCCCACCCGATTTTGAGATCATCGACAATGACGCGCAGACCATCCTTATAGAGGAGACCGTCCAGGCTACACTGAAGGGCTTCTTCGCCTATCCCGCGACCGATGACAGGAGAAAGGCGTTTGAAAACCGGCTCCTCTATCACAACAACAACTGGAATGGCATCTCCCGGGAATTCAGCGGCATCATACAAAACAGGGGACGCTTCAGAGATCTGATAGAGATCATCCGGCAGGCCGGCGGGCGGGGGCTCTCGGAGCTTCCGGCGATCCTGAGCAAGCGGCTGCGCATCTATGTCGAAGGCCGCCTGTGTACCCTCATCAATTGCTTTAAGGAAACGGAGCTGGGTCACTCGTGGAGCGAGCTGACCGCCCATCTCATCGACCGGGAAGCACCGATAGGCGCGCTGCTGTCCGCGACTCTGCCGGAAAACGCCTGGGAAGATCTCTCCTCCTGGCAGACAATAGCAAACGCGCTCACCACGAAAGCGGGAACGGCGTTGAAGAAATTCGGTCCCGCAAACGGTTTCTACAACAAGTTCAGCAAGACAGAATGGGGAATAATGATAACCTCCATGGGCGATCCCTGCGCCTCCGCCCTCGCCGAAATCAAGACACTCCCCTCCCCTGATGATATCGGGTCAGATATGGATCTCCTCTCGGACTTTATCGTCATCGCGGCGGACCTCATCGACCGCTACGAGATCGCCTGCAGTCAGCGGCGCGTCGTTGACTTCGCCGGTCTGGAACAGGCCGCGCTCCGGGCGCTGAGCGAAAGCAACCCCTCCGATATTCAACTCTATCTCGATCACCGGATACAGCACCTCCTGGTGGATGAATTCCAGGATACCAACCGGGCCCAGTGGGAACTCATAAGCCGCCTGTGCGGCGGCTGGACGCCCGAAGACGGAAGGACCGTCTTTATCGTGGGCGACCCCAAGCAGTCCATCTATTCCTTCAGAAACGCGGAGGTGAGCCTCTTCATGGAGGCGAAAGCGGGAATCCCCATCCCGGGAGGAGGGACAATTCCCCTCGACACACACCTCCTGACAACGAATTTCCGTTCCGGCAGGAGACTGATCGAGTGGATCAACGGCCTGTTCGGCGAGATTGTCATGAAGGATCCGGATACGGACGCCGACGAGGTCCCCTTCAGCCCCTCCGAGACATACGAAGGCAGGGACGGCGGCGCGATATCGCTCAGCCTGTTTACCGACAGCGACAGTCAGAATGCGAAGGACAGCGAGGCCGCGTGGCTTGCCGGAAAGGTCAAGGAGGCCATGCGAACGGCCGGTGAGGACACATCCATCGCGGTACTCCTCTTCACCAGGAATCGAATCAGCCGCTATCTGCGGGCCTTCAAGGATCAGGGCATCCCCGTTCAGGTACGGGAGGGCCTCGGTCTTATGCAGCGGCCGGAGGTCATGCACCTCATGAAGATCGCCGAGCTGCTGGCGAACCCGCACGATGATCTTGCCTGGGCGTCCATCCTGCGTTCACCCTGGTCGTGGTTCGACATGAATCTCCTGTATGAGACCGCCATGCAGGAGCCGAAGAGCTGGATGGAAAAGATATCCCTGACCGCACGCACCCATCCCGATATGGAACTGCTCACAAAAACGATAGAAAACGCCTCCCGTCGTGTAGGACGCGACCCCTTGGGAGCAACCGTACGGACCTTCTGGGAAGACCTTGACGGCCCCCGGAGAACGGCATCACGTTACGGAATGGCCGGTGTCGCGAACTGCATGCGATTCCTGGAGATACTAGAAGACGCTCATCGGGGCACGCCCCTTGAAACCCTCCGGCAGGTGAAGGCCACAATAGACTCCCTGTACGAGCCGGCCGATCCCGCCGCATCCAGATCTCCCGTAGAGATAATGACCATCCACAGGGCCAAGGGGCTGGAGTTCGACGTCGTCTTCCTCCCCTTCATGGACTGGGCGCCCCTCTCCGACATACCGGCGACAGCGCCCCCCTATCTGATGGAGCGGGTTCCGGGAACGGAGGGAGAATATCTCGTCGCCATGGGAAAAGACCGGAGGAGCAAGGATACCCCCCCGGTCTTTAATCTGTTGAAAACGTTTCACAGAAACCGGCGCTGGGGCGAGGCGAAGCGCCTATTCTACGTCGCGGTAACGCGGGCGAAAGAGGCTCTCTATATGAGCGGTATCGCGAAGGTGAAGGATGACGATACACTCACAGCCGGTAAAAAGAATGTCCTCGAATGGGTCATGGAACATGACGGAATCGACGGCGCCGCTATCGAGGACGTGTCCGCAGAAAGGGATATCGCCATAGAAATCGACCCCATATCCCCTTCCCTGCCGCCGGATGAGACTGCCAGCGAGACTGTCCTGCCCGAGCAGTACGACCTTCACCCACAGCGGTCCGCGTATACCATGGCCAAATCCCCCTCTTCATTCGCGGAGGACATCCTGCGGGCGGAAGGAAAGCTTTCCGGCGATGAGGCCTCGTTCAATCGGGCGCGGGGAACGGTCACACACGCGATTCTGAACACCGCCATACGCGGAAGGAAGCTCCCCACGGTGGCGGCAGTAGCGCGCGCCCTGGAGGCCGGAGGCATCGGGCAGGATCGTGCCGACAAGACAGCCCCCGAGATCCTGAAAGAGGCCGAAAAAACACTCACAGACCCCTTTGTCGCGCGTCTGACAGCGATATCTGCCATAAAAAACGAATGGGAGATAGAAGACACGCCAGCGGAGGGACGCGTGCGCTCCGGTGTTATCGACCTCGCGGCGCTCGATGGAGATACCTGGTGGATCTGCGACTTCAAGACCTCACGGCCGGGAGACGACCAGCCGGTAGAGGAATTCGTTGCCCAGGAGAAAGACCTATACCGTCCACAGCTTGAGGCCTACAAAGAAATGCTGGCACACCTCAAAAACGTCCCGGAATCCAAGATCCAAACGGGGATCTACCTGACCGCCCTGCTGAGGTGGGAGGAGTTTTAATCCTAATTGCTAATATCGCCGTAGCATCACATCGCACATATCATCAAGAATCTTACTTGACATAGCTTTCTTCCTATTTTATCGTGTTCAATGTGCCTAAAAGGGGTATACTGTACCGGATATTGGAAGCAAGCAAAACTGCCGTATATGTAAATGTTCAGCGAAATGAAAAAATGATTTTCCAGGCAGGATATTGAACAAATGAAAAAAAACCCAATACTTTGAATATACACGAAAGCGACTTGATCGTGCGCAAATCAAAGATAAATGGATAAAACATGTAATCGATAACCCGGAGAAAACTCAAATCCAATCAGACGGAAGGATTCGAAAATGGGCTAAGATAGCTGAAGTGAATAAATATTTAAGGGTTATTTTATTAGAAGACCATAAAACGGTACATAATGCTTTTTTCGACAGGTCTTATAAGGAGGATGCGTAATGCGGGTAAAATATTTTTCTGATACGGATACCGCTCATTTGGAATTTCTTGATAATGATGTGTATGAAACAAGGGAGATTAGTGAAAATATTTATGTTGATTTAGATGAAAATGGTAATTTAGTAAGTATGACCATTGAGCATGCGAAAGCTAATGCGAAGCTAAAAGAATTTTCATACCAGGAAATGGTAACACAGACAGCATAAGCCCTCCGAACCAGCCACTTAGGCCTACCGCGAGATGCTGGCACACCTCAAAGACCTCCCGGAAACCCAGATCCGCGTGGGAATCTACCTCACCGCATTGCAAAGATGGGAGGAGTTGTAATATAAAATTTTACCAAGAAAAACTTGCCAATTTGGCACCAATATGTTGGTTTCTTACAGCAATTGGAAAATACAATTAAGCAGAGAGGAGATGGGTATGCCGATATCTAAAAAGAATGAGCGTGTTTCTGCACGAGTACCAATCTATGTTTATGATACGCTATCGCAAGCTGCTGAACTCACAGGCGCGACACTGAATCAGTTTCTCGTTCAATCAGCTCTTGAAAAAGCACAGATGGTCATTAAAAATGAACAGTTAATAAAGATGACAACTCAATCGGCAAACACATTCTTTAGTGCCATTGAGAATCCGCCGGTTCCCAGCAATAAACTCAAAGATGCTGCTAAGGCGTATGTTTGATACTCCCACGCATGTAGCGATTGAGCCTCAAGACCAAAATAATGACAGCGACTGTTTTTTTAGATACAAATCCTCAACTATAGAAAATCCCTTGACAAAACATTTTCAGGGTGTATGGTTTTCCTTACGTTCCCGGGGAATATAGTTTCTGATTTAAAAAAGAGCGCTGTTTGAATGCATATTGTTGCCTCTTTTCTTCGAGAAATAGATATGCTGTCCCCGGAATTCCCACGGTGTAATTATTGCGAATGGGAAGAAATAAGCAACTGTAGCCGCGCGGTTTGAGGCGGATAAGATGGATGTCCCCATAATTCAGAAGAAGGAGAACATAACAGCATGAATTCCGGTAATGGAGAGGATATGGCAGTATTTACGCAACCGACATTTACGGTCGAATCGGAGCACGAGGCCATCACAGACTGCTCCCGAAAGATAACAGGTGACTGCCGCACCGACAGTGAAAAAGTGAAAAAGCTCTTCTACTTTGTACGCGATTCGATTCGCTACAATCTTTTCATGATTTCCGTCTTTGAAGAAGATTTCAAGGCATCCCGGGTACTCGAATGGGGCAAGGGGTATTGCGTCCAGAAGGCCGTTCTGCTCACGGCGCTGGCGCGGGCGGCCGGGGTTCCGAGCAGGCTCGTCTTCGCGCGAATCAGGAATCACCGTGTCCCCGAACATATAGTCAAAATGACAGGCACGAATATTTTTCCCCGCCACGGCTACAATCAATTCCATATCGACGGAAAGTGGATCAGTGCCGCCGCCACCTTCGACAGGTATCTCTGCGAAAAGAACGGCTTGACGACGGTCGAGTTCGACGGAACGACGGATGCCGTCCTTCCCGAGAAAGACCTCGAGGGAAGGCCCTACATTGAATACGTCGAGAAATTTCCGGCAAGTGCCGATCTTCCCTTTGAATGGATTGCCACGGCGATCAGAAAGCGCGTGGGTCCCGACAAGCGGCCCTGGATTACACGGGAAGACAGTCAGAAATGAAAAGGGGGTTCCTGTTCTTCAGGATTGCCCTGTAAGGGAATAACCCCTCCAGTTGACCTTTACTAACTATTGGGGAATTCTGAGGGCACCTTACTCGACAATTATTGTCAAAAGCCAATGTATTTGATTTAAATGCGGTTGAGGTCAAATCTTTATTATTGAGTTTACGGAGCCCCGGGATTCATGGTAAGTTTCGCGGTGAGGACATTAAAGAATTAAGATATACTCTAAACTTCTTCGTATATTTAAACAGGCGGATATCATTACAACGGTGATGATATCCATATCTGCTCAATAACTTGTTCGGCGAATCTTGGTGGAGGAAGCTAAGTCGATGGCGAAGGCGAAAAGCAAGCCGATGAATCAAGGGCTCGGCGCCGCGAAGGCGGCCAAGCAGGACGAGTTTTACACCCTGTACGTCGACATCCAGAAAGAGGTCGAGGCCTATCTGGAGTTCGACAAGGACACCTTTCGCGGCAAGGTCGTCTACTGTAACTGCGACGACCCCTTCGAAAGCAACTTCTTCAAATACTTCGCAGCCAACTTTAACAGGCTCGGCCTCAGGAAGCTCATCACCACCAGCTACGACGGCTCCCCAATTGCCGGCGAACAACTCTCGTTCTTTGAGTACGACGAGGGCAATGGTGAGCGCCAAAAGCCCAAGGCGATCTCCATCGAGATTGAGGAAGTGACGGATCTCGACGAAGACGGCGCTGCCGGCATCGAAGACGTCAAGCTCTTTCTGAAGAGGACCCCACACACTCGCACGCGCCTCGCGGAAGGCGGCGATTTTCGCAGCACTGAATGCGTCGAGTTGCTTAAGCAGGTGGACATTGTGGTCACCAACCCGCCCTTCTCCCTCTTCCGTGAGTACGTCGGCCTGCTCGTCAAACACCGGAAGAAGTTCCTGATCATCGGGAACACCAATTCGATCACCTACAAGGAGATTTTTCCGCTCATCAAGGACAACAAGTTATGGATGGGTGTTACGATCCATAGTGGCGATCGTGAGTTCCGCGTTCCCGACCACTACCCGCTAAACGCGGCTGGCTGGCGTGTTGACGAGAACGGCGTTAAGTACATCAGGGTCAAGGGCGTTCGCTGGTGGACGAACCTAGATCATGGACGCCGCCACGAGAAGCTGCCCCTCATGACCATGCAGGACAACCTGCGGTTCAGCAAACACAAGGAAATCAAGGGCAAGAAGGCGTACGACCGGTACGACAACTACGACGCGATCGAAGTGCCCTTCACCGACGCAATCCCAAGTGACTACGACGGCATGATGGGCGTCCCCATCACCTTCCTCGACAAGTACAACCCGGATCAATTTGAAATTGTGGGCATTACGAAGACCTGGTTTGGCGGAACCTGTAAGACCTATCCGAAACAGACCCAAATCGGCAAAGACGGGAGAGAATCAGTAGTGACGAAGCTAAATGACGGCCCATCGATCAAGGTGGAGAAAGCCCCTGTAGGCCGAACACACTACAAAGTTGCCAACGAGCACTTTATCCAGCTCTATGCTCGGGTTCTTATCCGCCGTCGCCGTGCCCGGCCTGAAAAAGGGAGGAAAAAGTGAATACCACACTGAGAACCGAGACCACCGTGGCCGACATCTGCGACGGGTTTGTGTACAACCAATTGGAGGGAAAGGGGCTTTACGGGTTGGGCGGAAAGCTCACCATTCAGCCAGAGTACCAGCGGAACTACATCTATGCGGATGGCGGCGGAAAGAAGGAGGCGGCGGTGATTCACTCGCTGCTCAAGGGGTATCCGCTCGGACTGATCTACTTTAACAAAGTCGCAGAGGACAAGTTCGAGGTGCTGGACGGACAGCAGCGCATCACCAGTATCGGACGGTTTGTTACGGACAAGTTCGCGATCATGGATAACGGCAATCCGAAGAACTTCGACAGCTTGCCCGCCGACCAAAAAGCTAAAATTCGGGAATCGAAATTGCTGATCTACGAGTGCGAGGGCACGGAGACCGAGATCAAGCAATGGTTTGAGACTGTCAACATCGCAGGTGTGCCTCTCAACCCCCAAGAGCTCTTGAACGCCATCTACTCTGGGCCGTTCGTGACGCTTGCCAAAGCCGAGTTCAGCAACAGCCAGAACGCGAACATCCAGAAATGGAGCGCGTACATCAAGGGCAGCGCAAACCGGCAGGACTTCCTGGAGCGA
>JAFDAS010000103.1 GCA_019313695.1 Deltaproteobacteria bacterium
CCAGGCTCCTTCCCGTGGCGGCAAAATATGGGGCCATGTTCATACTCCTTCCCCTGGCGGATGGTAATGTTCCTGAAACGGCGGAGGAGAGAAAAAAGATTATAGAAGATGTGTTTGAAAAGGCCGCGGCTCTGGGTTTTACAAAGGCTGACATAGCCGTTGATGGTCTTGTCATGGCCGCGTCGTCCAATTTTAAGGCGCCGATGGAGACCCTGAAGACGATTGAATGGAGCAGCAATGTCTTCAAGGCCAATACAATTGTCGGCCTTTCCAATGTCTCCTTCGGGATGCCGGAGCGCAAGTGGCTGAACGCGTCTTTTCTTGCCATGGCGATCTCGAAAGGCTTGACCATGGCAATCGCCAACCCCGAGGTGGAGGAGTTTATAAACACCAAATTGGCGGGCGACGTGCTTGCAGGCCGGGACAGGGATGCTTCAAGATATATAAGCCATTTCTCGCAAATGCCCCCAAAGGTGAAACAGGGAGACGCCTCTTCCCCTGAAGCACCCGCAGATCCCGTCTTTCAGGCCATCCTCGACGGAAACAGGGAAGACATAGAACAACTGCTTTCCGGCGCGATGGATTCGGGGATGGGCGCGCAGAAAATGGTTGATGAAAGCATGATCCCCGCGATCACGGAAGTTGGCGCGCTGTTTGACAGGAGAGAATATTTTCTTCCACAGTTGATAGCGAGCGCCGAAACGATGAAGAAGGGTATCGCCTTTCTTGAGCCATGGTTAAGGGATACCAAGCTGGAGAAAAAACAGAAGGGGCTCATCATTATCGCGACGGTAAAGGGGGACGTTCACGATATAGGCAAGAATATAGTGGCGCTGATGCTGAGAAATCACGGGTTTGAGGTGGTTGATCTTGGCAAGGATGTGCCTGCCGAGACCATTATACGAGAGGCCGCCAGGATCAAGCCCTCCGTTATCGGCCTGTCAGCCCTGATGACCACCACCATGGTAAACATGAAAGAGGTTATAGAACTTGCTCAGCGGGAGTCTCTCGACTGTAAATTCATGGTGGGCGGGGCGGTGGTAACGAAGGCCTACGCGAAGTCGATCGGCGCGCACTACGCCAAAGACGGGGTAGAGGCAGTCAGGGTGGCGGAAAAACTGACTCTGTGATTTTACCATTCATTACTGTACCGTCGGAGGCATATGTCAATGCGGCACAAAGACCCCGATCACGTAGTAGCAGCTCTGGATCAGTCAGGCCGGTATGATTTTCCAAGGGCCGTCGGCGGGGCTCCGGAAAGGGTCCCGAGTATTGATTTCATCCATGCCTTGCCCCCGGCCCGGTCAATGGCGGACTCTTTCTGTACAAAATTAATGATTAACAGTGTGAAGATCATGAGGGGGAAAGGGGCAACCTGAAAAACCTGAGCCGGTACGGAGGGAAACCAGTTCTGAAAATATATGCCTATGACCTGCAGAAAAGCGAAGAGATAGGCTCCGACTGCCGCCCGTACCGGGTGCCATCCTCCGAAAATAACAAGAGCCAAAGCTATCCATCCCGTGCCCTCGGCCCCCTGCGGCCGACCCCACCCCGGTTTTGTGCAGAGGGAAAATGTTGCGCCCGCAAGCCCCACAAAGGCCCCGCCGCAGACGGCGTAAAACATCTGTATTTTGGCCGGGCTTATCCCTCTGGCAAAACAGGCCCTCGGATTTTCTCCCACGGCTCTCAGATTGAGCCCCTGCGGAGTGCGGTACATGTACCACCAGCACAATCCTATCAAAAGGAGACTGAGATAGACGGGGAAAGTATGGTTAAAAAACACTTCTCCAATAAACGGGATATCGCTTAGCAATGGAATCGGATGCTGAAGCACGGATGGTCCCTGCAGGCGGGAATAAGGGTTGCCCAGAAAGTAGGCAAGATCCCGCGTCATGAGTGTCAGGACAAATCCCACGGCCACCTGGGACTGGTTAAGATAGATGCTGAAGACCGCCACGACGGCCGCGACCAGTGCCCCTGCCAGCGCGGCACAGGCAAAACCCATGAGGATGCTTCCCGTTTCATAGGCAACGACAAAGGCGGTCATGGCACTCAGGAGTATTGAACCGTCCAGAGAAAGGTTTATGATGCCCGCTTTTTCCGTAATTGTTTCCCCAAGGGTCGCGAGCAGGATAGGGACAGCTCCGGCGACAACACTGGCGAGCAATATGGTTAAATTGAACTCACTCATTATAAAATGGTTCCTTCAGGGTTTTTGCACGCATTCTCCATGCGTGCATGACAAGCGCCGCCAGCACAAGGGCGCCCTGGATAACGCCGCTCAGTGATGAATCCAATTGGAGCATCATTGGAAGCTGAATACTCCCGACATTAAGGCATGCAAAAAAGAAGGCTACTGCCGGAGAAATCCATACATTGTAGTTGGAAAGCATTACTACGAGAAGGGCCAGATAACCGTAGTTGCTCGATATCGCGGGAATAAGACGGTGATACACGCCTGTTACCTGTATGCCTCCCGCTAATCCGGCAAATCCGCCGGCAAAAATCATGGCAATAAGCATGTATGTCCGTGGATTGAGATCAAACATATGGGCAGCGTTCAGATTGCTCCCGATGGCCTTCAGGTACAGGCCGATCTTCGTATAGCGGAGCATCAACGCCGTTACAGCGATGGCAATGACGGCGAGAACAAGCCCCACCACTGAAAGGCGCATGTAAGACACATAGGGGAGCCATAATTCACGGGGCAAAAGTTCCGTGCCGCTCATTGAAGCAATGCCGGGCCGTTTCCAGGGTCCGAAGATGAGCCACAGGATTATGGCCTGAGCGACAAAGTTGAGTCCCAGCCCCGCGAATATTTCATGAATGCCGCCTTTTGTCTTCAGATATCCGGCAAAAAGCGCCCAGATTGCCCCGCCGGCGATCCCTGCCACAAAGGCCGCGCAAAGATACATGCCCGGCATATGTCCATCCATGCCGAAACGGAGGACAAATGTGGTAAAGATGGCCCCCATCATGACCTGGCCCTCAATACCGATATTCCAGAGATTGATCCTGAAGGTGTATAAAAGACCGCAGGAACACAACGTGAGAGGTATCCAGACGCTGATTACCTGGCCCAATTTCATCCATGAGCCCAATGATCCCTTGAAAATCTGATAATAGGCGGCAAGAGGAGGCGCCCCGGCTAAGAGAAGGATGAGTGTCGTAAAAGAAAAAACAACAACCAGAGTCAGTATAAGTTCACGGGAATATCGAAGAAAGGCCGTATGCTTTGTATTGTCGGATATATTCATCACTGCGCTTTCCCTACGATTGCACGAGTCAGTTCATCGATGTCTGTCTCATCTTTCTTTACATCTTTTACAATCCGGCCGTCGAAAAAGACAATGACACGGTCCGCAACCATGAGTATCTCATCAAGGTCTGAGGAAGAAAAGACGACGCTTGTCTTGCGCAGGCAATACTTGTGGAGATGCCACCAGACCCAGTTTGCCGATTCGACATCAAGCCCCCTGGTTGGTTGCTCAAGCAAAAGAAGCTTCGAATCTTTTGATAACAGGGAAAGGAGAAGGCGTTGCTGATTACCGCCGGACAGACTTTCAACTGCTGATTCCGGTGTGCCCATGACACGAAATTTTTTAATCTTTGCCTGTGCTGTTCCGGAGGCTTCGTGCCATTTTACAAAAAGTCCGTCACCCTGATCCTGAAGCGCGAAATGTTCCGTAATGTTCAACCCCGGCATCAATCCCTCTTCAAGGCGGGAGGCCGGAAGAAAAACAACCCCGTCCTTTTTAAAGGCGTGGAGGTTCTTTCCCTGCACCTCTTCCCCCAGAAGTTCGATTGATCCCATGGACGGTTTTTTTATCCCACCGGCAAGACGGAGAAAAACTTCCTGACCGCTTCCACCCAAACCGGCAAGGCCCACCATCTCGCCCTGCCTTATGCTTGTGGTACAATTTGAAAGACCGGTGCGACCACCGGAGCCGTAAACCTGCTTCATGGAAAGAACAGTTTCACCATATTCTACGGCGGAGCGGGACGGTGTACCGGGAAGAACACCAAACATCATCTCCAGTATAGCGCCCGCGTCATAGGGCTGGTCCACCGACCCTGTTACCACGCCCTCGCGCAGGACTGTAACCGTATCACACAACGTTTCAGCATCCTGCAACTTATGGGATACCAGCAGGACACTTTTGCCTTCTGATGCAAGCTTTTTCAGGGCCTGAAAGAGTGACTCCTTTTGCTCTCGCGATATTCCGGTGGTCGGTTCGTCAAGTATCAGCCCTTCTGTCCCAAGGGCCAGGAGCCTTAATATCTCTAACTGCTGTCTTTCTCCTATGGTAAGTTTTTCTACCGCGCCATCGGCGTTCAGGGTAAAATTAAAATGATCAACAAGGGACTCAAACTTTTTTCTGAAAAAATCCTTCTGATTTTTAATGCCCCTTGTCTGACCTGCCATGAAATTATCAAGGACAGTTAAGGGAGGAAAATCAAGGGGTTCCTGGTAGAGCATGCCGATCCCCAGCTTTGCGGCCTGTGCGGGGGTATGATAGTCACAGACAGAGCCATTCACCAGGATTTTACCGCTCGTTTTGCGGATATATCCTGACAGGATTTTCATTAACGTGCTTTTCCCGGCGCCGTTTTCACCCAGTATGCCATGTATCGTGCCGGGTTTTACGGTGAGGGTTATGCCGTTATTGGCCCTCGTGGACCCGTAATGTTTGTGGATGTCCCGTATGTCGATACGCATCGGCTATGGTCCCGATCTGTGATATAAGGCAAAAGTGCAGAGGGCATGGAAAAGCCCTCTGCACTTTTGCACAAACAGGCTATCCTCCATAATATATTTCTATTTTGCGCTGCCTTGTCCGGTCATTCCCTTTAACAGTTGCTTCATGTACCAGATCTGTTCATCCGTGGCTACCTGACCTGTTTTAAGATATGTGCTTCCATCCTGATAGGAAAGGGGGCCTTTGAATAAATTCACTTTCCCCGTGCCGAGATCACGAGTGAACGCCGTGAGAGCCTTTCCTGTTGAAGATGAGAGGGCGCCTCCTCTGGCAAAACCCACCGTGCTTGTGTCGGGATCGTTGATGTCTTTCCAGTCGGGGCCGAGCCAGATCCATTCAGATTTCCAGTTTCCCGACATGCAATCCTTGATCAATGAAGTATAACCGGGCCCCCAGTTGAAATAAGGAACCCCGAGACAAACGCCGGAAGCGCTTCCACATGCGCCTATGTAATCGTAAGGAATAGCCCATACCTTTTTCCCCGCCTGTTTCTTTTGCCCGGCGACCACGACAGCTTCCGTTGTATCTATCCCGGAAACGACAACGTCATACCCAGTGTTGAAAAAGTTTTGAGCGACCTGGGTGGGATCGGCGGTAACGCCGGGGATATTGAACCAGAAGCCTATCCAGGTAACCTGGAACTTCAAATCTTCGGGGTTTTTCTTGAGGACCTTCTCCCAGGCGTATTTTGCGCCCAGATAGCAGGAAGAGGCAAGTCTTCTGGTTTCATCGTTTACCAGTGGTCCGAGGTATCCGATCTTGCCGGTTTTTGTTGTCATTGCCGCGGCAAAGCCTGCCATCATTTTGCCGTATTCCATCCGTGCAAAGAGGTTGGCTAAGTTCTTCGGCGCCTTTCCGGTCAGCACATCATCTCCGGAGATATGAATAAAATTGATACCGGGGTGCATAAGGGCCGCTTCCCGTATTCCGTCTTTCATGTCATCTGAATTTGCAATAATGAGTTTCGCGCCCTTTTCCACCATGTCGTCCACCAGTTGGGGTATGGTAACACCCGGGCGGTCTGCAGGATTGACCTTGTCGATATAAATCATCCTTGTGCCGGAAACCTTCTTTTGAACGTATTCGCCCCCCTCGTAATGTGCCTGACTATACCCATGATCGTTATAAGGCCCGACAAGAAGCAACCCGAACACAAAGGATTCGTCTGCGCCGGAAGCGGCCGTGGGGTTAATAAATGGGACAGAAAAAAAGAGACATACGGTACATAAAAACAAGATAGACTTTTTAAACATTGATCCTTTCCTCCCCTATTTTAATTGGCTTGTTTTCAGGACGTAATACCTTTAAGTTGAATGATTAGTATAGCGTTTCATAAAAATCTTTACATATAAGACCATTTGAGGTATATTGATCTCCAAAACTACAGGAGGGGATCAATATGCCACGGAAGAGCCGGAAAGCAAAGTTAATT
>JAFDAS010000014.1 GCA_019313695.1 Deltaproteobacteria bacterium
CTCCTTCAAATTGTGAAATACGTTCCCGTGACCAGGAAGAACCATGTTTACCTCGAGCTGTCCTACTTTCCTCAGAGAGTCGAAATAATCACCCAGCGGATTGCTTCGGGATAGAGCATGGAGACTTATATTGGGGGTAATAGTAGACAAAACAAGGTCTCCGGCAAGTAAAAGTCTTTTACTCGGTTCATAAAGACAAATATGGCCCGAGGAATGGCCCGGTGTCCATAGGACCTGAAATTGGAAACCGCCGATGGTGATGCTCTCGCCGCCCTTGAATAAAAGGTCTGGCCTGGCCGGTGTAACATATGAGAGCATACTAGAAGGGGCCATCCCCAAGCTGTCGAGCTCGCTGTCTGGCACACCATTGTTGCGCATCCAGTCCGCCATACACCACTCTTCTTTACGCCTTGGTAGAAGTAGAACACTATCAAGTTCATGAATAGCTAACCGGCAACCTGAAAGTTGTTGTAGCCTCCCACTCAGCCCCATATGATCGATATGACCATGGGTAACTACAATTTGAGAAATGTCAGAAATCTGGAGGCTCAGTTCTCGGAGCTGGCTTTCCAACGACTCAAACGCATCCGCAGTATCCCATCCAGTATCTACCAGAAGCCACCCCTCCTTACCCTGCACCAGATAGCAATTTATACTACCAAGCGGATTGTTGCGAAGAGGTAATCTCATCTGGTATAGACCTGGTGCAACTTCCATCAATAGTTCTCGCTTCATTTCAGCCTTCTCCCATCACGAGTATGGGTGATACAATCACTTACGATATTCTGGGTTTCGTCTTGATCTACAATTGTCCTTAGTCCCTTATCCTCTGATGGAGCACCACTTCGCAATTCTTACCAAATATGGTAGCAATACCATCCACAACAAGCTTGAGATTTTCTAAAAATTATCAACTGAGCCTTTCACGATTGGATTTTTTTCTCCTCGTTTCCGCATCTATTTTTTATCTCTTTATCTGCATCCACAACTAAATCTTCCTATATTGTATTTCAACAAGTATTTTAATAATCAACTTTTTATTGATTGTCAAGATATTTTTTTAGATTTTTTTGTAATTTTGACAAACTCGTAAAAAGCTCCGCCATACCGGCACGTCGGCACTATAATGGAAAGTAACTTGCGCTTTCAGCAAATTTGTTCTTTTATTGCTTTGGCGCATCGGGCAATAAAGACCGACACGACTTTGATGCTCCGTGCTCGTTAAAAAGCCTGGTCAGAAGGTCCAGTGGCTGTAATATTGGTGACAAAGTGCCATTTTCGGGTATAGATCCCGTTTGGAAGTTTAAAAAAAACGGGGTTTCTTGCATTGACACTCAGAAAGAAACTGCAACAGAGACTGGAAGCAGAGGGAAACCACTTCGAGTGGTCTGAAATCAAGCAGGACCCGTCTGCGTGCATCGCACAGGCAGGTCTCAAATCGCTTCAGGAGATTGTAGTAGAAGACAACGGCAAAACCCTCGCCTCGCAATACGAAGTGAATGTAAGGGTGTCTGCGGAAAGATTTTTCAGTCTGTCGGTGGTGCCAAGATCTTTTTCGGGGCATATATGTGCCCGATATCGCACAACTATATTTTTACAACTGTTGAAGATGGGTTTGAGTATTGATCTTCAAACACCGCAATTCGTTCAGTTTCATATATCTCTTTTCACATCCTTCCTGAACGAAGGATAGATATCAGCAGGCCTATTCCAAAAATACCCGCAATGCTGAAGCCCACAACCCCCAGTATCGGAAAACCGAAGAGAAAAGGCCCCATCTCTGTCCTGATGACAAGGGATGATCCGATAATAAGCGCTGAAATAATGAGCGAAGAGGCTATCCGGTTTGATGACCTGTCCAGTCCGGATATCACATTTTCAAGTCCCCTGTGTTCAAATACTATGCGGGTCTTTCCCTGCCTCAGCTGTTTCAGGATAGTCCGCAGCTCTTCGGGAATATCCTTGAGAAGTTGAACAAGATCCCCTCCTGATTCTAAAAAATCACCCACTACCCGTTTCGGAGAAAGGCGTTCCAGCTTGATACGTTTGATGAAGGGGGCGGCCCTTCGGGTCATGTCAAAATCGGGGTCCAGCACCAGACCCAGTCCCTCTACTTGAGCCATTGCCTTGATCATAAGAAAAATATCCGGTGGAAGTCGCAATCCATGAGTTGTAATTAATTCGAGCAGTTTTTGAAAAATGTCCCCTATATGCAATTCCTTGAGAGGTTTGTACAAATATGACTCAACGAAATCGCTTATATCCCTTTCAAGGACACGGCGGTCAGGTTCTCTGTCCCACTCCACAACTTTCAGTATGGCATCCGCAATTTTGGATTCATCCCGCCTGACATAACCATACACAATATCCGCGAAATTCTCCCTCGCGTATCGGTCAACACGCCCCATCATCCCGAAATCAAGATAACAGATAACATTATCCGGCATGATAAAGACATTGCCCGGGTGAGGATCAGCGTGAAAAAATCCGTGTTTAAATACCTGCTCGAGTATCAGATCCGCTCCACGGGAAGCTATGATATTCCTGTCAAGACCCTCATTATCCAACTTGTCAATCTCGGATGCCTTTATGCCGTCTACATACTCCATGGTAAGGATTTGCTTCGTTGTTGTCTCCATGAAGATACGTGGGACATAAACCGATGAATTTTCAATAAACTGCCTGGCAAACCTCTCCGCGTTTGAAGCTTCGATCGTATAGTCGATCTCTTTTTCAAGTGAACTGGCGAATTCTTCGACCACCCTTGTGGGCCGGTGTATTTCTAATTCTTCAATATGTCTCTCAATCAGGGTCGCCAGGTGGAGCAATATCTCTAAATCCACCTCGATAATCGCGCGTATACCGGGGCGCTGTACCTTGACGATGACATCTTCTCCGTTTCTAAGCTGTGCCCGGTGTACCTGGCCAATAGAGGCTGCCGCCAGAGGGGTCTCTTCAAATTTTTGAAATATCTCATCTATCGGAGATGTTAATTCGGTCTCAATGATTTCTCTGACCTGAGAAAAGGGAAATGGGGGCACACTGTCCTGAAGCTTTGACAGCTCCTCTATGAATTCCACGGGTATAAGATCCGGGCGGGAAGAGAGTATCTGCCCCATCTTCACAAAGGTAGGCCCAAGTTCCTCAAGGGCCATCCGCAGGCGTTCAGATCTCGTAAGTTTTTCAACGCGATCACGCCGTTTTCTCGAAATCATCTGCATGCCGATCTCGAGATATTGCCCCACATGGAGCCGGTCAACCAGATCACCGAATCCATATTTAAACAGGACGGTGATGATCTGACGATATCGGTTCATATGGCGATATGTCCGGGAAACGATGCCGATTTTTCTTATAAGCATTGTTTATGCCTTGGTTTTTCGAGATTTCTCCATCTTTTCGATCTTGCTTTTCAGCGCCGCGAATTCTTTCCTTGTCGGAATGTCTAATCTTGCTATTATGTCGGAAACAGTCTTTTCCACCTTTTTCGTCAACTCTTTTTTGAACTCTTTTGACTTCTCTGTTAATTCTTCAATGGCCTCTTTCCCTTCTTTTTCCGTCATTTCTCCTTTTTTTATCAGTTCAGCGACTGTCTTTTCCAGTTTCTCCCTTGTTAAGGCCGCCAGACCTACACCCGCCAACATACTTTTTTTAATAAAATCCATTTTCCCTGCCTCCTTATCAAAATAGAATTTAAGGTAAAAGCATCTGCAACAACCTGCTCTTTCAGTGACATTTAAAGATTGACCAAATCACGATCCTGCTCTGAGGTCATGTCTGTCATTTTAAAACAATGAGCGGGTGTGATGAAAATTATTACTACTGCAATTAAACATATCAAATGTCATGCCGGACCCCGTATCTGGTACGGGGCAGGCCCGATCCGGCATCCAGGCCAATTCTGGATTCCCGCTTTCGCGGGAATGACGGCTTTGACATATATTGTTGCCGGAGTAATATTATAACACCTTCATATGATCCAACAACAGAAAAAGTGAATTTTAATGGGGAATCTGCACCCACCGGCAGCAGAACCGTATTCTCAGGCAACCTGCCGGTCAAGAGACACTGTCTTTATATCGCAAGGCAAGCACACCGGTCCTTGCAATCTTATCGATACCGAAAGGCTTGAGAAAGTTGATGACGGTTTCCACCTCTTCCCTGCTTCCCGCAACCTGGATAATACAGTAATCATTACGCATGGAAATAATTTTGCAGTCAAATAGTCCAATAGACCGCACTATCTCCGTCCTGCCTTTTTGATCCAGGTTGATTCCGATAAGTATCATTTCCCTCTGCGCGGATTGTCCAGGGACCAGTTCGGTGACATCCAGGACATCGACCAGGCGGTTCAACTGCTTCTTCACCTTGTCGATAAAGTCCGAGTCCGCGTTGGTGATGGACGTTATTCTTGAAACTTCGGGAGAAATTGTCTCCGCCACACAGAGACTCTCTATATTATAACCAAGCCTTCCAAAGACACCGGCAACCCGGGACAACACGCCCGGTTTGTTGTTAACCAATATCGCGATTATACGTTCTCTCATCCCCATTTTCACTTATCCTTTCGTGTCAATTTTGATGCATTCGTAAAAAGTCCCAAAAACGTCATGCCGGACTTGATAAGCCTGCCCCGTACTTGATACGGGGGCATCCAGAACATATTGAAATTACTGGATTCCGGCTTTCGCCGGAATGACAGACTTTTTACGAAAGTATCAATATTCAGTTCTTTTTACCCCTGCCTTCCACCTATCATATCTATATTCGACCGTCCCGGCGGTATGATAGGAAAGACATAAGTATCAGGATCAACGAGCACTTCCAGCAGGAAAGGCCCGCCGGCGGCACACATCTTTTCTATGCCTGCCCCGGGATCCTCAACAGGAACCCTGTCGGCCTCTATGCCGAAGCCCTTGGCCACCGCAACTATATCAACCTTATTGCCCAGTTCTATATCATTGAAACGGGCGCCATAGAACAGGTCCTGTATCTGGCGTATCATACCGAGATGACCGTTGTTGAAGACCACTATCTTGACAGGCAGGTTGTAATAACTTATCGTCGCAAGTTCCTGTATGTTCATAAAGAATCCACCGTCTCCCGAAAAGACAACCACATCGTGATCCGGCACTCCGATTTTCACACCCATCGCCGCCGGGAGACCAAATCCCATCGTACCCAATCCGCCCGGCGTAATCATGCCGCGGGGAGTCCTTGTTTCCCAGGATCGGACCGTCCATATCTGGTTCAGTCCCACATCCGTAATAGCTGTGGTTTCCTCCGGCATAGCCGTCTGGACATCTCTGATAAAGGCGCCCGCCGGTCCACATTCTTTCATCGATCTGTCCTTACCCAGGACATTTCTTTCCTTTTCTATCCTGCTCAACCACCCGCCCCTCCCTTTTCTTTCCGCGAGGGGAGTCAGTGTCGTAAGGGCTTCGCGAATATCACACACCAGGGATATATCCGCTTTTATGACCTTGCCGATGGAGGATGGATCTATATCTATCTGGGCAATGGTGGCAAGCGGGGCGAATTCTTCCACAATCGATGTGCTGCGATCACTGAAGCGGGCGCCTACCGTCAGGATAAAGTCCGCATCGTGTACAATGCGGTTGGCCAGTTCATTCCCGTGTGTGCCTATGAAACCCAGATTGAATCCATTTGAAGAACGTACCGAACCGATGCCCATCATTGTGGAAACAAATGGGATATTCCCCTTCTCAATCAATCCGGTAAGCTCCTCACAGGCCCGGGCCAGTTTTACCCCTCCACCGACGAGGATAACAGGCCTTTCAGACATATTCATATAGTTCGCAATCCGCTGCAGTTCTCCACCATCTTTTTTGCGCCTCGCGTTACGTTTTTTCGGTATCGTAATATTTTTCACTCCGCTTTGTTCACACTTTGCAGCCATTACGTTCCTTGGAAGGTCTATAAGGACAGGTCCGGGCCGGCCGCCTCTCGCGATTCCAAATGCCTGTTTTACAGTGGACGCTATCTCTCCCGGATCACTTACCAGATAACTGTGTTTTGTGATGGGCATGGTAATCCCTATTATGTCCGTTTCTTGAAACGCGTCGCTCCCCAGAAGCTCCGTTGTTACCTGTCCGGTGAGGACGAGCATGGGGGTTGAATCCATGTACGCCGTCGCTATACCGGTCACCAGGTTGGTGGCGCCCGGACCCGAAGTGCCCAGACATACACCGACCCTGCCCGTTGCCCTGGCGTAACCGTCCGCGGCGTGAGCAGCCGCCTGTTCATGTCTCACAAGATAATGTCTTATCGGACTTTCATCCAGACTGTCGTGAATGGGCAGGCTGTTCGCCCCGGGATACCCGAAAATTACATCCACTCCCTCTTCTCTCAATGTCTGCAGCAGTATTTCAGCCCCTGTCTTTTCCATCTCTCCCCTTCCTGATTAAATTTTTATTTTAAAACCGGCCCCCGCGGCCCGCGCTGGAATCGGCAAATAAAAAAGCCGCAACCTCTATATGCGAGATGCGGCTTTTTTCACAAAAAAAGCCGCGGACTTCGGGGTCCGCGGCTTGATTCCTTTTTTAGTCCATCAGGATCAAGCAGCGGTCCCCGTAAGTACTACTACGAGTACATTTACTAAAACTACAACCGCTCTCTCAAATGGACGTGTCACTGACTGTTCTCCTAAAACGAAATTGGACTCAATCCTATATGAAAAGATTTTTTTGTCAAGAGAATTTTACCGTCAGAGAATTTTACCGTCAATCTCCTGAATCAAGATCATACCTGAAGAATCCTTTGTCTTCGCTGCCATCATCCTCGGGTACAGTTTCGGTAGGTTCTGTCCCTTCCAGAAAACATTCAAATATGTATTTTTCGGAGCCGGGACCGGCCAGCGCCCCCGTTTCGGGATCTATTTTGGCAAATACGACCCCCTCGGGAGGCGAGAAGGATTCAATCGAAGTGCCTTCAAGCGCTTTTTTCATAAAATACAGGAAGATGGGGCTGGCGGCGCGTGAACCGGTTTCATATTTCCCCAGAGGTTTCAGATCGTCAAAACCGACCCATACACCCGCGACAAGCGAAGGGGTAAACCCCATGAACCATGCATCCTTGAGATCATTGGTTGTACCCGTCTTACCCGCCACAGGCCTGCCTAACGCCCTGACTCGCCAGCCGGTGCCCCCCTTGACAACCTCCTGGAGCAGATGCGACGTTATATATGCGATCCCGGGGTCAACAGCCTGTTCCGCTTCCGGCCTGTTCTCTTCCACCATGTTACCGGTGCGATCAACAATCTTTTTTATAAAGAGGGGTTTCACCCTTTTGCCGCCATTAGCAAAGATTCCATAGCCCCTCACCATATCCAGGAGTGTTATACCCGATGTCCCGAGAGCCATTGAAAGATCTCTCGCAAGCGGGGTTGTTATCCCCATATTAACCACGTAATCAGCGGCATAATCTATCCCGATTTCCTTCAAAAGCTTTATAGTCACCAGATTTCTCGACTTGATGAGAGCGGTTCTGAGGGTCGTGGGACCGTAAAACTTTTCTGAAAAATTTCGCGGTTTCCACAGGCTGTCCTTCAGAGTATCTCTGTAGATGACAGGGCTATCCATAAGTATGGTGGCAGGAGTCATACCCTTGTCGAAGGCCGCGGTAAAGATAAAGGGCTTGAAGGCGGACCCCGGCTGCCTCTTTGCCTGTGTGGCGCGGTTGAACTCACTCTTCCTGTAGCTCCTGCCCCCGACCATCGCTCTTATCTCCCCGGTATTCGAGTCCATGGCGAGAAGGGCGCCCTGCACCCGGGGTTCCTGTTCCAGAGCCAGCGCCACCTTTCCATCCGCAACGCTCAGGACCTTCACATCCACAACATCCCCTCTCTTGAGCACATCCGCCGGGTCTTTAACTTTGGCCGTGTTATAGGCAACATCCGGGTCGGGCACCCTGGCCCATGACATATGTTCCAGCGTCATGATGCCTTCATATTCGCCCACCCTCAATCTTACAATCTTTTCCCCGCTGTCCACATCTACGACCATAGCCTCCACTATGCGACCTTCCAGCGGTTCATCCACGTCCACATTCATGTCTCTCACAAAGGACTCGATGTCTTCTTCGGGCACCCTCTTCAGGGCTCCTCTGTATCCCTGTCTCTTGTCCAGTTCCCTCAACCCTCTTGTCACGGCATCGCGGGCCGCCTTCTGACAGGTTATATCCAGCGTGGTATATACTTCCAGGCCTTCTCTATACAGGGCATCACTGCCATATTTGGTCTGGATATACCTGCGGACATTCTCGGTGAAATAGGGCGCTATCTTAGCCTTATCCTCTGCCTTCTTCAGCACTACAGGCGTTTCAAGCGCCACCAGCTTCTCCTCCTCTGTTATATATCCATCCTCCGCCACCCTGTTCAGGACGTAAACCTGCCTTCGACGGGCACGTTCGGGATGCAGTACGGGAGAATACCTGCTGGGGGCCTTGGGAAGACCCGCAAGAAGGGCGGCTTCAGGAAGGGTCAGTTTTCCGGCGGTCTTTCCGAAATAGTGTTGCGAGGCGGCCTCTATCCCATATGCCCCATGTCCGAGATATATGTGGTTCAGATAGAGGTTGAGTATTTCATATTTCTTCAGATATCTGTCTATCCTGTAAGCCAGAATGGCCTCTCTCAGTTTTCTGATATATTTTTTCTCGGGCGACAGGAATAGTGACTTGGCTACCTGCTGGGTTATGGTGCTCCCACCCTGAACGATTGTCCCGGCTTCCATATTCTTAAAAAAGGCCCTGACAATGCTCTGGAGGTCCACCCCCTGGTGTCGAAAAAACCGGGCGTCCTCCGCCGCCACAAATGTCTGTATTACAAATTTCGGCAGATCGGTGACACGGACAATCTTCCTGTCTTCAAGATAGAATTCATCGATCAACTGACCATCGCCCGCGTACACCCTGGTTATTATGCTGGGCCGGTAGTCTTTCAGTGACGCGATACTGGGCAATCCATCCACAAGAAAATAGATGAATCCCGCGCCTGTCAGGATCAGCAGGAGGAGCGAAATGGCGATCCAGGCAAGAATTTTTCTTCCAATTCCTCCCCTTTTTGCCCTTCTTTTTCTTATGTTTTTCAGCGACTGCTGTTCATTATTCATCATTCTTTTTCATCTTCTTCATCATTTTTTTCGTCGTCGTCCTCTTCGCGGGCAACCTTCCTTTCTCCCATCTTTACAACCCAGATGCTTATTTCATAGAGGATCATAAGGGGCAGGGCCATCAGTCCCTGCGTCACAACGTCCGGAGGAGTAAACAGGGCGGCGACAACAAACACCATGAGTATCGCGTATTTTCTCTTTTTTGTCAGGGTTTTGGAATTCACAACCCCTATCTTCGCCAGAAAGAACATAAAGATTGGGAGCTCAAAGATAACTCCAAACGCGATAAGGAGCTTCATGGAAAAAGAAAGGTACTCCCTCAGAGAAAGCATTGGCCTTATAACATCATCCCCGAAACCGACAAAGAATTTAAAGCCGAACGGGAAAACGATATAGTACGCGAACAGGGAGCCTCCTAAGAAAAATATGGTGGAAAATACAACAAAAGGCGCGACATGTTTCTTTTCGGATTTATAGAGACCCGGTGATACGAAGTTCCATATCTGGTATAGAATATATGGACTCACAAGAAAAATGGATGCAAAAAAAGATACCTTGAGATAGGTAAAAAACGCCTCCGGAAGACCGGTGAATATCATGGAGCTGTTATCGGGAAGCACGGCAATGAGAGGAAGCGTCAAGACCTTAAACAGCTTTTCCTTGAAGAAATAACATATAACGAAACCAACGCCGATCGCGATCAGCATGCGCGTCAGTCTGGTTTTTAGCTCCTCCAGGTGGAGTGTAAATGGCATTTTTTTATCTGCTTCATTTGTCTGATCTGTCATAACGCAAGCTCACACCACATATCAGGTGCATGGTGTCAAACATCATTTTGAATTTATCCGGAAGGGGCAGGGAGACTTTAGCTTCCCTTCATTGCCTGAATAGTTAAAAATTGAAATCTCAGAGAATTATTGTAAACTTTTGTCCGTTGATTTCGCAGTCTCGTCTTCCGCCTTCCGGTCGTTGCCCTCAGGTTCTTCCTTCTTTCTCCCATAGAGGACAGAATCCTTGAAATCGTCTACCTCATCTTTAATCTCGTCCACATTGAGGCTTTCCTTTACATCGTCGGTGGCGCGGCGGAACTCCGCAAGCCCTTTGCCGAGAGATTTCGCAAGATCAGGCAGTTTTTTCGGCCCGATGACAATCAGGGCGACAACAAGTATAATTATCAACTCCGGCATTCCGATGCCAAACATACAATCACCATTATTCCAGGAAATTCGAACCATAATATATTATTGTCCGAATCTTTGTCAATCTGAAATCAAACCTGGTATGGTTTGCAACTTATATGGTTATATGATAAAAATTCACCGGCAATCGCAGAACCGGGTTGCTCCGGATCAAGATCCGAATCGGTGAGCAGGAGGACGTAGATTGAAGATAACAAAGAAAGAAGTCGGGTATATCGCCCACCTTGCCCGGCTGGATTTCAGTGAAGATGAGAAGGGGAAACTCACCTCCCAGCTCAACACCATACTGATGTATATGGACATGTTGAACAGGGTGGATACCGCCCGGATCCAGCCTGCGACGCACGCCGTCTCTCTCGATAATGTGTTCAGGGACGATATAGAGAAGAAATCCACAGGGGTGGAGATTGCGCTTGCCAACGCCCCGGACGGAACCATGGGCCTCTTCGGTGTTCCCAGGGTTATAGACTAACGTTACAGGAAAGTAATATGGAATTCAGCCGGTTAACCATTCATGAACTACAGAAAAAACTGAGGGCTGGGGAGCTCACCTCTGTTGAGATCACGGAATCCGTATACCGAAGGATAGCATCTGTAGAAGAAAAGGTGCATTCGTATATAACCCTGATGGAGGAGACCGCCATCGGACAGGCCCGCGAGGCGGATAGGCTGATAAGAGAGGAAAGTGCCTGTGAACTGACCGGCATACCCATAGCTCTCAAGGACATCCTGTGCACAGAAGGCGTCAGGACAACCTGCGGCTCCCGCATCCTTGAAAACTTCATGCCCCCCTATGACGCAACGGTAGTCAGAAAGTTGAAGGATGCGGGCGCGGTGTTCGTCGGGAAGACAAATATGGACGAGTTCGCCATGGGGTCCTCCACCGAGACCTCATGGTTCGGAATAACGAAAAATCCATGGAATCTGGAGCGCATACCGGGAGGGTCCAGTGGCGGTTCAGCCGCCGCCGTTGCCGCCGATGAATGCATAGCCTCGCTGGGTACCGACACAGGTGGTTCCATCAGACAGCCCGCGGCCCTGTGCGGCGTTGTGGGAATGAAGCCCACCTACGGAAGGGTCTCGCGCTTCGGCATGGTAGCATTCGCCTCTTCCCTGGACCAGATAGGGCCGATCACCAAAGATGTGGAAGACTGTGCCATTATGATGAATGTTATCTCCGGTCATGACACCGGCGACTCCACCTCTGTCCCCACGGAGGTCCCCGATTACAGGGGGTTTATTTCCAGAGATATCGAGGGGTGGACCATCGGCATCCCCGAGGAATATTTTGTCGACGGGATCGACCCGGAGATTGAGGCCGCCGCGGATGAAACCATTAAGACGCTGGAGGGACTCGGCGCAAGATGCACCCGGATTTCGCTCCCCCACACCGAATATTGTGTCGCGGTCTATTACATCATAGCGCCCTCAGAGGCCGGCTCGAACCTGGCCCGGTATGACGGTGTCAGATATGGGTTCAGGGCGACGGATGGAGAAAACCTTCTGGATATGTATAAGAAAACCCGCTCTGCCGGTTTCGGGGCGGAGGTAAAGAGGAGAATAATGTTAGGCACATATTCTCTCTCCTCCGGATATTACGACGCGTATTACAAAAAGGCATCACAGGTAAGAGCTCTGATAAAAGACGACTTCGACAACGCGTTTAAAAAATGCGACGTCATCCTGACGCCTACAACACCCACCCCGGCATTCCGGATAGGAGAAAAGGTGGACGATCCCCTGCAGATGTACCTCTCCGACATATTCACCCTGTCAACAAACCTGGCGGGGATACCGGGAATATCCGTCCCCTGCGGTTATACGAAAAGCGGTCTTCCCGTGGGGGTCCAGTTCATGGCGAACCATTTTGAAGAGGGAAAACTGCTTCAGATAGCCTCCGCGTACGAGAAAAACTCGACAATAGAGAGGAGGAGACCTGACCTGTAATGGAATACGAACCGGTTATAGGGCTTGAAGTGCACGCCCAGCTCCTTACCAGAACCAAGATATTCTGCGGCTGCTCGACCAGATTCGGCGAGGAGCCCAACAGCAACACCTGCCCCGTCTGCATCGGCATGCCCGGCGTTCTCCCGGTACTTAATAAAAAAGTTGTGGAATACGCGATGAAGATGGCCCTCGCGACCCATTGCAGGATAAACGGGACAAGCACATGGGCAAGGAAAAACTATTTCTATCCCGACCTGCCGAAGGGATATCAGATCACGCAGTTTGCCCATCCCCTCGCGGAAACCGGATATGTGGATATTGAATCCCGATTCATCGGGAAGAAGAGGATCGGCATTACACGCATACATATGGAGGAAGACGCGGGCAAATCCATCCACGATGAATCAAGCCCCTCCAGTTACGTCGACCTCAACAGGGCGGGGGTTCCCCTGATAGAGATAGTGAGCGAACCGGATATGCGAAACACGGACGAGGCCGTTCATTATCTCCGGAGACTGCACGAGATACTGGTCTATCTTGAAATATGCGATGGCAATATGGAGGAGGGAAGTTTCCGCTGTGACGCCAATATTTCCCTGAGGCCGAAGGGAGAAAAAGAGTTCGGAATCAGGGCGGAACTCAAGAACATGAACTCCTTCCGCAACGTACAGCATGCCCTCGAATATGAGATACAGAGACAGCGCGCCATCCTGGAGGGAGGAGGCAGCGTCGTACAGGAAACCCGACTGTGGGATGTTCCACAGGGGGTCACCCATTCTATGAGGGGAAAGGAAGAGGCGCACGACTACCGGTATTTCCCTGAACCCGATCTCGTCCCGGTAGTCATATCCGACGCGTGGAAAGAAGAGATAAAAAATACCCTTCCCGAACTTCCCATGGAAAAGAGGGAGCGGTTCGTCGAACAATACGGCATCCCTTCCTATGACGCCGGTGTCCTCACGGCAGGCCGCGATCTGGCGGATTATTACGAAGAAACCGTAAGTCTCTGTGGAAAACCGAAGCCCGCGAGCAACTGGGTTATGGGCGACTTTCTGGCATATCTGAATGAAGAAAAGCTGGAGGTAACAGAAAGCCCGGTAACCCCCCGGACACTGGCGGAGCTGATTGACATGATAGAAGCTGGAACGATCAGCGGAAAGATCGCCAAAGAGGTCTTCGAGGATATGTGGAAATCGGGGGAAAATCCCGGGGAGATCGTGAAAGAAAAGGGCCTCGTCCAGATTACCGATACCGCGGAACTGGAAAGAATTGTGGAAGAGGTATTGGAGGCAAATCAGGAACAACTTGAGCAATACAGAAGCGGCAGGGAAAAACTTTTCGGGTTCTTCGTGGGACAGACGATGAAGGCCACCCGCGGCAAGGCGAACCCGAAGATTGTCAATGAGCTGCTTAAAAAGAGGCTCTCTCCACTATGATAAAGACCATATCCTGGGACAGGGGCGCCGTGGTTATGATCGACCAGAGAGCCCTCCCGCATGAAGAAAGATATATTACCTGCCGGGAATACCGGGAAGTCATAGACGCCATCAATGATATGACCATAAGGGGAGCGCCCGCCGTGGGAATAGCAGCCGCGATGGGCATCGCCCTCGGCGCCCTGAATCTGCCCGGAAAACAACTGAAGGAGGATTTCTACAGCATCTGTGACGCGTTCTCCCGGACCCGCCCCACCGCTGTAAACCTGTTCTGGGCCATAGACAGGATGAAGTCCCGTTTTGAGAAAGAATTCGCCTCTACCCCTAATATAAAAGCAGCTGCCGTAAAAAAGGCCCTGACAGAAGAGGCTCTGCGGATCCTGGAAGAAGATGTCCGCGCGAACCGGCAGATGGGAATTCATGGGAAGCGCCTGATAAAGGACGGGGATACTATCCTGACTCACTGTAATGCCGGGGCGTTAGCGACCGGCGGATATGGAACCGCGCTGGGGGTTATTCGCGCCGCTCATGAAGAGGGGAAAAAGATTCATGTCCTGGTGGATGAAACCAGACCCCTCCTCCAGGGGGCGAGGCTGACCGCGTGGGAGATGAAAAATGAAGGCATTCCCGCCACGCTCATAACCGACAGCATGGCGGGCTCCTTTATGAAGCGGGGCATGGTCAATCTTGTTATAGTGGGCGCGGATCGTATCGCGGCCAACGGTGACGTGGCCAACAAGATCGGAACATACAGCCTTGCCGTTCTGGCGAAGGCAAACAGGGTGCCTTTCTATGTGGCGGCTCCCATCTCCACAATAGACCGACATACGCGAACCGGCAATGAAATCCCCATTGAAGAAAGAAAAGAAAAAGAGGTGCTGAGATTCCACGGCACAAAAATCGCGCCGGGGGGATTCAACGCGTACAATCCCGCCTTTGATGTCACCCCGAATCGATACATAACCGCCATCATAACAGAAAAGGGAATTATTACAGCGCCATTTTTAAAAGGATTCAAGGAGTCAGGGAGTCAAGGGTTCGAGTGAAAATAAGAGAGACAACCCAAGATTCCATTTGGATGTTCGACGTTTTCCCTTGCCTCCTTGGACCCTCTAATCCTTGGACCCTTCAAAAAAAAGAGGCCCCCCGTTAAACAAGGGACCTCTTTAAGAATCATATTCCGATAAATCGGGGCTACATCATACCGCCCATACCGCCCATTCCTCCCATTCCTCCCGGAGGCATTCCAGGCATTGCCGATTCCTCTTTCGGTTTCTCGGCAACCATACACTGAGTGGTGAGCATCAGGCCCGCGACGCTCGCCGCATTCTGGAGCGCGTATCTCGTCACCTTTGTGGGATCAATAACCCCTGTCTTGACAAGATTCTCATACGTGTCGGTCCTCGCGTTGAACCCGTAGTCACCTTTTTTCCCTTTTACCTTCTCCACAACAACAGCGCCTTCAAAACCAGCATTCATAACTATCATCTTCAAGGGCTCTTCTATGGCCTTCTTGACGATATTCACGCCGACCTGCTCGTCACCCTCCAGTTTCACATTTTCAAGTGCCGGAAGAGTTCTGATGTATGCCACGCCACCGCCGGGGACAATACCTTCTTCAACTGCCGCCCTGGTAGCATTCAGCGCATCTTCAACCCGCGCCTTCTTCTCTTTCATCTCCGTCTCCGTGGCCGCTCCGACCTTGATGACGGCAACGCCACCGACCAGTTTCGCCAGGCGCTCCTGGAGTTTTTCCCTGTCGTAATCAGAGCTTGTTTCGTCTATCTGCGCCCTGATCTGTTTCACGCGACCTTCAAGGCTGGCCCTCTCGCCGGCTCCGTCTATGATCGTCGTATTATCCTTGTCTATGACAATCCTCTTCGCGTTTCCCATATCCTCGATCTGGGCATTTTCCAGCTTTGAACCCATCTCTTCGGAAATCACCTTGCCCCCGGTCAGAACGGCGATATCATCCAGCATCGCCTTTCTCCTGTCGCCGAATCCCGGAGACTTGACGGCGGCCACATTCAGAGTGCCTCTGATCTTGTTGATAACCAGCGTTGCAAGGGCCTCCCCTTCAATGTCTTCCGCTATGATCAAAAGAGGTTTTCCCATCTTGGCAATCTGCTCGAGGATGGGGAGCAGGTCCTTCATATTACTTATTTTCTTATCATGGATCAGGATGAATGGATCCTCCATGACCACTTCCATCTTCTCGGCGTTGGTCACAAAGTAGGGAGAAAGATATCCCCTGTCAAACTGCATTCCCTCCACAACTTCCAGTTCCGTCTCCAGGCCCTTCGCCTCTTCCACCGTGATGACTCCTTCTTTGCCGACCTTGCCCATGGCCTCGGCAATGATATTACCTATCGTTTCATCATTATTGGCGGAAATTGTTCCAACCTGGGCTATTTCCTTCTGGTCCTTCGTGGGGTTGCTCATCCCCTCAAGTTCCTTGACAACGACCGCCACGGCTTTTTCGATTCCCCTCTTGACATCCATGGGATTACTGCCGGCCGCAACCGCCTTCACGCCCTCTCTGTAAATAGCCTGGGCAAGTATCGTAGCCGTCGTTGTGCCGTCACCGGCCACATCGCTTGTCTTGCTGGCAACTTCCTTGAGCATCTGAGCGCCCATATCTTCGAACTTATCTTCCAGCTCTATCTCTTTCGCGACGGTAACACCGTCCTTCGTTACCGTAGGCCCACCGAAAGATTTTTCCAGTATCACATTGCGTCCCTTGGGGCCGAGAGTCACCTTGACGGCATCAGCAAGCGTATTAACACCTGTAAGGATGGCCTTTCTGGCATCCTCATCATATTTTAAAATTTTAGCTCCCATTAAGTCTTCCTCCTTCTTATAATCAGATTGTTATTTTTCAATTACTCCAAGTATATCGTCTTCGCGCATTATAAGGTGTTCAACATCATCTATCTTAACTTCAGTTCCGGCATACTTGCTGAACAGCACCCTGTCTCCGGCCTTTACATCCAGCTTGATCAGCTTGCCGTCATCTGTCTTCTTGCCGTTTCCAACAGCTACTACTTTCCCTTCCATGGGTTTTTCCTTGGCGGTATCGGGGATAATGATTCCCCCTTTTGTCGTTTCCTCTTCGTCAAGGCGTTTGACGATGATCCTGTCATGTAATGGTCTTATCTTCATTCTTCTTATTCTCCTCCCTTAAACTTGTTTTTAAAGTTAAAAAATTTTCTGTGACCTCAACAGAACATAAAATAAACATCAATCCAACCATGTCAAGTGTCATCGGAAAAATTCATGCCTGTTTTATATCAACCGGAACCTCGCAAAGATCCCTGAATTTCTCCGCATCCCTCACGGAACCGACAATATCACCGTAGTGGATGGGTATTGCCTCTCCGGGCCTTATCATATTGACCGCGCGGGCGGCCTCTTCGGCGTTCATCGTGTAGGTACCGCCGACAGGCGCTATCACGATATCCGCCCTCATGTTTTCCATCTCAGGTATGAGATCTGTGTCGCCACAATAGTATATTCTCTTTCCCATCACAGTCACCACAAAACCGAGCCAGTTATTTTCCTTCGGGTGAAAGGCCTTGTCAATATTATAGGAGCGCATCGCTTCAACCTCTATCTCTCCGATCCAAACCGCGTCACCCGGTTTGACTATCCTCACATCCCCGGAAAGACCGGTGGCACAATCCTGCGTGGTGATAATAACAGTATCATTCTTTTGTATCTTTCTGATGTCTTCCGGAGACAGGTGATCGTAATGGCTGTGGCTGACCAGGATAAGATCCGCGCCCTTTGGATCCATGAGTTTCCAGGGATCGATATAAATCACCTTTTCTCCATCTATTCTGATGGTTGAATGCCCGAGCCAGAATATATTCTCTAACATGGCAGACCTCCCTGTAAGTTTTGGGTCCAAGAATTTTTAAATTGTTGAGTTTTTGTAACTACTCAGGTTGTTTAGACTGTAGGCTGAAGGCATTTAGGTTACAAAAAGCTAACAGCCTTCAGTCTAAATAGCTTCAGCCTGACTACGCAAGTAGTTACGAGTTTTTTACAAAGCCGTGAACTGTGAACCGTTACCTCTTTCCTATATGCAATATACCCTTCGTAATATTACACAGATGCTCGGCAATTCTCTCCACGGCCGTAAGCACGTCCGAATAGACAAGACCGGCGTCGCCTATACAGTCACCTTTTTCAAGCCTGGCTATGTGATTAAATCTACACTGTTTTACAAGATCATGTATCTCCCTGTCAATATTCAATGTGATGGCGGCCGCCCTGTGGTCGTCGTTTTCGATGGCCTTCTTGGTCTGCCTCATAAGAACTCGTGTCTTTTCAAACAGCTTGCCCAGTTCCATGTTCGCGGGACCGGAAAATCTCAGGTCATGTTCATAACCCCGCTGCGATGATTTTACGATACTTTCGCAATAATCCCCCACCCTCTCAAGATCGTTCACACTGTGAAGCAGCGCGGGGATCAGATTCCGCTTCCTGTCGGACAGCTCTCTTTTAGTAAGGCTGATCAGATATTCGGTAATACTCTTCTGCATCTCATCAACAGAATCTTCGTCAAGGGCTATCTCGTTTCTGATTTTGTGGCTGTAGGTGATAATACATTTCTCCGCTTTTTCAAACATCTCCTGACACAGGCCCAGCATGGAGACCATCTCCTTGATGGCCGCTTCAATTGCCAGATGGGGTGTCATCATCAGGTTTGTGTCAAGATGCTTGGTTTCCTTCTTCTCATAATCCGTTCCGGGAATCACCCTGTTCAAAAACTTAACGAAAAAAGGCACAAACGGCAGGAAAATCAACGCATTGATCACATTGAAGACAGTGTGAGTATTGGCGATCTGTCTCGCTATATCGCCGGATGTCATGGGAATGTAGCGCAGATACAGGGGGATCAGGGGCAACATTATCAGGGTGCCGGTTACGTTAAACAGTGTGTGACCCAAGGCAAGCCTTTTACTGGACAGATTTCCACCTATGCTGGCAATACCGGCGGTAATACATGTGCCGATCTCAACCCCGAAGAGCAGGTGAACAGACGCCTGGAGATCCAGCAACCCGGCGGACGCGAAGGCTATGATCATTCCGGTGGTTGTGCTGCTGCTCTGCAACATGGCCGTCACAATCATCCCCGTCAATATCCCAAGAAAAGGACTGGTGCCAAAACTGACAAAGATATTTTTTATCACCTCATCATCCGCCAGAGGTTTGACCGCGGAACTCATCATCGCGAGCCCCAGAAACAGCAGCCCGAAACCGAGAAGCGCCAGCCCCTTGTTTTTATGTTTGTCCTTCCTTGCGGCAAGAAAGATCACGGTGCCCGCAAACACAAACAGGGGCGCTATGGCTGTAAACTTGAAAGCGATCAACTGCGCGGTAACCGTGGTACCCACATTGGCGCCGATCATAATCGCAACGGCCGCCACCAGGGGAATAAACCCGGCATTCAGGAACCCTATGACGATGACAGAGGTCGCGCTCGAACTCTGTATTATCGCGGTGACAAAGGCGCCCATCATCGCCGATCGGAACCTGCCCGACGTCACCTTCTCAAGCATCGCCTTCAGGAGCCCCAGGGACAATTTCTTCAGGGAGTTACTCAGGAGATACATCCCGTATATAAACAGTCCCAGTCCACCGATAATTCCCGAAATAATTTTAAAGTCCATCAGTTCCTCAGATGAAACAGTTGCGGGTTGCGGGTTGCGTGTTTAAACCCGAAACCATTAACAAGCTCGTGAAAAGTCTTTTCGTAGCGAATCCAAGCATTTTGGGGAAAAGATGCTGGTAGTGACCGGCGTTAAGAAAATCTAACTGTTTGAGTGCGCAAGCACGAGTTTTAGGTTTTTAGCCGGTCAATAACAGCATCCCCAAAATGGTTCTGAGCGAAGAAAACTGACTTTTTACGAGCGCATCACTGCTGTTTATCATCAACAGATGCCGCATTCAACGTGTTTTTGAGCAGCATCGCAATTGTCATCGGCCCGACACCCCCCGGAACAGGGGTGATATACGAGGCCTTTTTGCACGCATCGGCAAAGACAACATCTCCCGCCAGTTTACCCGTATCAAGCCGGTTGATCCCGACATCAATCACCACCGCGCCGTCTCTTACCATATTCCCCGTTATCATCCCGGGACTCCCCGCCGCGGCGACAAGTATTTCCGCCCTTCTCACAACCCCGGAAAGATCCTTCGTCCTCGTATGGCAGACGGTGACAGTGGCGTGCCTTTCCAGCAGCATTAAAGCAAGGGGCTTTCCAACGATATTGCTTCTTCCCACTATAACCGCTTCTTTCCCCTTTATCTCTATCTCATATCGATCCAGCAGCTCCATTATGCCGGCCGGTGTGCAGGCCCTGTGGTACGGATTACCGGAAAAAAGTCTGCCCACATTATAGGGGTGAAATCCGTCAACATCCTTCCCTGGATCTATCGCTTCAATAATGGCTTCCGTCCTTATATGCTCCGGAACGGGAAGTTGCACCAGGAACCCGTGTATCTCGTGATCGCGATTTAATTCGCCAATGATATCGAGGAGCTCTGCCTCACTCGTATCGGCGGGAAGCCTGTATTCCCTCGACAGAAATCCCACCTCCCCGCAGGCATTCTTTTTCCCCCGGACATAAATCTGCGAGGCGGAATCATCCCCGACAAGGATAACGGCAAGCCCCGGTACTATTCCCCTGTCATCTTTTAACCGAAGGGTTTCTTCCCTGATTTCATTTCTCACATCCTGAGATATCTTCTTGCCATCAATTATTACAGCCATACTCTCACCCATAAAAATTTCTTTTACCGGTACGGCAAAAAATCCACCACACCGGAACCTGGGGTATTTATATTACACAACACCAGAATGTCAAGATAATCAGCCATCAGACGGCACAAACAATATTATGTATACATATTGTCACTACTCACGTAGTCGGGCTGGGCAGCTACTATATATTTTCAATTTTGTTGAAGTAAACCGCAGGTTGTGATAGGTGGGGCTTCTTACTTACCGGTGATGGAGGTCACTCACATGAAACAGAACCTGGGCGAGATGCTGGAAGATACCTGTCGTAGATACCCGGACAGGATATCACTTATATATAGAGACAAAACCATCTCCTATGCGGACCTGGACAGGGCGGTAAACGCCTTTGGAAACAGGTTGAAGGCGCTCGGCGTGGCAAAGGGGGACAAAGTGGCAATGATGCTCCCCAATATACCGGAATTCATCATATCCTATTTTGCCATCCTGAGGCTCGGAGCGGTTGCTGTAACCATCAACACCCTGTCGACTTCCCATGAGCTGCTGTATCTGCTTGACAACTGCGACGCCAGAGCATTTATCACCATCCCGTCATCGGCGAAAAGATTTGAAGAGATAAGGGAAAAGCTGCCGCAGTGCGAACATCTGATAACAACCGACGACTCCCATGGCAATCTTTCCATAAACGGATCCATGGAAATGAATGCCTTTGAACTTGATATGCCGGAGATCACAGGTGACGATCCCGCCGTGATGATCTATACTTCAGGTCTGACGGGAAAGCCGCTCGGCGCCGTTCTCACCCACCGCAATCTGTCTACTCAGTCTCTCCTGTTGAGAGATGTCTGCTACGGGACCGCGGACGACAGAGGCCTTTGTCTTATCCCGCTCTTTCATTCCTTCGGAGCTACCGCCAACATGCTGATGATACTGAAGACGGGTGCCAGCGTTGTCATGATTGATCAATTTAATCTTGAAAACATTTTCAAGGCCATAGAAGAAAAAGTCACATATATAGCGGCCGTCCCGAGGGTCTTTCTGGGAATGTTGCTGTTTGAGGGAGCGGACAATTATGACATCAGTTCCCTGAGATTCTGCATTACCGGTGGGTCGGCAATACCCCCGGAATATATGCCGATGTTCGAAGAGAAGTTCGGGGTCACACTGGTTCAGGGGTATGGTCTTACCGAGGCATCCCCGGTGTGTTCGGTAAGCAGGATAGACGGGGCCCAGAAACCGGGATCCATCGGTCTCCCGATACCCGGGGTTGAAGTAAAGGTGCATGACAAGACGGGCGCCCCGCTGCCGGCGGGTGGCCTTGGAGAACTTCTTGTCAGGGGCCCCAACATCATGAAGGGATATTACAAAGATGAAGAGGCGACCGCGGAGGTAATAAAGGATGGATGGCTTCATACCGGAGACCTGGCAAAGATCGATGAAGAGGGGCACATCTTTCTGGAAGGACGCCTGAAACGAATGATAATCACCAGCGGTTTCAACGTATATCCCGCGGAGATTGAGAACACTCTCAGGATGCACCCGGAAGTAAGTGGCGCAAGGGTAACAGGCAGGGAAGACCTCATGAGAGGAGAGATTGTAAGGGCGCTTGTCATAAGGAAGCAGGGCTCCTCCGTCAGCGAAAAGGATATAACGAAACACTGCAGGAAATACCTCTCTTCATATAAATCCCCCAGAGAGGTGGAGTTTGTGGAAGAGTTTGACTGAAGTCAATAGAGAACAGGAAAACTGGAAAGTTATCCCTATTAATAACAAACAAAGGAGACGGTTCATGAAAGAAGCAGTAATTGTAAGTGGAGCGAGGACCGCTGTTGGGAATTTCGGCGGTTCTCTTAAGGATGTAAAGTGCGTTGATCTTGGCGCGCTTGTTATCAAAGAGGCGATCAAAAGGGCCGGGCTCAGGCCGGCTGTCACCGATTTTATCAAATCATGCCGCCCTGATGTGTTTGGTGAATTCGACAAGACAGAATTAACCGGAAAGTATTACGATTATGACGACTCTCTTGCCCCGGCTTATTTTGACGAATGTATTATGGGGAACGTCCTCCAGGCGGCCCAGGGACAGAATCCGGGACGTCAGGCATCCATATATGCCGGTCTGCCTGAAGAAACCAATACGATCACAGTCAATAAGATCTGCGCGTCGGGGATGAAGGCGATAGCGCTGGCCGCTCAGGCCATCAAGGCAGGCGACGCGGACATGATCGTGGCAGGCGGCATGGAATCAATGAGCAATGCGCCTTTCTCCCTGCCTGACGCGCGCTGGGGATACAGAATGAGCATGCCCTTCGGTCAGATTACCGACATCATGGTCCATGACGGTCTCTATGAGATTTTCAACAAGTATCACATGGGGTTTACCGCCGAGAATATCGCCGCGAAATACGGGATAACCAGAGAGGAGCAGGATGAACTGGGGCTTCTCAGTCATCAGAGGGCGCTGGCGGCCATCGCCCGCGGTGAATTCAAGGATGAGATTGTGCCGGTCGTCATGCCGCAACGCAAGGGTGACCCCAAAATATTCGAAACAGATGAACGCCCGATGGATACAACACTGGAAAAAATGGCAACTCTCCGCCCCGTCTTTACAAAAGAGGGGAAGGGGACCGTAACCGCCGGCAACGCGTCCGGCATCAATGACGCGGCCGCGGCCGTTGTGTTGATGAGCGCCGAAAAGGCAAAGGAACTGGGGCTCGAACCCATTGCGAAGATAAAGGGATACGCGTCAGGCGGCGTGGATCCCGCCTATATGGGACTGGGACCCATTCCGGCCACAAGAAAGGTTATGCATCAGCTGGGGCTGACGGTGAAAGACATGGATTACATCGAATTGAATGAGGCCTTCGCGTGCCAGGCAATCGCGTGCATGCGCGAGCTGGATATCAGCCCCGACAACTGCAACCTCAACGGCAGCGGGATTTCCATAGGTCATCCCATCGGATGCACCGGAGCCAGGATCACCTACAGCCTCGCGATGCAGCTGAAAAAGAAGGATCTCAACCTCGGCCTCGCCACATTGTGCATAGGAGGCGGCCAGGGAATGGCCATCGTCCTTGAAAGAGCATAAGTAATATTTGACAGGATAACAGGATAAACATAACAGAAGACAGGATGAAGGCGGAAGATCAGAGATTGAGAAAAACCGACAATCAATAGTTGGCCTTCAATCTATTCCCCTGAACATCAAAATCCGGTGAATCCTGTTAATCTTGTCTAAAATAGAACAAAGGAGAAGAAATTATGGAGATAAAAACATTCGGCATAGTAGGCGCCGGTCAGATGGGAAACGGAATTGCTCAGGTCGCCGCGCATCAGGGTGGCCTGAATATCATTATGAACGATATCGCGGATGAATTCGTTGAGAGAGGATATGCCGCCATAACAAAAAATCTCGACAGGATGGTTGCCAAAGAAAAGATCACAGCCGACAAAAAGGACGAAATCCTCGGCCGGATTACGAAGAGCACAAACCTGGAAGACATGAAAGACGCTGACTTTGTCGTGGAGGCGGCCATAGAAAAGGAAGATCTGAAACTTGAAATATTCAGAAGGCTGGACAACATCTGCAAGCCGGGGGTAATCCTCGCGTCCAACACATCTTCCATCCCGATCACAAGAATAGCGAATGTGACAAGAAGACCGGAGCTTGTTATCGGCATGCATTTCATGAATCCCGTGCCTGTCATGAAACTCGTGGAAATCATCAAGGGCCTTGCCACATCGGAAGAAACTTTCAATCTTACGGAAACCCTTTCCAGGCAGTTCGGCAAGGTTCCCGTCGCGTGCAATGACTTCCCCGGTTTTATCGCAAATCGCGTACTCTTACCGATGCTCAACGAGGCGGTATACGCGCTCTATGAGGGAGTAGGCACCGTGGAGGCAATAGACAGCATCATGACACTCGGAATGAATCACCCTATGGGGCCGCTTAAACTGGCGGACCTGATAGGGCTCGACACATGCCTCGCGATTATGGACGTTCTCCACAAGGGCTTTGGTGATTCGAAATATCGCCCCTGCCCTCTGCTGAAAAAATATGTGGACGCCGGATATCTCGGGAAAAAGACAGGACGGGGATTCTACGATTACAGCAATCAGTAAAAAGGAGATGAGACATGGAATATAAAAATATCTTGTTCAGTGTGGAAGAGGGGATAGCCACCATTACATTCAACAGGCCAAAGGCCCTCAACGCCATGAATTCCGAGACCATGCTGGAGCTGAAGGATGCGGTTACGGCATGCAAAGATGATGATAATGTAAAGGTTGTCATACTGACCGGATCCGGAGACAAGTCCTTTGTGGCCGGCGCCGACATAGCACAGATGCAGGATCTGGAGCCTTGCGACGCCCTCGCGTTCATGGAGATGGGGCATGAAACGCTGAGACTCCTTGAAACCCTTCCAAAACCATCCATAGCGGCGGTTAATGGATTCGCGCTTGGTGGGGGCACGGAAATTTCCATGGCCTGCGATATGCGGTTTGTCGCTGAGAGCGCGAAGTTCGGCCAGCCGGAAATCCTGATAGGCCTGATACCCGGCTGGGGCGGCACCCAGAGGCTCTCCCGCCTGATCGGCATGGGGCGCGCGAAGGAGCTTGTGCTGGGCGGAGGACAGATTGACGCTGGAAGGGCATACGAAATCGGCCTGGCAAACAGGGTATATCCTCTCGATCAGCTTATGGAAGAAACCAGAAAATTTGCACGAAAACTGGCCGGTATGCCGGCATTCGGGGTCAAGATGGCAAAACATTCCATCAACTTTGGATATGACCTGTCATTAGATAATGCCAACAGGCTCGAAGTTGAGTGCTGCGCCCAGTGCTTCAGCACGCGGGATCAGAAGGAAGGGATGAAGGCATTTCTTGAAAAGAGAAAACCGAACTATATCGGTCGATAAAAGGTTAGGCTTCTTTTGTAAAAAAGTCTATAAACGATATTCACGTAGCGTGTGGTCTCTGTGCCCCACAGGGGGCACGCTACGATACCGGTAAGAACCTGCCGAAATAAATGGAAAAGGAGTAACTTTATGAATTTTGCGCCCACGGAAGAACAACAGATGGTAAAGGACATGGTGACGCGGTTTGTCAACGAAGAGATCAAACCGATGGCGGAAGAACTGGACCGCACGCACAGGCATCCCGAGGAGATCTGTCGAAAGCTTGGAGAGATGGGCCTTATGGGTGTATCGGTTCCGACGGAATTCGGCGGAGCGGGCATGGACAACGTGACATATGCCATGGCCCTTATTGAGATTTCCAGGGGCTGCGCGAGTTGCGGCGTCATTACATCGGTAAACAATTCCCTCTATGGTCATCCCGTAAAGACCTATGGCACGGATGAGCAGAAGAAAAAATTTCTGGCGCCTGTCGCCGGCGGTGAAGTGGAAGGGTGTTACGCCCTCACGGAAGCGGGAGCGGGCTGTGATGCCGCCTCTCTCCGGTGCCGCGCGGAGCTGAAGGGTGACAAATACATAGTAAATGGCGTCAAGAAGTTTATCACCAGCGGAAATGTCGCGAAATATTGTGTACTGGCCGCAACCGAAGACTCCTCAAAGGGTTACAAGGGCATTTTGAATCTGATTGTGGATCTGGAAAACACACCGGGGTACTCCCTGGGAACGATAGAAGACAAGATGGGAATCCTCGCCTCCGGCACGGCGGAACTGGTCTTTGAAGACGCGGAAGTCCCCGCCGAAAATCTCCTGGGAAAACCGGGAGAGGGCTTTCAGCAGATGATGGAGGGTCTCAACGCTGGCAGGATAGGCATCGGATGCCAGGCATGCGGCATAGGCAGGGCGGTGCTTGAAGATTCTCTCGCATATGCGAAGGAAAGAGAGCAGTTCGGAAAACCCATTACATCATTTCAGGCGATCCAGTGGAAACTGGCCGATATGGCCACCGAGCTGGACGCGGCGGAAATGCTCCTCCTCAAGGCCGCCTGGATGGAGGATAACGGCTACAACTTCGAAAAAGAGTCGGCGATGGCAAAGATGTACGCCTCCGACGTGGCCATGAGAGCCGCGATTGAAGGGGTGCAGATATTCGGC
>JAFDAS010000104.1 GCA_019313695.1 Deltaproteobacteria bacterium
AAGCGTACAAAGGTTGAGATCTAAAGATGTAGTGACCATAAATCTGGCCGCTCAGCCCCAACCGCCCGATATCACTACGGTTGTGTCCGGAATGGGGTTAAACTTGGGTTAAGATTTCCCCCTGACGGGGACTATAGCTCGTCGCCAACACTCCTCGAAAGGACACAGTTCAAAGCTCTCATTTGTGTTGTCATCTTTTTACCTTGAAAAAGAAGATTCTTTGGGATATTACCGGGGTGAATTCTGGGCGGTTAACTCAGCGGGAGAGTGCTACCTTCACACGGTAGAAGTCACTGGTTCAAACCCAGTACCGCCTACCATGAAAATCAAGGGGTTACGGTTAACGCCGTGGCCCTTTTTCGGTTAAGGAATGGATGATTCTGTTGATTTATGAGGATTTTCGTTCAAGATCAAGGCGTTCGGAAAAAATAACCGCAGGTATATGATTGATATTCCGAGGATTGTTTTTTGAGTATAACGCAGAGGTTGGGCGAAAAGACCATTAATAAACAGAATCATGGGTATTTTTCAAGACCATAGCACAAAGGATAAAGGAGCCTGTAATGGAGATTCTTTTTAATGCGGGAAACCTGCCGTGGGAAAATCACCCCGCGGTCAAAGATGTTTCCATAAAAAAAATAATCACGACACAGCGATTTGGAAAAGACAGTCCATCCATAATAATGGTAAAAATCCCTGTCGGGGTCGAAGTGCCGGAACATGTCCACGAAGAAAGTGAAGACATCCTTTTTATATTAACCGGGAAAGCGACTATGTGGATAGATGGTATCGGGAAATTGAAACTTCAAAAAAATGCAGTCGTTCGCGTTCCTCGAGACACGAAACACAGGATATTCGATGTGACCGATGAGCTTCTGATATATGACGTATTTTCTCCCGGTATTATGTAGTGTTGTGTCAATCAAAAAATGTCATTTCGACCACATGGAAAAAGGATTTCTCAGTCGTAAAGACTCCTTCGAAATGACAGAGCTTAAATATACATTTTGACGGAAAATACAGGAGAAAAACCGGATGAATACATACCGGAAATGGTTTTTGGCCAGCAGACCGTGGTCCTTTACGATGACTGCTGTCTCAGTGAGCGTGGGGAGCGTTATCGGCGCCATGGACGGCGGTTTTTCGTGGTTCCTTTATCTGATCACCCTTGCCGGCATAATTTTCATGCACGCGGCGGCAAACCTTTTTAATGACTACTATGATGTTCTGAGCGGAGTCGATACCCTGGAGGTGTCAACCGCGCAGTACCGCCCCCATCCACTGGTTGAGGGAACGCTTAAGCCCAGGGAAGTGATGATCGAAGCACTCTGCCTTTTTATTCTTGCGGCGCTCATCGGTATTTTTCTCGCTGTAACCAGGGGGTGGACTATTCTGGTAATAGGCACGGCAGGGGCCTTTGCCGGGTTGTTTTACACGGCACCTCCCTTCAGATATAAATACAGGGGATTAGGGGAGATCTCAACCTTTCTGATGTGGGGGCCTTTGATGGTAGAGGGGGCATACTTTGTTCAGCGGCAGACCCTGAGCGTGGATGCCTTCTGGGTTTCGCTTCCCTTTGGCGTGCTGGTGGCCCTGGTGCTCCTCGCCAACAATATTCGAGACGCCGCGGATGACGAAAAAAGAAACATAAAAACCCTGCCGATCATAACCGGCCGTCAGAGGGGCATTTGGATATATGTAGCGTTGGTAGTATTTGCCTATGTGTCGGTTGTCCTGATGGCCTTTACAGGACCCCTTAACCTCTGGTCCCTGATGGTGCTCATTTCGCTCCCGCTGTTCTTCAGCCTGTTGCGCCGGATGATAAAAAATCCTCCCATTGATGCCGATGCGCAGACGGCAAAACTGAACACGGCATTCGGCATCCTGCTCCTCGTCTCTCTTATTATCGGGAGGCTGGCTTGAAACAACCTGAGACTTCATGGAAGCCGTTACTGGTAACGATTATCCTCGCGAATGTACTCTGGTTTGCCACATTTTACCTCACTTTCAGCACCTTCTGGATCAAGATCACAATCTCGGCAGCCTCGCTTGCCGCACTGTCCTGGTGGATAAGGCCGATCAGCAAAAACAGGTTTCATCTGGATGCAAAATCCCTGCTTATCGGGTTCATCTCCGCCGTGGCTCTGTATCTGATCTTCTGGGCCGGAAAAGAGATCTCATCTGCCATCTTTCCCTTCGCGGAGAGTCAGATAGGGGGTATATACGGCAAGGGAGAAGGTGCTCCCATGTGGGCTATTTTTCTCCTGTTATTTTTCATTACTGGCCCCTGTGAGGAACTTTACTGGCGAGGGTTTCTGCAGGACAGACTCATGGAACGTTTCGGAGGGTGCAGGGGCTGGCTCCTAACCACCGTAATCTACACCGGTGTTCATATCTGGTCATTCAATTTCATGCTTATCGGGGCGGCCGCCGTTGCCGGCGCTTTCTGGGGGGCCATGTACTGGCGCATCGGCAATCTGTCGCCTGTCATCATCTCCCACTCCCTCTGGAGCGCCTTTATATTCGCAGTAATTCCGCTGTCCTGAAACTCCACGTATATTCCCTTGTGCCGAAAAGAAATACCTTGCAAATAAAATATAAATTCAGGGACTTTTATGATAAACCAAAAAAGAAGGGTTTTAAATAGGGACAGCGCCCTTTTTATGCACACATTTATTAGGAGACAAGGAGTCAAGTCGCAGTTTGCTTTATGAGGGCAGGAAGAAAAGGGGTCGTTGACTATTGAATAGTCTTTTCGGATAAAATCCCCCATTAAAGAAATAGAGAGAGATTGAAAAAGGGCGCTGTCCCTATTAAAAGGAGAATAATCATGGACAGCAAAATTCAGGATGTCTCTGAAGAGTCAATAAACAGGAAACTTCCCTTCGGACTGAAGCTTGGATACGGGGTCGGGGATATAGGATGCAACATATTTATTGTTACGTCCGGTATGTTTTTGCTTTTTTTTCTTACAAACATACTGGGTGTAGAGCCTGCCCTGGCCGGTATAGCGCTGATGCTGCCCAAATTGTGGGATGTGGTTTCCGACCCGATCATGGGGGGGATATCTGACGCTACAAATTCCCGCATGGGTCGGAGGCGCCCATATTTGCTCTACTCCTCGATACCTTTCGGGTTTGTTTTTTTCCTGCTGTTCATTGCGCCACATTATACATCGGAGATTGCAAGGGCAGTACATGTGGGCCTGCTCTTCGCGCTGGGTTGCACTGTCTTTACTGTATATAATGTCCCATATTCAAGTATGGTCGCTGAAATGACAGAGGACTATAATGAGAGAATGTCGATCACCTCATTCCGGATGATAGGCGCATCTATCGGGGTCCTTCTGGCAGGAGGCCTCGCAATGCCGCTTGTGAAGATTGGGGGCGGTGGAGAGGCGGGATTTCGGTTTATGGGGATTGCCTTCGGATTGTTAGTCACTCTTTTCTGCCTTACTGGTGTATGGGGGACCAGAAACGCAAGGGCGCTGGCGGCCAATAAGGAAACTCCACCGTTTATGGAGCAGGTCAGAATAGCTTTTCGTAACACTCCATTTAAGATGCTGATGCTGATGTATCTTTTCCAGTCACTTGGAATAGGTGTTCTTATGGCAGGGCTGATATACTACATTAAATATGTTATGGGCCTGCCCGAGACCTATATGGGCATCATCTTTCCTGTATTATTTGTCACGGCAATTGTATTTATTCCCGTTTGGGTCAGGATAGGCGTGAGGTTTGGGAAGATCAGGGCTTACACCGTCGGTCTTTGCATTCTCACGGTAATGCTGCTGTCTTTGTTTTTTACAAAGCCGTCCCAGCTGGCAGTGTTTTACATTCAGATGTTTCTGCTTGGTATCGGCTTCTCCAGTTTTCAGCTGTTTCCCTTTTCCATGCTGCCGGATACTATTGAGTTTGACGAAATGCAGTCCGGCATGAGACGAGAGGGTATTTTCTCCGGTATGTGGTCATGCGGACAGAAAACCGCCTATTCAGTGGGTCCGGGCATCGTAGGTATAACCCTTTCAATATCGGGTTTCGTAGATGCCCCGGTACAGCCGGAGAGCGTCAGCATGGGTATTCGGATCATATTCTGCCTGTTTACCTCCTTCATGATGTTGCTTAGCCTGCTTCCTTTTTACAGATATGATTTAACGGAAGCCAGATTCGAGGAAATTAAACGACTGATAAAACAGAAGGCCGGACAATAGACCTGGACAAGGAGTGATTCAATGGAAGCATATAATCAAGCGATAACCGAGATTATCAGACAGCGCTTTTCATGCCGTAATTATGACCCGAGACCGGTCGAGCCGGGGTTGAGAGATCAGCTTTCGAAGGTGCTGGCCGCGTCATCGACAGGCCCTCTCGGCACAAGGATGCGGTTTGAGCTGGTATCCGCCGGGAAAGATGACTCGGCCGCGTTGAAAGGGATGGGAACATACGGTTTCATCAAGGGGGCCGGCGGCTTTATCATCGGCGCGGTTGACCAGGGCGAGAACAATATGGAGGATTATGGCTACCTGCTGGAACGGGCCATTCTTTTCGCGACGGATATCGGTCTCGGCACCTGCTGGCTGGGTGGTACTTTTAAAAAGAGCCGTTTTTCCCAAAAGATTTCTCTCAAAGAGACTGAGATACTGCCGGCAGTGGCGGCGGTGGGATATGTCGCGGACAAACCCCGTTGGTTTGATTCCTTCATTCGTCGGAGAGCGGGATCCGACAACCGGCTTCCATGGGATGAGCTCTTTTTTGACGGAACCTTCCGGACAGCGTTGTCGGTCGACTCATCCGGTACTTTTGCCACACCCCTCGAAATGGTACGTCTGGGACCATCCGCGTCAAACAAACAACCCTGGCGCGTAATTAGAGATGGCACAAAGTGGCATTTCTATCTGCAGCGCACGAGCGGTTATGGCAATCGAAACACTACCCTCTTTAAGCTGGCCGACATGCAGCGGATCGATATGGGCATCGCCATGTGTCACTTCGAACTCACCGTTCGGGAGATGGGTTTGTCCGGAGAATGGATACACTCTGAACAGGGTATAGAGAAACCTGACGAACTGACCGAATATATCATCACCTGGCAACAAAAGGATTAGGATCTCTGCTGTTGGTCTAAAATGGATCAGCTAAAAGAGCTAAAATCGGATGTTCGCATCCCGGCGTGAATGAAATTATAAACGCTGCTTCAACCCTTTGCTTTCAAATGCCATCATGACCCGAAACAAGCGCGCGCAGGACCTCGGAGACAACATTCTTATGCTCAGCCATAATGATCTTTATGACTCCTCCTTTACCCGTAAACAGCTCACCCAGTGCGGCGCCGTCGATATCCAGAAGGCAGCCGAGCAACCGGGGCGTATGCGCCTCCAGGACCTGTTCGATATGGCGATAGAAACGCTCCGCTCCATCATTGGAAAATAAAAGCAGTCGCGAAATCCGGTCTCCATAGGGGGCATCCGTCTGCTCCCTGACATTCGTGATCCCCTTTTTCTCACCGGCTAATTTTTGAAGGATCGGTTCAAAGCCAAAGCGAACCCGGCCCTGGAGCCTCGCCTGCTTCAGCGCTGTTTTCATCGGTTCACTCAGAGAAATGACCGGCACATCGATGCTGCCTCCAGTCCAGAGCCTTGAGGTACGCGCCATCAACTCCCCGCGAATAATTTCGGCAGAGCTGTCCGCTTCCAACTGACGGGGAAATCGCATGTCGGATATGTTCATCTCCTTCTCCCTATGATCCGATTACCAAAGATTGTCGCATGCTCAATAGCACGTTCCTGCACCTGATGCATCATTCATCACTACCGTAGGGAAGTGGAGTATATAATCGGAAGTTGAAACACGCCGCACTTCATGCCGAAATTCCTTGATATTTTCGTCTCAGGGTGTATTATCGCAATCAGTTCAAGGAGGTTTCACGACTCTTAAAAAACATAACATTTCATCCATAGCCCACTAAGGAGGGAGCCGTGGAGTGATTGAAGACACAACCCCGTTTCTCGAAAAAAGAGATCGGGGTTTTTTGTTTTGAGGATTGGTAAGCCGGGGAGATGGCAAAAAGCAAGACCTGATAACCATATCAAGGTGAAGCGTTTTATATAAAGAGACACCTCCCCAACCATAGCAGGAGATGCTATGGTCCAGTGTAAAATACACTATAAGGATCTAGCGTGAGTTTAT
>JAFDAS010000015.1 GCA_019313695.1 Deltaproteobacteria bacterium
TACCGGTAACGCTGCGAGGTATTAAAGCATGTTTACAACACAAAATATCACACCAGGAGGGTGACATTTTCTCATTGCAAAAAAGGTGACACTTTCACATTGCAGGAACAGAAAATTCTATAATTCTGGCAAGAAATAACGATGCAAAGTGCGGCAGATGCAAGGCGATACACTTCTGACAATGGCTTTTCACTTCAAATTGCCCTTAAAACTTCTTATGCGAAATAAATCTTGACTTTTCAGGGTTATTTGTCTAATTACCGCCACTTCAAGACGATTTCACTGGGGGATCGTCTACCGGCAGGTCTCTGGAATCTGCCATCCAGGCTCTGATCGGCACCCCAGCCATGGTCCCATCGTCTAGCGGTTAGGACGCTGGCCTCTCACGCCGGAAACCGGGGTTCGATTCCCCGTGGGACTACCATGAATATAAGAGAGGTTGGCTTTGACAAGCTGACCTCTTTTTTTTTCGAGATATGGCAATTCGATCAGGCAGGGCGCCGGGATAAAGTGGGGGATACCAGACGCATAAAAAAGCACGGCCTTCAGAAATCAGGGCCGTGCTTTTCTTTATTAACAATACGTACCTGTTAGACTTCGATCTTGCCCTCTTTCATGAGCTTAGTGGGCTTGAAGATCTCCAGTTTGAATTTGTTGTAGAGTTCTTCCAGCTTCGCGTTCAGCACGTCGTAGCCGATCCCCTTTGCCAGGGCGAAGGGACCGAAGGGTGAACCGCTGCCGTTTGCCACGGCAAGGTCGATCTCCCTGGGGTCGGTGCAAACACCCTCTTCGATGAGCTTGGTGGCTTCGTTCACCTGCAGGGCGATCAGGTGATTTATGTCATACTCTTTGGTCGCCTTAGAAAGGTCGATTGCGGGCCTTCCCTGCGACCAGTCGTAGAATCCCTTGCCGGTCTTCTTTCCCAGGTTGCCTGACTTGATGTATTCCGACATGGCATCGGATGGTTTGTAGTCCGGCGAAAGGACCTCGGCGAAGTATTCCATGCCGTGATAGGCGATATCGATGCCCACGTAGTCCAGAAGCTCGAAGAGTGCCATGGGCATGAAGGGTTTAATTGCCGCGTCGAACTCCTCCGGTGTGGGATGACCTGCCTCCAGGATCTTGGAGATAAAGGCCAGGGTGGGCTCGTTGACACGGTTGTAGATGAACCCGGGAGAATCCTTCTCGACAATGACGGGTACCTTGCCGATTTTCTTTGCCAGTTCGTAGCCGATCTGGATCGATTCGTCCGAGGACTGAGCGCCCCGGGTGACCTCCACCAGCTTCATCAGGATGGCGGGGTTGAAGAAGTGATACCCGATGACCTTGTCCGGCCTGCCCGTTGCCTTCGCAATATCGGTAATGCTGATATTCGACGTATTGGAGGCGAGAATGGCATGTTTGGAGGCGAATTTGTCGAGTTCGGCGAAGACACGCTTCTTGAGTTCCAGTTTTTCCGGCACCGCTTCGATGATAAAGTCGGCATCCTTGACCGCCTCTTCGAGATCAACCACGGGAATCAGCCGCGCCAGCATGTCGTCATGGGCCTCGGGCGTGATCTTACCCTTTTCCTTGAACCTGGCAATGCTCTTCTTGATACCTTCAACACCGCGGTCAACAAACCCCTGTTCGATATCTCGCAGCACCACAGTGTATCCTCCGAGGAGACAACTGGCGGCGATTCCATGTCCCATGTCTCCGGCGCCGATCATAGCGATCTTTTTCACATCTTCCAGTTTCATAATGCATTCTCCTTTGTATAATAAGTTATTCTCCCTTAAAATTGGGTGCACGCTTCTCCATAAAGGCGGTGAATCCTTCGATGGCGTCCTTTGACGATGATACCGCCTGGGTTCCTTCCCACTCCACCTTTGTTCCTTCGTCGAGTCCCTTTTCAAGGCCGGCAGTCACCGCTTTGAGGACGGCCATAACGGCAAGTGGGGGTCGCTGCGCCAGGAATTCGGCCATCCCCATGACATCTTTCATCAGTTCTCCCTCGGCCGAGACCCTGTCGACAAGACCGATTTCCAGTGCCTCCCGGGCGGTCAGGCGTTTGCTGAAAAGGATCAGCTCCAGTGCCTTCGATTTTCCCAGTATCCTGGGCATGCGCTGTGTCCCGCCCCACCCGGGGATGATGCCGAGATTGAGTTCCGTGAGACCGATCTTCGCGCCCTCCTGCATGACCCTGAAGGTCGCCGCCATGGCAAGTTCGCAGCCTCCGCCAAAGGCATAGCCGTTGATTGCCGCTATGACCGGTTTGGGAAACCGGTCGACCTTCGTCCATACCTCCTGGCCCTTGGGACCCGCAATATGAGCCTTGGCGACGTCGCTGACGTCGAAGCCGGCGGAAAAACCCTTTTCACCAGCCCCTGTAATAATGAGTACCCTTACATCCTTGTCCTGCTCGGCATTATCGAGAGCCGCTTCAATATCGACCAGCGTGGCAATGTTCACCGAGTTTGCCGGTGGACGATTGAGGGTCAGCGTGGCGATGTGTCCCTGCTTCTCATAGCATATGTTTTCAAAATCCATAAATCTTCCCTCCCTTTCGTTGAATAATATATAATATGCTGTCTGTACGTGGAAATAAAAAAAGGAAAGGCATATTCACCTTTCCTTTTGTATAACGCTTATACACGCACAATCAGGACTGCTACGATCAATTTCATGGAGCACTGCCCCCTGTTTTTGACACCATCAGAAGTAGATATGGCATCAATCTGCCACAGGAACAGTTTCTATAAAGTAATCAGCCAAATGTCAAGAAAAGAGAATCCCCGTTTTCACCCTCCCGGTTTCATCCCAATCAGGCCCGTCCTGATTGTTGCGAAGTGGAATCCTGTCATCTTACGATCATGCGGTGTTATCCGGCTGAGTCCTGTTTAAGGTAAGTCAAGAAAAATGATATATCTAAAGTGTTGATATTGAATGAGTATATGCAAAGACAGGCAACGACGTCATGGCATTTTCGGACTATTCCATGGAACACGTCTTTCTCTTCGGAAAATACTTTTTCCTCTACCTGATTTCAGACAGAAAGTGACACGATTATATTGCAGTAACACATGCTAAAAAAATGCTTGACAAGAGTTCTTCATTTATATACATGTCCCCCAAGAGGAAACTTTTGTTCACTAATACGATACACACCAGGGTCGGAGAAAGCTCAATAGATTGTTGACGCAGAACCTTTAGGAATCAAGAATAAATAAGTTATACAGATTGCGCCGTAATTTTGTTTGTTTTCAAGGCGTGTTGAAGCGGGTATAACGAGTTATGCAAGCTTTGACACAACACAGAAAACAAGCAAAAGGGCAAGCAAGGTGTATGAGTTATTTATGCTTGCTGACTTAATTCGAGGTACCGTAAAATGATCAAAGAATCGGAAATCGGAAAGAATATACACAGATATCGGAAAGCCAGGGGCCTGACGTTGCAAGACGTGGCGGATGCGACCGGTTACTCCAAGGGATATCTCTCCAAACTGGAAAAATCCGACAATGCCCCTCCTCTCAGCACGCTCACCCAAATAGGGAAAGTATTAGGGGTAACAACGTCTGCCTTGTTAGGGGAGTCTGTACGCCAAAACCCTATTTCTTTCGTAAAGAAGAGCGAAAGGATGGTCATCGTCGGTCGGGGAACAACATTCGGCCACTCCTATGAATCAATTGCCTACAAATACTCTGACCGAGGCATGCAGCCGTTCGTCCTGACCATGCCCCTCAACGCCAAGAGAAAGGTCCGTTTTCAGCATAACAGCGAAGAGATGCTTTTTGTCCTCCAGGGAACCATGAAATTCCGCCATGGAGACGAGGTATTTATTGTTGAAGAGGGGGATTGCGTATATTTCGATGGAAATATACCGCACTATGGAGAATCTTATGGTGATCAAGAAGCCGTCTGTCTAATGGTCTTGCTCGATCGTTAAGGAACCTGTAAAGACATGAAAGAAATTACCAAGATAGGAATTATCGGCGCCGGTCTGATGGGACACGGCATTGCCCAGATTTTTGCCTCACATGGTTACAGCATAAACATTTTCGACTCTGTTGGGGAAACCCTGGCTGCAGTACCGGGGAAGATACGAAGCAATTTCAAGGTTTTTCTCGAACTCGGCCTGGTCAGCGAAACCGATGTGGAAGAATGCCTGAAAAAAATAACCCTCAGCGACAACCTCGAGGCTTTGTCAGAGGGAGCGCATGTCATCATCGAGGCCGTATCGGAAAACCTGGACCTCAAACGAAAGATTTTCAGCGAACTGGAACAATATGTGCCGCAGGATGCGATCCTCTGCAGCAATACCTCCGCCATCAGTATTACAGAAATCAGCGAGGGATTGAAACATAAAGCAAGATTTCTGGGAACACACTTCTGGAATCCCCCTCACATCATTCCCTGCGTAGAGATAGTCAAAGGTAAATATACCTCGGATACCGTATTTGAAACGATCTTTGAGTTAATGAAAAACGTAAATAAAGAACCTGTTCGTGTTCTGAAGGACATACCCGGTTTCCTGGGAAACCGTCTTCAGCATGCTATGTGGCGAGAGGCAATATCCATGGTAGAAAAGGGTGTCGCCGAGGCGGAAGATATTGACAAAGTGGTGAAATACGGTTTCGGGCTCCGGTGTCCCTTTATAGGTCCATTGGAAACTGCAGATCTTGCGGGTATTGATCTTGACTATGCCGTACACGAATATCTTTTTCCATATCTTGAAAACTCTTCTGAACCTTCACCACTCTTAAAAGAAAAGATTGGCGCAGGAATGTTAGGAGTCAAAACGGGTCAGGGTTTTCACGCATGGACCCCCGAAAAAGTGGAAAAAATTATAAATCAACGCGATTTGATCCTCTTGAAGATCAAAAGCGAAATTAATCAAGCTATTAATGACAAATAAAGGAATAGGTGGATTCAATGGGATTGAATTGTCAAATTACTGACCAAATAAAGGGGGGGGAAGTTATTTATGAGTGACATTCCTGTATTTTTCCTTCATGGCCTTGCCTATGCCGGACTGCTTTTTCTGGTTTCATCCGGGCTGACACTGGTTTTCGGCATGATGAACGTCCTGAACTTTGCCCATGCCGCCTTCTATATGCTGGGCGCCTACTTCTCGTATACCGTCCTCAGGATTACCGGTAATTTCTGGCTTTCCATTATTATCTGCCCGATCCTCTTGTTTCTGATTGGAGCACTGGTGGAACGCTTCCTTTTGCGGAGAGTCCATGCCTTCGGTCACCTTCATGAGCTGTTGCTTACCTTCGGACTTGCCTATATCATTACCGAGTCGGTAAAGTGGATCTGGGGGAATTATCCTCTGGCAGTCAGCATCGGAGGTTTTTTGTCCGGCCAGGTCGATCTCTTTGGTCTGACATATCCTATCTACCGCCTTTTCATCCTGCTCTGCGCCGTCATCGTCGGTCTTATCATGTGCTTTGTGATTTATAAAACCAAGGTCGGGGTTATCGTCAGGGCCGCCGTAAATGACAGTGAAATGGTAAATGCCCTGGGAATCAATGTCTCCTCCGTCTTCATGAACGTCTTCGCGGCGGGCGCCGCATTGTCGGGATTTGCCGGGGTAATAGCCGGCCCCCTTCTCACGACGTATCCCAATATGGCCAATGAAATCCTGATAGACGCATTCGTGGTCATTGTTGTCGGAGGTTTTGGGAGCCTCGGGGGAGCCCTGTTAGCATCCCTGATTATCGGCGAGCTGCAATCCTTCGGAGTTCTGCTGATACCAAAACTGTCCATGGCGTTGATATATATGCTCATGGCCGCTGTCTTGGTAATTAAACCTTCCGGTCTTTTTGGGGAGGAATAACGATGGATAAAAAACAATACACGAACTTTGGCATATGGGGAATTTTTATTCTGCTGATGGGGTTTGTAGTTCCGGTGTTTTTCCCAGCATATCGGGTAATTCTGGTTACAGAGGCTATTATCTTTTCTCTTTTTGCTATCAGCTACAACCTCCTACTTGGCTATGCCGGCCTTTTGTCATTCGGTCACGCGATGTTTTTCGGCACAGGCGCCTACGTTACGGCAATCGCGCTGGGCCATATAGAGGGCCTTCCTATTCTGGGAGCAGTGTTCATTGCAATATTGGCGACAACAGCAACCGGTTTCATAATAGGCAGTCTCCTTCTACGACACAAGGGTTCTTACTTTGCCCTTCTTACCCTTGCATTCAACGCGCTGTTCTATGTCATTGCCACCAAGTGGCATTCCATTACGGGAGGTGACGACGGCCTGAGCGTCACACGGCCTGATCTCAGCCTGGGATTCACAACGCTGAACATGTCAGACATCACAACTTTTTACTATTTCACCCTCATCATCGTCGGTCTGGCCATACTATTCTGCTGGTATTTCACAAAAACAGCGATGGGGCGAACTGTGCTCCTCATCAGGGAGAACGAGGAAAGGATGAAGTTTCTGGGTTACAACACGAACATCAGCCGATTGTATCTTTTTACATTTACCGGCGCCCTGGCAGGATTCGCGGGTTCCTTTTATGCCCTGTTTTTTCAGTTCACATCCATCACTGCTATAAGCATCGATATGGGTACAGCAGCCTTGCTGATGGCATTCATCGGAGGTACCGGCACTTTTATAGGTCCCATCCTGGGGGCTTTTGTCTATATCTTCCTCCAGGATTTCCTCAGCGACTTCACCGATCGCTGGCCGCTTATCATGGGCCTTATCTTCATTCTTATGGTGCTCTACATACCGGGAGGGTTGTCCGGCTTGTTCCTCTCCATAAAAGAACGCCTCTCAGGGCGTAGGGCTGCAACCGGGCAAACAGAAACGGAAGGGCAGAATCGATGAAACAGGCAAAGAACATTCTGGAAGTTAGAAATATCCACAAGGATTTTTCGGGTCTTCAAGTCCTTACGGGGGTAGATTTTACGGTTGCGGAAAACGAAAAGCATGCCGTCATAGGCCCAAATGGCGCAGGGAAAACCACTCTCTTCAACATCATTACCGGCAATTATAAACCCTCGTCAGGTAAGATCATATTCAAGGAAACGGATGTTACAGGTAAACCCCCTCACATCCTTACCCGCATGAACATGTCCCGTTCCTTTCAAATAACAAATGTCTTTCCTGAAATGAGCGTTTTCGAGAATGTTCGCGCCGGCGTGAGATCCCGCCAGGGACTGCGGTACAACTTCTTGAAAAGACCGGAACGCGTCGCGGGGATAAATCAAAAGACCGAGGATATTCTGGAACAAGTTGGTCTCACTGACGTTATGAGTGAACCGGTCAGCGCCCTCTCCTACGGCCGGCAACGCGCCTTGGAGATAGGGATAACTCTTTCCACTGAGCCCGAACTGATTCTCCTGGACGAACCCACTGCGGGGATGACCCGGGAAGAAACCGCCGAGGCAATCAGAATGATAAACGAGGTAACAACAGGTCGAACTCTTATCATCATAGAGCATGACATGGATGTCGTTTTTTCTCTTGCCGACACCATATCGGTTTTACATTACGGCACCATACTGGCCTCCGACAAACCCGACGAAATACGAAATGACCAGAAGGTCAAAGATGCCTATCTTGGGGAGGAATAGGAATGCTGATAGACGTTAAGAAAATACATACCTACTACGGTAAGAGTCACATCCTGCATGGGGTTTCAATGCAACTGCAGAAAGGAGAGCTGGCCTGTCTTTTGGGTCGAAACGGCGTAGGAAAAACGACGACGCTTAAAAGCATCATGGGGCTTGCTCCCCCAGCGGGAGGCAATATCCTTTTCAACGGCCAGGAGTTGGTCGGCAAGGAGCCCTATGAAATTGCGCGCCTCGGAGTCGGGATCGTGCCTGAAGAACGGCGTATATTCGGCAGCCTGAGCGTTCACGAAAATCTCCTAATGGGGATAAAACCGGGAAAGACCAAATCTTCAATTGAAGAAGGATGGACAGTCGATAAAATTTATGAATTGTTCCCCAAATTGAAGGAACGGCAGAACAACAAGGGAAAGCACCTCTCGGGTGGAGAACAGCAGATGCTGACCGTGGCCAGGACATTGATGGGAAATCCGGAGCTGATTCTCGTCGATGAACCGACGGAAGGTCTGGCCCCTCTGATTGCGAAAGATGTCCTGAATACACTTTCCATGGTTCGCGACTCGGGAGTTACGGTATTGATGGTGGAACAGAACTTTAACGCCGCCATCAAGATAGCCGATCGTTTCTATATAATGAGCAAGGGTCAAATCGTGTTTGAGGGGGACGAGCCTGCGCTTATGTCGGCAGAGGATGTCAGGAGAAACTATTTAGAAGTATAATTGCAAAAAAACCACAACAAAAGGAGGAAGGTAAAATGAAGAAAAAGGTATTTTTGAGTCTTGCAGTATTCATGGTTGCTTTTTGTTTTACGGCAACGGCACTCGCGGCAGACACCGTCAAGATTGCGGTAATGGAACCCCTCTCAGGCAGTTTTAAGGATATCGGTGATCGTTATTATGAGGGTGTAGAGTACGCCGTAACGGTTATTAACAGCCAGGGGGGTCTGCTCGGCAAGAAGCTTGAGGCTGTTCCTGTCGACAGTGAACTCAAACCGGACGTTGCGACCCGCAAGGCCACAAAACTCATGCTGAAGGATGGCGTTAAATTCTTCTGCGGAGGAACCGGCAGTTCAGTCGGTGGGGCAATGTCAGTGCTGGCGGAGAAAAATAACCTGATATACTGGACATACGGGCAGGAGGCAGCCAGTTTGACGGGACCCAAATGTTCGAGAAATTTTTTCAGGACAGATTGCAATACAGATACACATTCATACGCCATGGCCGCCTGGGTGGCCAAAAGCGGTTACAAGAAGGTGGCTTGCATCGCGCAGGACTACTCCTTTGGTCAGGAAGGTACAACCGCTTTTAAAAGGAAACTGAAAGAACTGGATCCTTCCATAGAGATCGCTGTTGAACTCTATCACAAGTTGGGTGAAAAAGATTTTGCTCCCTATGTAAGTCAGATTATTTCTTCGGGTGCAGAAATTATCTTTACCCCCAACTGGGGAAACGATCTCACATTGCTCCTCAAACAGGCAAAACCCCTCGGCCTGAAGGCGAAATTCATTGGCTATTTTCTAAATGACGATTACTGTATCAGAGGGGTGGCAAACGACAAAGCGGTTATAGGAAGTATCGCCTGCGAAAACTACATGCTCAGCATCCCCTTAAAGGCAAACCAGGAATTCATCGAAGGATTTTACAAGGCCAAAGGATTCTATCCCTCCTGGCTCCGTGGAAAATCCTATACCGCTACCATGTTCTGGGCGGCAGCCGTAAAAAAAGCCGGCACGTTTGATGTTGATGCCATAATTGATGCATGGGAAGGCCTTACATACGAGGGTATCGCCGGTAAGTGGTACATGAGACCCTGTGATCACCAGGCACAGGTCCCCATGTGGATAGCCGAAATCGTCGAAGACAATGACTTCTTCAAACACGCCTATGTTGGGAAACCCACGATGATTCCCGCAAAGGATATCGAAGTCCCGTGTAATGAGACAGGGTGTCCGGGTCTGGCGAAGTAAATAATGTTTATGTAAATTTAGTGTCAAAAATAGGCGCCACCCGTTTTTCAGGTGGCGCCTATTTTCAAACCATGGGACTCACTCCATGGGGGCATATCGCAGGTATGCAGCAAGCGAATGCCGGAATCTCCAGGAGGTTTTAACAAATGACTACATTGATAACGGGCGGGGCCGGCTTTATCGGATCCTATTTAGCCCAATTGCTGGTTGAAGAGGGCGAGCGCCCGATTCTACTTGATCCGGCGCCGGTTCACGGGGCACTCATCGATATCCGTGACCGGTTCGAGTACGTGCAGAGTTCGCTTGGAAATTTGTCTGTGGTACTCAACATAATCAAAAAATACTCAATCGACAGAATATTTCACCTCGGCGGGATGCTTTCAGCTCCTTCGGATGAAAATCCGTGGGCGGCATTCGACGCCAACGTGACAGGCACATATAACGTCTTGGAGGCCGCACGGTTGGGAGGAGTGAAACAGGTTATTTTTTCAAGCACCATAGCCGTGTACGGCAAAGACCTCCCCTCTACCCCTGTCGATGATGCCACGATTCAGCGCCCCACATCCATGTATGGCTCAACCAAAGTATTCTGCGAACTTCTCGGGCGGTTTTACGCGCGTAAGTTTGATCTTGATTTTCGGGGAGTACGCATTCCGTCAGTGGTCGGGCCCGGGGCAAAAACCGCGCATATGTCCATTTATAATTGCTGGGCAATTGAAGAAGCATTAAAGGGACAGCCATATAAACTTTTATGCGAACCAGAGACACGGTGTCCTGTTATATATTTTAAGGATGCCGGAAGGGCATTATGGTTGTTGGCAATGGCCGAAAGATCGCAGATCAAGACGATGATCTATAATCTGGCGGGCATAGTTCCGTCTTTTTCGGCGGAAGACCTGGTGGCCTTGATCCGCGACCGGATACCTGAAGCCCGACTTACCTTCAATCCCGACCCTGCAACGGTTGAACTTTTAAGGGAACTGGGGTCACTGATTCTCGATGATGAATGTGCCAGATCGGAGTGGGGATGGGAGATAGCGTATCCCTTTGCAGAAATGGTAGATGATTTCATCAAGGAATTTGAAGAACATACTTCATGGTATGTGTGAAATACAAAAACAGATTGAGGTTTTAAAGAATGAGTAAAAGAATATTTACGGCGGCACTGACAGGGGCAATTCATACACCGAGCATGTCCCCATATCTTCCAATCACACCGAAGCAGCTTATCGACGAGGCGATCGCGGTATATGAGGCAGGTGGGGCGGTTGCCCATCTCCATGTACGCGATCCAGAAACGGGATTACCGAATGCTGACCAGGACATCTTCAGAGAGATTGCGACTGAAGTAAGAAAACACTGCGATATAATCCTTTGTACTACGACGGGAGGCAGATTAGGAGAACCTGTAGAAAACAGGGTCAGGGTTGTATCCTCATTAAAACCGGAATTGGCCACATTAAACGCGGGTTCTCTCAACTTCGCCCTTTTTCACGTCGCAAATAAATTCAAGGAATGGAAACACGACTGGGAAAAGGAATACCTTGAAAATACGGAAGATTTCATCTTTCCTAACACCTTCAAAACATTGCGCCAGTTCCTGGAAATTTTCAATAAAACGGAAACCAAGCCGGAATTCGAGATTTACGATGTTGGAATGATAAACAATCTGGCCTTTGCCATAGAGGCAGGCTATACAAAAAAACCTGTTTACCTGCAGTTTGTCATGGGAATCTTAGGTGGAATTCCCGCATCGCCGGAAAATCTGGTATTTTTAGTTGAAACAGCACGAAAGGCGATAGGCGATTTTGAGTTTTCGGTGTGTGTGGCTGGCAAGACTCAATTTTCTATCTGCACACAATCACTGATAATGGGTGGCCATGCCCGAGTAGGTCTGGAGGACAATCTCTATTTGGATAAGGGGATTCTTGCGAAAAGCAGCGCTGAGCAAGTGACTAAGATCATACGTATCGCCAGGGAACTGGGAATCGAACCGGCTTCACCGCAGGAAGCCAGAAAAATACTTGGACTGAAAGGCATCGACAAGGTAAATTTTTAGTAGTGTTCAAAAAGTTTTGCATGGTGACATTTAACAGACTGAATTCCAATGTCAACGCACTCTTTAATGCCAAATTTCTTTTTCCAGCATTGCCCCCATCTTTCAAGCCCGGCTTTCAAGGCCGGGCCTGATTGTTGCGAAGTGGAATCCTGTCATCTTACGATCATATGGTATGGTTTATCCGGCTGAGTCCTCTTTCTTTACTTCAGGTTCAGGGACAAACCTCTCTATCTTTGCCTGTTCCTCCAGCTTTTCAATATATTTTTTCACCTCTTCCCCTGTTTTCATCTGTTTCAGATATTGGGTGAGCTTATCCTTGATATCCTTGTAATCGGTTATCATCTCGGGTTTTCTCTCCCCAGCTTTTATCAGGTGATAGCCGAAGTCGGTTTCGACTATATCGCTTATCTCTCCCGATTTCATGGAAAAAACCGCATCTTCGAAGGGTTTTACCATCTGTCCCCGTCCGAAGTCACCGAGATCGCCACCCCTGGCGGCGCTTGGACATTGCGAATGTTCCTTGGCGAGTGCCGCAAAATCTCCACCCTCTTTCAGTTCTTTCTGTATCTTCTTGATTTCTTTGAGGGCATCAGCCTTCACAGATTCACCCGCCCCCGGATCAGCCTTGATAAGGATATGGCTTGCCCGGATCTTCTCGGGTTGTTTGAAAAGGTCCGTGTGCCCATCGTAATAGTCCTTTGTTTCCTTGTCCGATATCTCGATATTATTTATAATTTCCTGGTCTATCAGTTGCTGGATTGCCATCCCTTCGCGCAACTGGGCTTTAAGGAGATCTTCGGTAAGACGCATCTTCTCCAGCATACCCTTGAAATCTGCCTCCTTGGGAAATTGTTCTTTCATGTTCGCAAAGCGTTCATCAATGATCGTATCGTCCACTTCCACCCCTTTTTTCTGACTCTCCAGGTAGAGCACCTTGCGGGTGATAAGACTCTCGAAGAGATCCTTCTTGATCTCCTCTAACTGCTCATCGTTTGGCTGGCCCTGATCGGCAAGTTGCTGCTGCGCCATGGACAGCTCCACATCGAGATCTTCCTGTGTGATCGCTGCTCCGTTGACTGCCGCTATAGTGCCTTCCGGAAACTTTGCCTCTTCTTTCTTGCATCCCTGCATGGCAAATAATGCCATGAATATAATCACAACCGGTATGTAAAACCACTTCTCCTGCGCTATCCTCATCTTGTACGTCCCTTCCTGTTCGAATAAATTTTTCTACTTTTATACTTCTATAGGAGCGCAATGCAAGTATTTTTTGTCTTGATAATGGAGATCGGCTTACTCCTGATGTTTTTATGGGGAAATCCATTTTTATCAAATACAAGACCACCAAAACCGAACATGAAGCCATGGCTCACGTTGGAGAAAAACCACTGATTTTTACAATTGACAACCTGTCCGAAAATACAATAGTATCGGTTTCCGGCGTTGCAGGGTTCAGCCCGCGGATCTGTATTGGTTTGCCGGCAATTTAACCGCGCTGCCTTCCCCCTAACGGGAAGTTTCTGCACCCCGCATGAGGAACTGCTACATGATAAAATTGAAGGACCCGATCAGTGGGCTTACACATTGCATAGGCATTATCCTTGCCATTACAGGGTTGATATTCCTGATATGGGGCTCTACCCACCCCGTCAAGCCCGTCCATATAGTGGCTTTTTCCATCTTTGGAGCGGGAATGATCCTGCTCTATACGGCGAGCACACTGTATCACTGGCTGCCCGTTTCGGAAAAGGCTGCTCTGCGTCTGCGAAAGATCGATCACATGATGATATTTATACTTATCGCGGCTACATATACACCCATATGCCTTATTCCTCTGAGAGGCGCCTGGGGATGGAGTTTATTCGGAGTCATATGGGGATTGACCGCGGGCGGCATACTCATGAAGACTTTCTGGCTCCATGCTCCGAGATGGCTTTATACCCTTATTTATATCGCCACCGGGTGGCTGGCTGTTGTGGCCATATGGCCGTTGATACAGACCCTTCATCTTGGGGGGATGGCATGGTTGCTCATCGGCGGTCTGTTTTATACTACAGGCGCCATAATCTACGCGATTAAGAAACCTGATCCCTGGCCCCGCATCGTCGGTTTCCATGAAATCTTCCATGTCTTTGTCATGATGGGAACCTTTTCACATTTCTGGATGATGTACAGATATGTCATGCCCTTCAGCTAAGAATTATGGCTTCGTAAAAAGTCTCAAAATACCATTTTCCGTCATTCCGTCCCGGCCCGGAGTTCGGGATGACGACCAAGCCGGAATCCAGTCTTTTAAGATAGTTGCAAACCATCTGGTCTCCGGTTTTCACACTGAGTGACGATTTTTTACAAAGCCGACAAAACCATATAAATGGAGTTTGATATTACGTATGACAGAAAAACACGTTACAAAGATCGCTCAGGAACTGCAATTGACGGAAAAGCAGGTGCGGGTTGTCCTGCTGCTTTTAGAAGAAGGCGCGACTGTTCCATTTGTCGCCCGTTACCGCAAGGAAGCAACCGGGGGGCTTGATGAAGTCAAGATCATATCCATCCGGGACAGGGCTGAGCAACTCGGCACACTGGACAAACGAAGAGAAACCGTTCTCAAATCGCTGGAGGAACAGGGCAAGCTTACCGACGAGTTGAAGAAAAAGGTGTTGTCCGCCGAGACCCTGGCCGTTCTGGAAGACATCTATCTGCCCTATAGACCGAAACGACGTACCCGCGGAATGGCGGCAAGGGAACGTGGACTTGAACCGCTGGCCGCAAAGATATTTGAGCAGAGTGACATCGACCCGGAAGCGGAGGCATCCGCCTTTGTTGATCCCGAAAAGGGCGTGGAAAAGATCGACGACGCGCTTGCCGGCGCGCGTGATATCATTGCGGAGTGGATAAACGAGGACGCGGGGGTCAGAGCTGCCCTGCGGGAACTTTTCGCCAAAAAGGCCGCCATACATTCAAAGGTTGCGAAGAACAAAGAAGAAGAGGGGGCAAAATACAGGGATTATTTTGACTGGGAAGAACCCGTGGCCAAGGCTCCATCACACCGTGTCCTGGCTATCCGCCGCGGCGCTGCCGAGGGATTTCTCATCTTCCGCGTGCTCCCGGATGAGAAAAGAACTGTCGATATCCTGGAACGTCATTTTGTAAAGGGTGATAATCCCGCCTCACAGGAGGTGCGCCTCGCGGTGAGAGACAGTTACAAGCGCCTTCTTTCACTATCCATGGAAACGGAAACTCGTCTTGAAAGCAAAAACAGGGCGGACGGAGAGGCGATCAGGGTGTTCGCGCAGAATATCAGAAATCTGCTCCTTACCTCTCCGCTTGGACAGAAAAGGGTCCTTGCCATTGACCCCGGCCTGCGTACCGGGTGCAAGGTTGTCTGCCTCGACCCGCAGGGAAAGCTCCTGCACAACGATACGATCTTCCCGCTCCAGCCACGCGGGCGCGTAAAAGAATCGGAAGAGACATTAAAGAGACTGGCGGAGAACTTCAGCATCGAAGTTGTCGCCATCGGCAACGGCACAGGCGGACGCGAGACGGAAGAGTTCTGCAGGGGCATAGACTTCGGCCGAAATATCGCCGTGGTTATGGTCAGTGAAAGCGGCGCCTCGGTATACTCCGCCTCCGAAGTTGCCCGCGAGGAATTTCCCGATTATGACTTGACCGTTCGTGGCGCGGTGTCAATCGGGAGACGCCTTATGGATCCCCTGTCGGAACTGGTAAAAATCGACCCCAAGGCCATAGGTGTCGGACAGTATCAGCATGACGTGGACCAGAAAGCCCTGAAAAAATCTCTGGATGATGTTGTGACAAGTTGCGTGAACGCGGTTGGCGTAGAGGTGAATACGGCGAGCAAACAGCTCTTGAGCTATGTGTCGGGCCTCTCAGAAAAACTGGCCGGCAATATAATCTCCTGCCGCAATGAAAAGGGTGCATTCTCCTCGCGCGCCGAACTGATGAAGGTTCAGGGAATGGGTGCAAAAACCTTTGAACAGGCGGCCGGTTTCCTGAGAATCCACGGCGCGGAAAACCTCCTCGATGCATCGGCGGTCCATCCCGAAAGCTACCCTGTTATTGAAACGATGGCAGGCGATCTTGGGTGCAGTATCTCAGACCTGATGACCAGCGCCGAGCTGCGTGAAAAGATCATACTGGAAAACTATGTAAGCGACACCACAGGTATGCCGACTCTCACGGATATAATGATGGAACTCGCCAAACCCGGCCGTGACCCGCGCGAACAGTTTGAACTCTTCACCTTCACCGAGGGCGTCAGCAAAATGGCGGATCTGGAGGTAGGGATGAAACTGCCCGGCATTGTAACAAATGTGACCGATTTCGGCGCCTTTGTGGATATCGGGGTTCACCAGGACGGGCTCGTGCATATCAGCGCGCTGGCCAACAGGTTTGTCCGCAATCCTCATGATGTCATAAAGGTAAATCAGAAAGTCTCGGTAACGGTTATGGATGTTGATATAAAACGAAACCGCATCTCGCTTTCGATGCGTTCAAATCCGATGGAACCGCACGGCAGACGGGACAAGAACACTACCCCCGGAGAAAAGAAGGCCGGCAACAAACCTGCGAGACGTGAGACAGGTGGAAAAACAAAAACATCGGGAAACCCATTCACCGATGCCCTGAAAGAATGGAAATCAGAGTAAAACAGGGCCTGGAAATGGCCCCTTTTCAGAATTCTTTGTTGTTAAGCGTCCTTTTTATCCTTTATCGCTCGGTCGGGTGAATCCCATGATTATGCCATAGCTTCTTTTATTGCCTTCATGTCCTGCGCTGGTAGAATGCGACGTTCAATTTCAGGCCAAATTTTGCGCTTACTCATCCTCAAATCATATTCTGATTGGAGATTCAGCCAAAATTGCGCCTCCACTTTAAAATAACGCTGCAATCTTAAGGCGGTATCCGCTGTAATAGCACGTTTCCCATTGACAATTTCGCTTATCCTATTGGGCGGAACAATAATGTCTCGTGCAAGCCTGTTTATACTAAGACCCATCGGTTCCATAAAGTCCTCCCGTAAAATTTCACCTGGGGTAATAGGATTAAGCAATTTTCTTGTATTCATCTTTACACCTCAATGATAGTCTACAATTTCAACGTGATGAGCGTTACTATCATGCCACTCGAAGCAAACACGCCATTGTTTGTTTATGCTTATAGCATATTGTCCCTTTCTGTTTCCCCCCAAGGCATGGAATTTATTTCCAGGATTTAGCATTAGGGCTTCCAAACTTGGAGCAGCATGCAAAACCATTAATCGTTTTCTTGCCTGTCGCTCAAAAGACTGGAAACGGCGTACTCCTTTGTCATTGAATAATTCTTCAGTATCTCGGCAGGAAAAAGATCTAATCATGTGCAGAATGATATTACGCGGAACGTAATATGTCAAGCGGATATTACTTACAAGGTATAACGTTCGCCATCACCAGTGGGCAGGGTAACCGGGCCTTTGTAAAAAGTGATTAAACACAAAACTGGATAAATACTTCAAACCGCGCGGGAGACGGGACAGAGATACTGTTTCCGGGGGAAAGAAATCCGGCGGCAAAAAGCAAGATGGAAAAATAAATCCGTCCCCTTTATTTGTTTGCTTATGCCCCAAACTCGGTTATAATTAAAATTTCTTCTTTGCTACTGGCTTGCAGATACCACAATGAATGAGGCCTCCTTCTGATCCAATAATTTTGAAAGTGATTTCAAAAGCACCTGTGTACCTATTGATCACAATAGTTTGTTGAATTGTAGATCCTGATATCTTGTATTCCGTCTTGCCTTGTATTTGTTCATCGGAGATTGTGCCGTTAAACTCTGCCCCAAGCCCTTGCTTTCTTATTATTGCCTTCCCATTATCCGAATAGTTGACAGTAACGAGGTCTTCACCTGAAGTTGCACTACTTCTACCGTCTGCCTCAATGGTATGGGAGTATTTGCATATCAACCGAATAGTATTTTCGTCAGCATACGTTTCAAAAACGAAAAGCAGCGTAAGAAAAATGGCTGTGATGATGCTTGCTTTTTTCATAATGTTGTTATTCCTGCACCCGGTAGTTATATCCTTGGACGCAATGTTGCCACGCCAAGTTTTTTCAGAAATGCCTCTGGTGAGGTAAAACCATCTTGGTCCTTGAGGTTGTAATTGTTGACCTTGTACTCCTCTTCCTTTTCGGAATAGCTCAAAGAACCACTGGAGATCTGTTTCAGTATTTGGCTCTTTGACAAAACCCAGCCTGATTTGTTCGAGGCAAGGGCTACAAAATAGTAATTGCCACTGGTCTTTGTGAATGCGTTGAAGAGGTCAACAAATTTCCTCCGAAGCCCAAAAAAAGGTCGTATCTTGTTGCGGCTGATTTTGATAATCAGGAATTTGTCCTTGTCTATAAGGAAGTAGTTTCTACGCTTGAACAAACCATGATACTCAGAATAGTCAAAAACCTGTTTCAAATCGACAGCGCCAATCGATTTTGCGAATTCCGTTACCTCATCATTCATGGTTTCTTCCTTCCGGTAATTATTTTCAGATATAACAATTAATATACCTGGTTGGCATTTTCTGAACTTTCGTGCAATCGTACTTCAATTCATGAAAAATGAAAATAGGAAATTGCATCATAAAATCAAGCACAATTGAACTTCCACCATTGGGTATTTCGTGTTAATAAAGACCAAAAACCAGGTTGGTAAAATATTGGAAAAAATGGCAACAGCATTCCCCTTCACAAAACAAAAAAGCCCTGCTTCTCTTTTAGAAAAACAGGGCTTTAGATGATCAGACCATAATCCCACCTTGGTTACAGCTGTTCAAAAGCAAGCATGATGCGTTACAGATCAATAAAACGTGCTAAACCACTAACTCCATTATGATGTCTTGTCAAGAACTATTACAGTGAGATTTTCGATCGTAATCGTTGGCCTTCGCCTGAAACGATCTTGAGGAGTTGTAGGTACAAGAGAGAAGATCAGATGGATTGATTCTATCGATTATCAGAGTTTAATAACATTCCTCGGTAAATATTGGCTCGGTATGCGGCATGACCCACTCGCTTATACTAATATCTATTTTTACCGGTTTTCTGTCTTCTATCTTCCTGCCATTCCTGATCTTCCTTGTTGATTTCTTTGATGCTAAACTGCGTGCAAAGCGAATCCCTTCATGAAGCACTCTGCCCGCTTTATCTTCCGCATTCAGGATATATAAATATCGAAGCTGCGAATCACTACCCTCTGATATAATCTCACGCGAATTTTCCCATCGGGAGTAAGTTTCAGGCGTTATACTAAGCAATTCCGCCATTTCTTTGCTCTTAAGGCGAAGCTCCTTCCGAAGGAATCTGATTTCTGCCCCTTCCATAAGCTCACCTTTGCAAACCAACTCTTTGGCGATCAGCAAATGAAGTTCTTTTAGTTCCGGGATCTCCGGCGCTTCTTCACCACACTCCGGACATCTGTATTGTATTATTCCATGCAGATATACGTTATCCAGGCCACATTCTCTATAATGATATGGCCTGTCCTTAATAATTTCCAATTTTCCGCCACAACCCCAGCAGAATTCCATAGCATTCACCCCTCTTACCTAACCCTTCCTGTTCCTCATACGCCCCCAAGTACAGTGAGGATAAGCATTTTGTCCCTCCTTACTTGGAACTCTACTTTTTGCGAAGCGGTTACAGCTCTCTGATCGCCTTCGTTTCGTACTCTCCGATAAATCCCTTGTCTGCGAAGCTGAAATAGCTGTCATTTCCGATGATGATGTGATCGAAGAAGCTGATGCCCGTTGCCTTCGCGGCCATCATCAGGCTTCTTGTAAATGCCTTGTCATTTTCACTGGGGGTTGTAGCGCCGGAGGGGTGGTTGTGGGCGACGATGATCGATGGCGCATTATGCCTGATAGCCGTTTGAATAATATCACGGATATAGGGGTTTGCCCTGTCGACTGTGCCGTAATCAATATCTATCGTATCTGATACGGCGTTTCTTCCGTCGAGCAATAGCAGAACGAAACGTTCTTTCTTTAAGTCTCTCATCAGCGGCATCAGCAGATTCGCCACATCGGAGGAATGCCTGATCGGATCCGCGAGTGTCTTTTCCTCGCTCTGCATGCGCCTGCCCAGTTCAATGGCCGCCTTGATCTGCGCGATTTTCGCGTTCTTGAGGCCGTTGATCTTCCTGAATTCGGAAATATCGACGCTGCTCATCGCGCGGAGCGATTTGAACCTGTGCAACAATTCCCTTCCGATATCGACAGCGCTCCTTCCGGGTGTTCCTGTCCTGATCAGAATGGCCAGAAGCTCCGCATTACTGAGAGCATGCTCCCCGTATTTGAGCAGTTTCTCCCGGGGTCGGTCATCTTCCGACCACTCACGGATGGGAATTGGATACTGTACCTTGCTGTCTTTCTTCATGGCGCCGAACGGTCGTGGTTTATTTTACCGCTTCACAACCGATTTTGCGTCAGTTTAATATGAGTACGCTAAAATATCAATCGCAAAATATATAAATATAGCAGCATGTTGGATTCCGGCAGAATTTTCATATAACAGGATAGTGTATTAGTGAAATCAATGCATGGAGTCGAATAACGCTGGCTCTGTGCATTACTATTTTCACGGCGGTCAATCCAGACGGCCGTAATTTGGAGAAAGTGATATGGACAAATTTCCTATAACAAAAACCGGATTTGAAAGATTAAAAAAAGAGCTGGCCCGCCTGAGAAAGGTCGAAGTGCCGGCAAATATACGGGATATCGAAGAGGCCAGGGAACATGGCGATATCTCGGAAAACGCCGAATACGCGGCGGCAAAGGAAAGACAGTCATTTATCCAGGGGAAGATCCGGGAGATAGAGAATAATCTTGCCACGTCAAATATTGTCGACCTGAAGGATCTGACAGATGACAGGGTTGTTTTCGGGACAACTGTCACAATAGAGGACACCAATACGGAAGAAATAACACGCTATCAACTTGTAGGGCCATTTGAATCCGATATGAGCCGGAACCAGATATCCGTCACTTCTCCCATCGGCAGGGCGCTTCTCAGAAAAGAAGTAGGGGATGAGGTTAAGGTCAACACTCCGGGGGGTGTCAGGGAATTTGAGATCGTTGATATAGTTATAGAATGAGACGCTGTCTTCTTATTCTACCTTCCATGTAGTGGAGGTCGGTGTGTCCTTGAGGACAATCCCCCTGGCGGCCAGGAGGTCTCTCAATTCATCAGCGCGGCTCCAGTTTTTGGATTCTCTTGCCTTTTTCCTCTCATCAATCAGCCGCTCCACTTCTTCCATATCCAGGCCCGACTTTCCGGCTTCTCTCTCTTTGTCTTTTTCGAAGTATTCATCAGGATCTTCCAGAAACAGCCCCAGCACCTTGCCCACCTCCCTGATACGTTCCCTTGCCTCGTTCAGGACAAAAAGCGATTCCCTGGTGGGTGCGGAATTCTTTGAGATGTATCCGTTTACAATACGGACAGTGTCGAATATGTAGCCCATGGCCATGGCCGTGTTAAAATCATCATCCATGGCCTCTTTGAATCTGTCGGGAAGTGTACTCACCTTCTTGAACACCTCCCCGTCTTCTCTGGAAAGATCTTTCTCGGAAGTGTCGGAGAAATCCGCTTTTTTATCAAGCGCATCCTTTATGTTCTTCAGCGTGGCATATAATCTCCCCATGCCCACTCTTGCCTCGGCGATGGAGGCATCTGAAAAATCTATATAGCTCTTATAGTGACTCTGAAGGATAAAAAATCTCACCACTTCCGGGTGGTAGGCGGTCAATATCTCTTTTATGGTAAGGGTGTTCCCGAGAGATTTTGACATCTTCTCGCTGTCGACTTTTATAAAACCATTGTGTATCCAGTAATTTGCAAAGGGTTTCCCCGTGGCGCCCTCGGACTGGGCTATCTCGTTCTCGTGGTGTGGAAATATCAGGTCCTCACCACCACCATGAATATCAAAAGTATCTCCCAGGAATCTCTGACTCATTACGGAACATTCTATATGCCATCCCGGCCTGCCCCTTCCCCATGGACTGTCCCACCAGGGTTCTCCCTCCTTGCTGGACTTCCACAGCACAAAATCGAAGGGATTCTTCTTCTTTTCATCCACATCGATTCTGGCGCCGGCCAGCATATCATCCAGACCCCTTTTCCATAAGGGTGTCTATAAGCCGGATCATCCCATTTATGTTCTCAGTCGCCTTGGGCGCTACCGCAGGTCTGACCACTCCAAGGCGATCCATATCTTCGTTATGTTCCTTTATATATCTTTCCGATATACCGTATATATCAGTCCCTTCCGCATTCGCCTTCCCGATAATTTTGTCATCAACATCGGTGAAATTCTTTACATAGGTTACTTCGTAGTCTCTGTATCTCAGATATCTGTGAATAACATCGAAGACCACCGCCGACCTGGCATGCCCGATATGGCACACGTCGTACGCCGTGATTCCACAGACATAGATACCTATCTTCCCCTTTTTTATGGGAACGAATTTCTCTTTCTTCTTTGTCAGCGTATTATACAGTCTCAAGCTCATGGTACAATCTTCCAATCCGTGACAGGCAGTCAACTCTCCGGCAACTGTCGCAGGCCCTTTAAGGAAACAGGGATATATGATTCAGGCCGGCGTCCTCCGGAAGTCCACACATAAGGTTCATATTCTGCACCGCCTGGCCGGCAGCGCCCTTTACCAGGTTGTCTATGGCTGACACGATGATCACCCTTCCTGTACGGCCGTCAACAGCGATTCCCATATCACAGTTGTTGGACCCCCTGACCGAAGAAATGTTCGGCAAAGTACCCGGTTTACATATTCTTACAAATTTCTCATCACCGTAGAATTTCTCATAGATATCAAATATCTCAGACTCAGACATATCACTATGAAGGTCCGCGTATATCGTGCTCAGGATCCCCCTGTTTGCCGGCACAAGATGGGGGGTAAAGGAAATTCTTATGGCCGTCTTCGCAATGCGCCCAAGTTCCTGCTCTATCTCCGGCGTGTGACGGTGTGATCCTATTTTATACGCCTTGAATCCCTCATTCACCTCACAGAAAAGCGAGCCAAGCTGCAGCTCACGCCCCGCGCCGCTTGCACCCGATTTTGAGTCCGCGATAATCGATGAAGTATTAATGCACCCATCTTTCAACAGAGGCGCAAGTCCCAGGATGATACTCGTGGGGTAACAACCGGGATTGGCGACAAACCGGGCATTCTTCAGGTCATCCCGGTACAACTCGGGAAGTCCATAGACGGCCTTTTCAACCAGATCGGGAGCGGCATGTTTTGTATACCATGTCTCGTATACCGATACATCCCTCAGGCGGAAATCGGCGCTGAGATCTATAACCTTTACGCCGGCCGCGACAAATTCCGGCGCCACCAGCATAGCCTCTCCATGTGGAAGCGCCAGGAACGCAACGTCACAGGAGGACACAAGCTGCCGGGGAGACGAGTCCACAAATTTCAGATCCGTCATGCCGGCAAATGCCGGATAGACCTCCGAGACCGGCATACCCTTGAATTTCCTCGAAGTGATGGCCATAATATCCGTTTCGGGATGACCGATTAAAAGCCTTAAAAGCTCCTGACCGGTATACCCGCTTGCCCCGTATATACCCACCTTCAACATGACAACTGCCTCCAAATAAAAAAGGGGGCCGTAGCCCCCTCTGTGTATTGCTGATTTTATCTCTTGGAATATTGGAATCTCTTCCTCGCGCCAGGCTGGCCGTATTTCTTTCTCTCTTTTACCCGGGCATCTCTCGTAAGAAACCCGGCCTTCTTGAGAACGGGTTTTAATTCTTCATCATAGTCCACGAGGGCCTTGGATATGCCATGCCTGATAGCACCCGCCTGGCCGGTGTTTCCTCCTCCGTTGACATTGATATAGAAATCAAACTTGTTTGCTTTATCGGTCATATCGAGAGGCTGCAGAATCAATCTCTTTAATATGTCACGGGTAAAGTAATCATCAAAAGTTCTTTTATTGACTACGAAGGTCCCACTTCCCTCTTTCATCCATACTCTTGCTATCGAAGACTTCCTCTTACCTGTAGCATAACAACTTTTTACTGACATTCTTTCTCTCCTGATCTATACTTCCAGCAGCTCGGCCATCTGGGCCTTATGCGGGTGTTTATCACCCTTGTACACTTTAAGCTTCTTCAGCATCTGTCTTCCCAGACTGTTTTTCGGAAGCATCCCCCTGACGGCGCCGCGCAAAATTTCTTCCGGTTTTTCCTCCAGCATCTTACCGGCTGTCGTTGATTTCAGCCCCCCCGGATATCCGGTGTGATGATAGTAGATCTTATCGGTAAGCTTTTTGCCCGTAAAGGAAATCTTCTCCGCGTTTACCACAACTATAAAATCCCCGGTATCAACATGCGGGGTATAGACGGGTTTGTGTTTTCCTCTCAGACGTCTTGCGATCTCGGCGGCAAGCCTTCCCAATACCTTGCCGTCAGCGTTAACAAAATACCAGTCTCTCACGACAGTTTCTTTTTTGGCACTATATGTCTTCATAAATCCACCTATATCTTAAACTCAAAGAGGGGGAGAATATGTAATTAAGAGGCATTTGTCAAGAAAAAATCCGAAAAACTTTTCGACCTGCTAATCGGGTGTCGTCGGGCGAATCGGAATAACTGAGCGCCATACTCCAGCACTGTCTATGATAATCTACAGCGTAAGTAGCTTCCAGGGTTTTTTTGTCGAGTAAATCTTTTCTCAGAATATACATCAGGTCAAGGGAATCTGTCGCCTTCCCCTTGAAAGTGAGATTGATCTCCTCCACTGATTTTTGCGTATACCGGTATTCGGCGATCAGAGAATCACCGCGCGGGTCACTGATATCGAAACGGGAGTTTATTCCTTTCCATTCACCCGAATTGACGTCGAACTGCGCGTCGGCATCAAGGGAGAGATATTGAAAGGGATCAAAATCAAGCTCCGCGGTAACATTGCCGAATGGTCTCTTTTCGGTCGTGGGACTACCACGATGTTTCCTCGCTTCTCTGATATCATATGACTGGCTCAATTTCAGCCTGAGGAATTCACTGTAGGTGACACCACCACTCTCATCTTTCAGTCGGGCAATCAGTGTGTTGATGAGGGAGTAGGTCACCGTATTTGTCTCCGCTATCTCGCTGAGAAATTTCGGCTTATCATCTTGATATACATATGGGATATACGAGTATGTTACCTCAGGTCTGACACCGTGGCGTATCTTGTCTACGACCTTTCCCCCTACATCGAAGATCCTGTGCGCCTCGCTGGAGAGGGTCGCCCCAACTGTGTACAGTTCCCGACTGCCGTCCTTGTCCTGATTCCCCGCGATGGGGCCGCTGTATGAGCTTTCCCATGTTGTCTCTCTCAACCCCATGGATGGCGTGAATTCCAGATAATCACCGAAACTCAGGGGCCACGAAACGATCGGATAGGCATCGAAAACATCCCCCCGGTATCCCGTGGTCCGGTAATAGTGCCCGTACGATGATGCCAGTTCAAAATCGATGGGGGAATTGAACAGGGGCTGTTTAATACCGGTAAAGGTGATTTCAGGATACTTCTGCAATGTATCATCATTGGACCAGCTCTGGAAATTATCCGTATATTCCACAAGGGCGGTCGCGTTAAACAGGCTCCAGTCTTTTACAAGACGAGCCGTTGAGGTCAGCGCGGTCAGGGCCTTATCGCCATCGAACGAGACACCGTTGAATGTGCGGGTGTCATTCTCTCTGTAATGCGCCATATAATAATTGTACGAATCGAAATCCCTGAAATACCACCTGTCCGACACCCTTTTTATATCTGTCTTCAGGTAAAAGCCCGGGCTGAATGTCGTCTCGTGATCCAGATAATACGACCACCTCTTATTATTTTCTTTCCAGTCTCTGTGCAGAACGGCAGCCCCTTCGGACTCCGACACATCCATGGTGTCGTTGAGATAATCGCCATACAGTGTGCCATGTGAATCCTTACCGATAAGATACCGAAATTCCACTCCCTCCTGGAATCCCCTTTTGTCCATATAGCGCTGATAAAAGGTTGCGTCGGCATTTTCTGAGACCGCCCAGTAAAAAGGGATACCGACATCCCACCCCAGTTTGTCACGCGAATAGGTGATGCGGGGAAACAGCAGACCCGTCTGCCGGGTAGTCTTGGCAGGGAATATCATGTAGGGGAGATAGAGAACGGGAATACCTTTCACCTGGAAGGTCCCGTGCTTAACGGTCCCATACCCGTCGATGGTAACCTCCATTTCGCTGCCGGTAAACATCCAGTCGGGATCTTCACCGTCACATGTCGTTGCCTGGCCCTTCTTCAGGAAATAGGTCGCGTCGCCCTTTTTCTCAATGGTTTCCCCTCGCAGGTAAAGGTTGTTTTTGTCGAAAAACACCTTTCCGTCGGATATGACGCCCGTCTCGGTGCCGATATTGAACCGCGCTTTTTCCCCTTCAAGGATATCCTCACCGCTCTTTATGAATACATTCCCTTCGGCCGTCGCTTCATCTTTCAGCCTGTCCAATATGACATCATCGGCCTTAATGAACCCGCCCTCAAAAGTAATAATGACGTTGCCGCTGGCCCGATATGTTTCGGTATCACTGTCATATGCCAGACTATCCGCTTCTATATCCACCCGCTCCGGCATATCCTGCACAGAGGCAAAGGAAATGTCCCCGCACAGAAACAAAAGCATTAACATGGACAGCAGTATGCACCCTTTTCTCACAAAGCATCCCCCGGACAAGATCTTTAACGGCAACAGCTTGTGTTCACTATCACAAAAACCTGTTTTCCGGAAGGCCAAATCACAGATGTTTTTTTATCTCTCCCACGAGATAGAGTGAACCCGTAACGCACACAAGGTCGTTCGCACCGGCAAAGGAACAGGCCCTGGCAAGGGCCTCTCTCGGGTCGTCTACGACCTCAACATGACCATGATGCAGCGAAGCGACCGACAATAAATCCTCTGTCGATGCGGCTCTTTCCTTTTTCGGTCTCGTAAGCACAATTTTATCCGCCAGAGGCATCAGTTTTTTTAACATCCCGACGTAATTCTTGTCGTAAAGCACACCAAACACTACTATCAATCTCCTGTAAGAAAAGTCTGCCAACAGAGAGCTGCACAGGGATGAAATGCCTGCCGGGTTGTGGGCGCCATCCACGATAATCCTGGGGTTATGGGAAACAAGTTCCAATCGCCCCTCCCACCGGGCATCGCTTAATCCCTCGACCACGGATGTATCGCTGATGTCCATACCTTTTGCCGTCAGAACTTCAACGGCCGCAAGAGCCAGGGCTGCGTTTTCAATCTGGTGCCTGCCGGCAAGAAAAAGCCTGAGGCCATGGTAGCGCTTATTAATTCCATAGTAGGAAAAACTTCCCCGCCCGGACCTCCTGACCCTTATATCCCTGCCTGCCCTGTAGAGCACAGCCTTTCTTTGACGGCAAATTTCCTCAAGAGTATCGATGACTTTGCGTCCTCGGGCAGCCGTTACGCAAACGCCGCCTTCCTTTATGATTCCTCCTTTTTCACCGGCAATTGATTTCAGGTTATTACCCAGATATTTCTGATGTTCCATGGAAATATTGGTTATTATGGAGATCTCGGGAGATGCGAGGTTTGTAGCATCGAGTCTCCCCCCCATACCCACTTCAAGAATCGCCACATCCACCTTACACAGAGAAAAATACAGAAATGCCAGGGCAGTGCTAAACTCAAAATAAGTAACGTCCTCTTTGATCTCTTCCCTTACCTTATCTATGAGCGCACAAAGCGTATCCCTCGGGATCATGTGATCATTTACCCTGATTCGTTCTCTGAAATCGCACAGGTGAGGAGATGTATAAAGGCCAACCTTCATGCCTTCCTGGACTAATATGGAAGAGAGGATCGCCGCTGTGGATCCCTTGCCATTGGTGCCCCCTACCAGAATCGTTTTATATTCATTCTGGGGACTTCCAAGACGGTCGAGAAGCCTGGAGATGGGGCCAAGGCCCAGATTTATTCCCTTTTGTTTCAATCCTTCCAGATACGAGAGAGGATTCCGCATGCGCATACTCCAAACAAAAAGGCCACGGGATCTATACCACAACCCATGGCCTTCAAAACTTCTTATCGCATAGATCAATCACCAAGGATTCAATCCATGTCTGATCAAAAAACGTTCTTCTTGACAGAATCAGAATTACTCCGGAATAACCTTGAACATCTCATCTCCGGGGCGAACACGGTCAGAAACCCTGATACCTATGTAATCGCCCGCCGTTGCCTTTTCTATCTGTTTATTATCAATTTCCATTGAGTCAATTCTGTCTTCAAAATCCGTGGTATGGCCGGTAAATTTGACCGTATCACCTGCCAGCAATTCTCCCGACGTAATCTTGACCGCCGCGACACTGGGTTTCGCAAAAAACTTCATCACCTCGCCAATTTTCTCTTCTCCCATGACTCACAACCTCCTTGCCACCGTCCAAAAAACTGTATAAAAAGATTGCTATTGAAAATAACTGAAGTGATTATAACCCTTCCCACGAAAAAATCAAGAAATAAAAAAGGCAGGGTGATTCCCTGCCTTTGAATGGTCATATTATATTGTCTCTAATTGGCGGCTTTTTCCTTCTTTATACTTTTTTTCTTTTTTGCACTTTTTTTCTTCTCTTCCGGCATCAATTCTATCATGGAAAGCAGAGCATTGTCGCCATTTCTGTTGCCTATTTTAATCACCCGTGTATAACCCCCTGCTCTTTCAGTGTAACGGGATGATAATTCCTCAAACACCTTTTTCGTAACTCTATTATCCCTTATAAAAGACAGTGCCTGCCTTCTTGCATGGAGCGTTCCCCTTTTGCCCAGGGTTATCATCTTATCGGCAACACCTCTCAATTCCTTGGCCTTCGCATCGGTTGTGGTGACTTTTTCATGTTCCAGGAGAGAGGTTACCAGATTTCTCATCATGGCCTTCCTGTGACTTGATGTCCTCCCAAGCTTTCTTCCGGCTTTCCTGTGACGCATTGAGTATTACCCCTTTAACTGTTATTCTTTCACATCCTCATCATCATCCATGCCGGGAAGGCGAAAATCCACCTTACTGCCAAGGCTGAGGCCCATCTCGGCAAGCATATCTTTTATTTCATTCAAAGATTTTCTTCCGAAGTTCTTTGTCTTGAGCATTTCCGCTTCTGTCTTCTGAACAAGCTCTCCTATATATTGAATGCCGGCATTCTTCAGACAATTGGCCGATCTTACCGAAAGCTCCAGATCATCGACCCCCTTAAACAGATTCTCACCAATATTGTCTTCTTCTACAAGCTCTTTTGGTTCCTCTACTTCCTCCTGCTCATCAAAATTGATAAACACATTCATTTGTTCCTTTAAGCTCTTGGCTGCATAGGCAACGGCATCCTCGGGCAGAATACTGCCGTCCGTCCAGATTTCAAGTACCAGCTTATCGTAATCTGCTATATGGCCAACACGCGCGTTGGAAACCGTATATGAGACCTTCTTAATGGGGGAAAACAGGGCATCAATATTGATTGTTCCTTCAGGTTGTTCTATGTCTGTTTCTCTCCTGGCGGGGACATACCCCTTTCCCACATCAGCCACCAGTTCGGCCTTGATCCCCCCCTTGCCCGAAAGAGTCGCCAGGTGATGATCGGGATTTAGGATCTCGACCGTTTCATCTGTGATAATATCTTCCGCTGTAACGGTTCCTTTACCGGAGGCGTCAATATGAAGTGCCCGGGGGCCATCTCCGTGCAATTTCAGCCGGACTCCCTTCATGTTCAAGATGATATCAGAGACATCCTCCTTTACACCGGAGATAGCTGAAAATTCATGAAGTACTCCGTCAAATTTCACAGATGTAATGGCCGCACCGTGAATGGAAGAAAGGAGCACTCTCCTCAGAGCATTCCCCAGCGTGATACCAAACCCTTTTTCCAAAGGCTGGCACGTAAACTCACCATAAAGCGATGTATGGGTCTTTTCGTCAATTTCTATTCGTTTTGGTTTTATAAGGCTGCTCCAGTTTTTCTCCATATCGTTAATCCCTCATATAAAACATTTTTACTTAGAGTAAAACTCAACCACCAGCTGTTCCTGGATGGGCATGGTCAGTTCTTCCCGAGTGGGCAGCGCTTTTACAACACCGGCAAAATTATCCTTATCCAGATCCAGCCACCCGGGTACGCCACGCCTGGCAACGGTTTCTACGGCATCGAGTATAGTGGCAACTTTTCTGCTTTTTTCCTTAACCTGTATTTTGTCACCCATCTTAACCAGACATGAAGGTATGTTTACCTTTTTATCATTCACTAAAAAATGATTGTGTCTTACGAGTTGCCTGGCCTCACCTCTGGAATTAGCGAAGCCCAGCCTGTACACCATATTATCCAGTCTTCTCTCCAGCAGGAGCAGCAGATTCGTACCCGTCACACCCTTCTGTCTCTCAGCCTTTTCGAAACAGCCTTTAAATGATTTCTCCAGAAGACCGAACGTCCTCTTGAGTTTCTGCTTTTCCCTTAACTGGATGCCGTAATCGGATGCCTTTCGCCTGAATTTAATCTGTCCATGTTCTCCGGGTATATAACCCCTTCGTTCAAAGGAACACTTGTCGCCATAACACCTGTCTCCCTTCAGAAACAGTTTCGCACCCTCAGCCCGGCATAATCTGCATAAAGATCCTCTATATCTTGCCAAAATACTCCTCCCCTACCTAATATATAATCCAGTCAGGATCTGGTAATTTAAACTCTTCTTCTCTTCGGCGGACGACAACCGTTATGGGGAATCGGGGTCACATCCCTGATAAGACTTATGTTCAAACCCGCTGCCTGCAGCGCCCTGAGCGCCGATTCTCTCCCCGAACCAGGCCCCTTTATAAACACCTGCACGTTTCTGAGTCCATGCACCCTCGCCTTCTTGACAGCATCCGTGGCGGTCAGCTGCGCTGCGAAGGGGGTGCTTTTTCTTGAACCCTTGAATCCCTGCCCGCCACCTGAAGACCAGGCAATAACATTACCGCTCAAATCCGTAATAGTGACTATGGTATTATTAAAAGTTGATTGAATATGAGCAATCCCGTCAGAGATATTCTTTTTTTCCTTCTTTTTTACATTTCTCTTTTTTGGTCGAGCCATCTCTCCTCCAGACATAAAGTCTGCCTAATGACAGGCTATGATATTATTTCTTTCTCTTTCCTCCAACAGCTCTTCTCGGACCTTTTCTCGTTCTTGCATTGGTAGACGTTCTCTGGCCCCTCACAGGAAGGCCTCTTCTGTGCCTCAAGCCCCTGTAAGTCCCTATGTCCATAAGACGTTTTATAGACATGGTAATCTCTCTCCTGAGATCACCTTCAACCTTGCAATCCTTATCTATAATGTCCCTTATGGCGGTCATCTGCTCATCGAGAAGATTGTCTGTTTTTGTATCAAGATCGATCCCGGCCTCTTCAAGAATCTCCTTAGACTTGGACCTTCCTATCCCGTATATATACGTGAGGGCTATTTCCATTCTTTTATTCTTGGGTAAATCAACTCCTGCGATTCTTGCCACCTTGCAACCTCCCGCTGTTTATCCCTGGCGCTGTTTATGTTTAGGGTTTTCGCATATGACCCTTACAACACCACGTTATTTCGACCGATATGTAATCCTGCCCCGGGTCAGGTCATAAGGCGATAATTCTATCGTAACTTTGTCTCCCGGTAATATTTTGATAAAATGCATTCTCATCTTCCCGGAGATATGGGCCAGAACACGATGGCCGTTTTCGAGCTCAACACGAAACATTGCATTCGGTAATGGTTCCAATACAGTACCTTCAACAACTATAGCTTCTTCTTTAGCCATTCGATCATCACTCCTCAAGTGCCCGAGGGTGTCCCGACATGTCGGGACTGCTTAATATCACAGGTCCGTCTTCAGTGACGGCTATCGTATGTTCAAAGTGGGCCGACAGGCTACCGTCGTCTGTTACTACTGTCCATCCGTCAGGTTTTGTTTTTACCATGTATGATCCTTCATTCACCATGGGTTCTATGGCTATCACCATACCTGCCTTCAGCTTGACGCCCCGGCCACCCACCCCGAAATTCGGAACCGGAGGATCCTCATGAAGGTCTTTTCCTATCCCGTGGCCGACATAATCTCTTACCACCGAAAAACCGGCACTTTCCACACAGCTTTGTACCGCAAAGGATATATCGCCTAATCTGTTCCCCTCCCTTGCCTTCTCTATGCCCTTATACAGGGATTCTTCCGTTACCTTCATCAGCCTGGAGGCTGACGCGGAAATCCTGCCCACAGCAACGGTAATAGCGGAATCTCCATAATAACCTTTATAATAGACCCCGTAATCGAGGCTTATTATGTCACCCTCTTCCAAAGACCTGTCTGAAGGAAAACCGTGCACAACCTCCGAGTTTACAGACGCGCAGAGCGCAAAGGGAAATCCTCCGTACCCCTTGAAAGCAGGTTTTGCACCCCTTTTCTGCGTCACACCCTCGGCGTATTCATTCAATTTCAATGTCGTTACGCCCGGCCTTATTTTCTCCCTTAAACCAGTCAGCACCTCGGCTACAATAGCGTTACTCTCCCCTATTTTTTTTACTTCTTCGGGAGACTTCAGGATGATCATCTGGTTTATTGCCTCACAAGTGCCATCGGGGACAATCCTGACATGTCGAAACTTTAACGCCTTCTGCCCATCCTGCCCTTTTTCATAAACCCTTCGTATTGCCTGGTAAGCAGATGGGTCTCTATCTGACCTGCCGTGTCAAGGGCAACCCCGACAACGATAAGGAGAGCTGTACCCCCGAAGTAAAAAGGAACATTAAACTGACTTATAAGGATGCTCGGCAGGACGCAAACAGCGGATACATATATGGCGCCACTGAAGGTAAGCCTCGTCAGGACGCTGTCTATATACTCAGCAGTCTTCTTGCCGGGTCGTATGCCCGGTACGTAGCCGCCATGTTTTTTCATATTGTCGGCAACATTCACCGGGTTGAATGTAACAGCCGTATAAAAATAACAGAAGAATATTATAAGCGCTACGTAAAACAGCTCATAAACAAATCTCCCGGGCATCAGGAACCCTGCCACTGTTTTCATCCACGGATGCGGAATAAAATTGGCAATAGTAGCGGGAAACATGATGATGGATGAAGCGAAGATCGGGGGAATAACACCAGCCGTATTGACCTTCAGAGGCAGGTGCGTTGTCTGACCGCCATACATCTTCCTCCCGACAACCCTTTTTGCGTACTGTACGGGGATCCTCCTCTGCGCACTCTCGACAAACACAATCACACCGACAACACCAACCATCAGCACGAGGAGGAGCACAACAAAGAATATCCCCATCTCCCCCGTGGACAACAGGCGGAAGGTATTCACGACGGCAGCGGGACCTCCGCATACTATGCCTGCAAAGATAATCAGGGATATCCCGTTCCCTATTCCCTTTTCAGTAATCGTTTCTCCCAGCCACATGATAAACGACGTGCCTGCCGTCAGTGTAATAACCGTCATCAGGCGAAAAGCCCACCCCGGTGTGATAACAATGGACAAACCAGAAGGACCCGCCATATTCTCCAGGCCTACAGCTATGCCAAACCCCTGTATGATACTCAGAACAACCGTGCCATATCTCGTATACTGGGTTATTTTTCTTCTGCCCGCATCCCCCTCTTTAGACAATTTTTCGAGGTGAGGAACGGCAACCGTAAGCAACTGAAGGATGATGGATGCGCTGATATAGGGCATAATCCCCAGGGCAAAAACAGAGAGCCTGCTCAGAGCGCCCCCCGCAAACATATCAAAGAGCCCGAGAAGAGAGTTCCTCGCCTGCTCAAAAAATGCGGCAAGGGCCTGCGTGTCTATACCGGGCGTAGGCACATGCGCGCCTATCCTGTAAACAGCAAGAAGGAAAAAGGTAAACAGTATCTTCTTCTGCAGTTCCGGAATCTTTGTTATGTTTTTAAAGCCACCTAACATCAAACAACCTCTACCCTGCCGCCTGAAGCTTCTATCTTTTCCCTGGCGCTGCGGCTTATACCATTAACCTTTAACGTCAATGGATAGTCTATGCTCCCGCTGCCAAGCAGCTTGATTCCATCGCCGCTGCCTTTAACAATACCGCTTGTTACCAGGGCATCCACGTCTACGATCGAATCCTTCGGAAATTTATTTAACTGGCCGATATTAACAATAACAATATCTTTTCGGAATCTGTTATAAAATCCCCTTTTCGGCAGCCTCCTCGTAAGGGGCATCTGTCCACCCTCGAATCCAGGCCTGACGCCTCCCCCTGAGCGAGAGTTCTGTCCCTTATGGCCCCGGCAGGATGTTCCTCCGTGGCCCGAACCATCGCCACGTCCTACCCTCTTTCTCGTCTTAGTGGACCCCTCTGCAGGTCTCAATTCGTTCAGCTTCATATGTCCATCTCACATTCTTCCGCAGAAACCAGATGGGAAACCTTTCTGACCATGCCTCTAATTTCCGGAGTACTATTCAGGTAAACTGTTTTATTCAACTTTTCAAGCCCCATCCCACGCAGTACTTTTCTCTGTTTCTCAGGTCTTCCTATGGGACTTTTGACAAGTGTAATCCTAAGTTGTTTCACGACCCATTCCTCAATATTACATCTTTAGATTTCTGTTATATCTTTTCCCCGCAGCGCGGCTATCTGTGCAGGATTTCTCAAGTTCCTAAGGCCATCCATTGTTGCTTTAACAAGATTATGGGGATTGTGCGAACCCAGGCATTTAGTCAACACATCCTGGACTCCTGCCACTTCCAGGATAGCCCTGACTGCACCTCCGGCTATAAGACCCGTACCTTTGGAGGCGGGCTTTAAAAGAACTCTCCCAGCCCCATAATGACCTATTACCTCATGGGGTATCGTCCCATCCGCGATGGACACCTTGACAAGACCTCTTTTGGCCATCTCCATTCCCTTTCTGATGGCTTCAGGAACTTCATGGGCCTTCCCCAATCCTATGCCGACAGAGCCGTTTCCATCACCAACCGCCACCACGGCACTGAATCTAAATCTCCTGCCGCCTTTTACTACTTTGGCAGTCCTTTTGATCTTTATTACCTTGTCGAGAAGTTCGTTTTCTTCCATGTTTCCCTTATCCAGATCCAAGAATTATAATTTTACACCCGTTTCCCTTACACCTTCGGCAAGGGACTTTACTCTCCCATGATATAGAAACCTGCCCCTGTCAAAGACGGCTTCTTTTATGCCCTTTGACAACAAGTTCTTCGCCATCAGCTTTCCGACCTCTCTGGCCGCTTCAACTTTTTTAAGGCCTGTCAGATTTTCCTTAATCTCTTCATTCAACGTCGATGCCTGAGCCAGGGTCTTCCCAACATCGTCGGCAATCGCCTGGACATATATATACCTGGAGCTACGAAAAACCGAAAGACGTGGCCGCGCCTCTGTGCCACAGATCTTGCTTCTGACCCTCTTCTCACGCCTTTCTCTTATCTTTTTCAATCTCTTTATCGATGCCACAACAACTCCCCTACAATAATTTTGACAGTTTCACAAAAACTCAATATCCGGCTTACGTCCCCGCAGACTTCCCTACTTTCTTTCTCACATATTCGCCTGCATATCTGATCCCTTTCCCCTTATAGGGTTCAGGTTTTTTCAAATCCCTTATTTCTGATGCAGTCCTGCCGACAAGTTCCTTATCTATACCTGAAACCACCATGTTTACCTGCTTGTCAACCTTGATGGTTATCCCCTCCGGTATCTTGTATTCCACAGGATCGGAGTATCCTATAAGCAGCTTGAGAACGTTACCTGTAACCTCTCCACGGTATCCGACTCCGACTATCTCCAGGGACTTTTCGAATCCCTTGCTCACACCCGTCACCATGTTGGCAATCAGTGTCCTTGCAAGACCATGCAGAGACCTTCCCCTTCTATCATCAGACCTCGTATTTACAAGGGCCACATCCCCCTCTAAAGCAACCGCTATCCCCTCCGGAATTTTCCTGGAGAGGGTTCCCCTGGGACCCTCTGTTACCATTAAAGACCCATCCTGTCTGATCCTTACACCATCAGGGATCTCTATCGGTCTCTTGCCAATTCTCGACATGAATAATTCTCCTGCCTCATCTTATCAGCTATAAAAATTTATTCTCACCACACATTGCAGAGAATTTCACCGCCCACGTTTAAGGTCCGTGCCTGTTTATCAGTCATGATCCCCCTGGAAGTCGAAAGGATAGCCACTCCATATCCATTTAAAACCCTGGGGATATTCTGATTGCCTGAATATATTCTTCTGCCTGGTTTACTCACCCTTTGTATACCTGTTATCACACTATCCTTTACGCCTGAATATCTCAGGTGTATCCTCAACATACCATGTGCCTTCTTGTCACCTTTTCTGACATCAAACCCATTTATATACCCCGCGTCTTTTAACACCTTCGCAAGGCTCAAATTCATCCTCGACAGCAACACGTCTACATTTTTAAACTTCATACGATTCGCGTTTCTGATTCTTGTCAACATATCGGCAACAGGATCGGTCATCCCCATCTTGCTTCTCCTTTACCAGCTTGATTTTACAACGCCTGGAAGTTCTCCGTTAAGGGAACGTTTTCTCAGACATATCCTGCACATATCAAATTTCCTGTAATAAGCACGCGGCCTTCCGCACAACGGACAACGATTGTATTCCATAACGGAAAATTTCTTTTTTGCCTTGGCTTTTGCTATCAAGGATTTCTTTGCCACACCCGCTCCTCCCTAATTACGAAATGGAACACCCATTAACTTTAAAAGTCGTCTTGCCTCGTCATCTGTCTTAGCCGTCGTGACAATAGTTATGTTCATCCCTTTAACTTTGTCGATCTTGTCATAATCAATCTCGGTAAAGATGTAATGTTCATTAATCCCCATAGAAAAATTTCCCCTGCCATCGAATGATTTTGGCGAAATACCCCTGAAGTCTCTTATTCTCGGGATGGCAATATTAACAAGCCTGTCAAGAAATTCGTACATCTTCTCCTGTCTCAAGGTCACCATACACCCTATCGACATGCCCTGACGCAGTTTAAAGGTGGCAATCGATTTGCGCGCCTTGGTAACAACAGGCCGCTGACCAACAATCATGGCAAGTTCTGCAACCGCATTATCAAGTATCTTGATATTCTGTATCGCCTCACCCAGGCCCATATTAACCACAATCTTTTCAAGCCTGGGAACCTGCATAGGGTTTTTATATCCAAGCTCCTTGATTAATACGGGAGTCACTTCCTCTTTGTAATATTTTCTTAATCTTGCCATCTGTCTTTCCCCGGTTTACTCATCCAATAGCTCTTGGCATTTTTTACAAATACGCACCTTCTTGCCATCCTCCAACACCTTGTACCCTATCCTTACGCCGGTATCACATTTACTACATACAAGCATGATATTGGATACATGAAGAGGGGCTTCCTTTTCCACTATTCCACCCTTACCGGTCGCATCGGGTCTCTGGTGTTTTTTTATCAGGTTCATCTTTTCGATCACAACACGATTTTTTTCTCTGATAATATTAAGCACCTTACCGGTCTTTCCCTTCTCCCTGCCGGCTATTACTTTTACAGTATCATTTTTCTTTATATGCATTTGCCGCATCTCCAACACCCTAAAACTTTCACCCACTTATATTACTTCCGGAGCAAGGGAAACTATCTTCATAAACTGTTTTGCCCGAAGTTCCCTGGCTACCGGTCCGAATATCCTTGTGCCAAGCGGTTCAAGCTGATCATTTATAAGGACAGCAGAATTCTCGTCAAACTTGAGATATGAACCATCGTTCCGGCCAATTTCCTTTCTCGTTCTCACGACAACGGCCTTCAGCACGTCTCCCTTCTTCACCTTCGAGTTGGGAATAGCCTCCTTGACAGAGACCACGATAACATCTCCCACGCGGGCATATCTCCTCTTCGAACCACCAAGAACCTTTATACAACAGACCTTTCTGGCCCCAGAATTATCCGCCACCCTTAAAAAGGTTTGCATCTGTATCATAACAAAAACCCCGCCGCTACACTCCTGTTATTTCGCCTTCTCCAATATCTCACACACCCTCCACCGTTTCTCTTTACTGAAAGGGCGTGATTCAGCTATCAATACCTTATCCCCCAACCCACACCTGTTTTCTTTATCATGGGCCTTGTATTTTACATGCCTCTTTATATATTTATGAAATTTAGGATGCTTAACCAGCCGTTCCGTCAGGACAACCACCGTCTTATCCATTTTGTCGCTTACCACCATCCCCTGTAAGCTTCTCTTGTTACTTCTGTTATCCATATTATCTCTGGTCTCCTCTTTCCCTGAGAACAGTTTTCACACGGGCCACATCCCTCTTCACACTCTTTATCACGGAGGGAGACTCCAGCTGCCCTGTTGCAAACCTGACACGAAGTCTGAAGAGCTCCTCAACGAAACTCTTTTCCTTTTCTTTTAACTCATCCACACTAAGGTCTCTGATTTCCTTAATTTTCATCAAATATCTCCCTGGAAAGAAACTTGGTCGCCACAGGAAGTTTATACGATGCCAGCCTCAATGCCTCGCGGGCAACATCTTTCGGAACCCCTTCCATTTCGTAGAGAACCGTACCCTTCTTGACTATGGCAACCCACTCTTCAGGAGACCCCTTCCCCTTTCCCATACGGGTCTCTGCCGGTTTTTTTGTCACCGACTTATGGGGGAAAATGCGTATCCATATCTTACCGCCACGTTTCACATGACGGGTTATCGCAATACGGGCAGATTCGATCTGCCGTGCCGTCACCCGGCCACTTTCCATTGCCTGGAGCCCATATTCACCAAAGTCCACTTTGATTCCCTTATGGGCGCGGCCCTTTATGCGGCCCTTCTGCAACTTCCTGTATTTTACTCTCTTTGGTGCTAACATAACGATCCTATTCCTGAACGATTTTCTTGTCCGGCAAAATCTCGCCGTTAAATATCAAGACCTTGACGCCTATGATTCCATAAGTCGTCCGGGCCTCGGCAAAACCATAATCGATATCCGCCCGCAACGTATGAAGTGGGACTCTGCCCTCTCTGTACCATTCTCTTCTCGCCATCTCCGCTCCGCCCAGTCTCCCTGCACAGGCCACTCTGACACCTTTGACACCAAACTTCATGGCCGTGGTCACACCTCGCTTCATGGCTCTTCTGAAGCTTACCCTTCTTACAAGCTGCAGCGCAATATTCTCGGCCACAAGCTGAGCGTCTGTTTCCGGCTTGCGCACCTCCAGTATATTTATAATGACATCGCCCGTCATGATCTTTTCGATATCTTTCTTTACCTTCTCTATTTCCGTCCCCTTCCTTCCGATGATAATGCCGGGACGCGCCGTATAAATGTTAATCTTGGCCTTGTCGGAAGCCCTTTCAATCTCTATCCTGGATATACCTGCATGGAAAAACTTGTCCCTTATATGCTTTCTGACCCGTATATCTTCATGAAGCAACTTACTGTAGTTCCGCTCCGCGAACCACTTTGAGCTCCAAGTTTTATTAATACCCAACCTGAACCCGATGGGATTTACCTTTTGTCCCAAACCTTCACCTCCTATACAGATTACCCTTCGTCAAGCACGACCGTTATATGACTTGTCCTTTTCCTTATGGGGGCAGCTCTTCCCTGTGCCCTTGCCCTCCACCTCTTCAGCGAAGGTCCCTGATCCACAAATACCTCTTTTACATAAAGGATATTCTCATCTATGTTGGGATTCTGAGCTGCATTAGCCATCGCGGATTTCAAAATCTTCCTGACGATACCCGCGGCCTTTTTATGTGTAAAGCCGAGAGTAGTATCCGCATCTCCAACCTTTTTCCCTCTTATCAGATCAACCACCAGCCTTGCCTTCTGCGGTGATATCCGAACATGTTTTAAAATCGCTTTCGCTTCCATTCGTCACAAAACTCCACACGCTGATTCTGGCTATCTCTTTTTCAGCCTTGTCTTCCTGTCTCCAGCATGACTGTAAAAGGTCCTCGTTGGCGAAAATTCACCCAGTTTGTGCCCAACCATATCTTCAGTCACATATACAGGAATGAATTTCTTTCCATTGTGTACCGCAAACGTATGGCTTACAAGATCGGGGACAATCGTGGAACGGCGGGACCACGTCTTTATTACCGCTCTGCTCCCCGCAACCTCCGCCGACCTCACCTTCTTAAGAAGCTTCTCATTAATATAAGGACCTTTTTTTATTGAACGCGCCACACCCTAACCTCTTTTCTTTACAATATATTTATCAGAATTTCTGTTCTTTCTTGTCTTGTAACCTTTGGTTGGCACTCCCCACGGAGTGCATGGATGCCTGCCTCCGGACGACTTGCCCTCACCACCACCCATTGGATGATCAACGGGATTCATGACTACTCCGCGAACCTTGGGCCTCCTGCCCAGCCACCTCGCCCGCCCCGCCTTTCCGATACTCAAGTTTTCGTGATCGATGTTACCGATTTGCCCTATTGTTGCCTTACACCCCATCAGGATTTTCCGGACTTCTCCCGAAGGCAGCCGGACCTGGGCATAGGACCCCTCTTTCGCCATAAGCTGACCATAAGAACCGGCGCTGCGAATCAGCTGTCCGCCCTTACCAATTTTGAGTTCAAGATTGTGAATCAGAGAACCCAGGGGTATATTCCTCAGTGGAAGCGTGTTGCCTGTCTTTATGTCCTCTTTCTCACCACTAATAACAGTACTGCCCACTTCAAGACCCAGTGGCGCAAGTATATATCTTTTTTCCCCATCCCTGTAATGGAGAAGCGCTATTCTCGAAGAACGATTCGGATCATATTCAATGGCCGCTACCCTGGCAGGGATATCCAGCTTATCGCGTCTGAAGTCTATGACCCTGAATTTTCTCTTATGACCGCCGCCGATGTGCCTGCTCGTCATCCGCCCCAGATTGTTCCGTCCACCGGTTCTCTTCAGCGACTTCAATAGACTCTTCTCAGGCTTCGCCTTCGTTATTTCCTCAAAGGTAGAGCATGTCTGGAATCTCCTGCCCGGCGATGTTGGTTTGTATGTTTTCAGTGCCATGTTTCTCTAAAGCCCCTTCTTTTTATACTCCCTCATAAACTTCGATAGAGCTGCCGGGAGCAAGGGTGATTACTGCCTTTTTCCAGCTACGTTTCCGGCCGGTAATTCTTCCCACTCTCTTCTTCTTACCGGTTACATTTATAGTATGAATATTCACCACTTTGACTTTGAATATTTTTTCCACGGCATTGCGTATCTCTATCTTCGTTGCCACGCGATCCACCTCGAAGAAATATTTATTCTCTTCATCCCTGGCGATCGTACTCTTTTCTGTAACAAGTGGTTTTTTGATGACGGAATATATATCCATTATGACAACAATGCCCCTTCTATCTTTTTCACGGAGGGCTCCAAAAGGACAAGATCATCATACTTGAGCAGATCATACACATTGATGCCCTCTGATCGCATCATCTTCACATCTTTGATATTTTTGGATGATTTTTCCAGAATGGTATTCCTCTCATCCAGCACAAAGAGGGTTTTCCCAAGCTCAAACCTGTCAAGAACCTCTCTAAATTTCTTTGTCTTTATCTCGTCCATGGGAAAGTCCCTGAGTATTATCACCCTGCCCTCTTTAACCTTCATACTCAAAGCGGACTTCAGGGCGGCCTTCCTTACCTTTTTCGGAACCTTGTAAGAATAATCTCTGGGCTTGGGGCCAAACACAATCCCTCCACCCCTCCAGATGGGAGACCGCGTAGTGCCAGCTCTCGCTCTTCCTGTTCCCTTCTGGCGCCACGGCTTCCTTCCGCCACCGCGCACATCACTCCTGCCCTTTGTGGAAGCGGTCCCCTGTCTCCTGCACGCAAGCTGCATCTTCACAACTTCATAAAGTATGTGTTCATTAACTTCAGCGCCGAAGACAATATCGCTTAGCTCCAGTTCGGTTACCTTGGTTTTTTCTATATCATATACATTCAGAACCGGCATTTTTACCACTCAATATCCTTACATTTTAATAGAATTCTTGATTAAGACGATACCATTCTTGCTGCTGGGGACAGACCCCTTTACCAGAATAAGATTTTGCTCCGGTCTTATGCCCACCACCATCAAGTTCTGCACTGTCTGCCTGCAATTACCCATATGTCCCGGCATTCTCTTCCCTTTAAAAACCCTGGAAGGCCATGCACTGGCCCCTATGGATCCCGGCGCCCTGTGAAACATTGAACCATGAGTGGCTTTCCCGCCACGAAACCCATACCTCTTCACCACACCGGCAAAACCTCTGCCTCTGGTTGTTCCAACTACATCTATATAGTCGCCCACCTTGAAGATATCGGCCTTCAGTTCCGAACCCACTTCATAATCATTGGCGGATTCAAGCCTGAACTCTCTGAGGATTCTGAAATATCCCTTATCGGCTTCCTTAAAATGCCCCTTGAGGGGTTTATTGACCCCCTTCTCCTTTACCCGATCAAACCCGAGCTGCAAGGCATCATACCCGTCCACTTCACTGGTCTTCTTATGTATGACAACACACGGTCCTGCTTCAATGGCAGTAACAGGAATGACAGAGCCGTCATCCCAGAATATTTGTGTCATACCCAGTTTTTTGCCTATCAATCCCTTTTTCATGACACCTACGATTTCCCATGCACTTTTTTGACAAAAAATGAGGAGGTGAAATTTAAAAGATCACCTCCTCAGTATCCACCAGGCCTATAACTTTATCTCTACGTCAACGCCGGCCGAAAGATCAAGCTTCATCAATGTATCTACAGTCGCCTGCGTCGGTTCCACGATGTCGATAAGCCGTTTATGCGTTCTGATTTCAAATTGCTCCCTGGACTTTTTATCAACATTGGGCGATCTGTTCACGCAATATTTATTTATCATCGTCGGAAGGGGAATTGGACCCGCAACACGCGCTCCCGTCCTCTTCGCAGATTCCACAATGTCCCGCGCCGACCTGTCAAGCAACTTATAATCATAAGCCTTGAGACGAATTCTTATCTTTTGATTTTCCATCTAACCCTCTATCAGCTATCAGCGCTTTATTCTATAATTTCGCTGACTACACCGGCTCCAACAGTTCTGCCGCCCTCACGGATAGCAAACCTGAGCTGGTCCTCCATGGCAATGGGGGTTATCAGCTCAGCCACTATTTCCACATTATCACCGGGCATTACCATTTCAATCCCTTCCGGAAGAGTGGCGACTCCCGTCACATCCGTTGTCCTGAAATAAAACTGCGGCCGGTAACCGTTGAAGAACGGGGTGTGCCTTCCACCCTCTTCCTTCGTAAGAACATAAACCTGGGCCTTAAACTTGGTATGGGGGGTAATTGAACCGGGTTTCGCAACAACCTGTCCCCTTTCAACATCTTCCCGCTTTGTGCCCCTCAAAAGGACACCGATATCGTCACCGGCCCTTCCCTCATCAAGCGTCTTGCGAAACATTTCCACGCCGGTGCATACAGTTTTAAAGGTGGGCCTGATCCCCACTATTTCAACTTCATCACCCGTCCTTACAATTCCCCTGTCAGCGCGACCGGTAACAACCGTTCCACGCCCGGAGATGGTAAACACATCACCGACAGGCATAAGGAAAGGCTTGTCAAGGTCTCGAACAGGTTCCGGGATATAAGAATCAACGGCGTCCAGCAGTTCCCAGATACTCTTTGCATCTTCGGAATTCGAATCATCGTTCTCCAGGGCCTTCAAGGCCGATCCTCTTATAATGGGAATATCATCACCCGGGAAATTATAATCCGTCAGGAGTTCTCTCAGCTCAAGCTCAACAAGATCGAGAAGTTCAGGGTCATCCACCAGATCAACCTTATTCATGTAAACAATCATATATGGCACCTGAACCTGTCTGGCCAGGAGTATGTGTTCTCTCGTCTGTGGCATGGGACCGTCTGAGGCCGCCACCACCAGGATGGCGCCATCCATATGGGCGGCGCCCGATATCATATTTTTTATATAGTCAGCGTGCCCCGGACAATCGACATGGGCATAATGCCTCTTCTCAGTTTCATACTCGACATGCGCGATATTTATGGTAACGCCCCTCTCCTTTTCCTCGGGAGCGTTATCAATCGAATCAAAGGGCATATACTCGGCAAAACCCTTGGTAGCCAGGTGTTTTGTTATAGCTGCGGTCAATGTGGTTTTCCCATGATCCACATGTCCAATGGTTCCGATATTCAGATGCGGTTTCGTCCTTTCAAATTTCTTCTTTGCCATAACCATATACCTCCTTTAATTAAAAATGGTTAATTGATTCCCTTATCAATCCCGACAGAATCGGGATAACTTATAACTTTCTTATCTACTTCCGCAAGATATCCTGTTTCAGCTTATCCGCAGCCGCAGAAAACAGACTGAATCCCAACAAAGTCGCACCCTAAAATCTGTAATGGGCAAATGCCTTGTTCGCCTCAGCCATCTTGTGAGTGTCTTCTCTCTTCTTGACAGATGCCCCCCTGCCCGCGGCGGCATCCATGAACTCAGCTGCCAATTTTTCCCTCATGCTTTTACCGACACGTGACTTGGCATTCCCTATCAACCATCTGATCGCAAGGGCTATCCGCCTGTCCGGCAAAACCTCCGTAGGCACCTGATAAGTGGCGCCACCTATCCGTCTCGATTTTACCTCAAGAACAGGTTTCACGTTATCCATAGCCTTTTCAAAAATCTCAAGGGGTGATCCATTTACTTTATTTTCTATACTGTCAAAGGCTCCATAGAGTATGGCCTCGGCAACACTCTTCTTCCCTTTCTTCAGCAGATTGTTAATAAACCTGGACACCAGGGCACTGCTGTACTTGGGATCAGCCAGTATCTTCCTTTTCGTTACTACTCTTCTCCTCGGCATATAACTATTCCTGTCTATTTAGGTTTTTTGGAGCCGTATTTCGACCTGCTCTGCTTTCTGTCCTGAACCCCTACGGCATCCAGCGAACCTCTTACTACATGATATCTGACTCCGGGAAGGTCCTTGACCCTGCCACCTCTTACCAGCACTACAGAATGCTCCTGAAGATTGTGTCCTATACCCGGTATATACGAGGTAACCTCGTAACCACTGGTAAGACGAACCCTGGCCACCTTTCTCAAGGCGGAATTAGGCTTCTTGGGAGTAGTGGTATACACCCTCACACAAACCCCCCTTCTCTGGGGGCAACTGGCAAGAGCCGGCGCTGAAGTTTTCTTCTTTATCTTTGATCTGCCCTTGCGTATTAACTGGTTTATTGTAGGCATTACCCCTCCAAAAATCTCTTCCGCTCTGTCTTCAAAAATTGACACACAGCAAAGTAGCGATTTGTATCAATTCGCAACTTGACTGTCAAGGTTTTTCTCAATATTTTCTTCATTTATTTGCTGATCTTCAGAAACCGGGATTTCGTCCTTGACATCTATTCCCAGCTTCTTATACATGGGAAGTCCCGTGCCGGCAGGAATCAGCCTGCCCATAATCACATTTTCCTTAAGGCCTCTTAAATAATCCACCTTTCCGGACAGGGCAGCCTCCGTGAGCACGCGGGTTGTTTCCTGAAAAGACGCCGCGGAGATAAAACTGTCGGTATTAAGCGATGCCTTGGTGATACCAAGGAGTATGGGTACGGCGGTGGCCGGCTTTCCTTCCCGTTGAATTACCTCCTCGTTCTCCTCTTCAAACCTGTTCTTATCTACCTGCTCATCCACGAGAAAAGAGGTGTCACCGAAGTCCGTCACTCTTACTTTTTTGAGCATCTGTCGCACTATAATCTCTATGTGCTTGTCGTTAATCTTGACCCCCTGCAACCTGTAAACCTCCTGCACCTCGTCGACCAGATAACTCGCCAGCTCTTTTTCACCCTTGATATTAAGGATATCATGAGGATTACTCGATCCATCCATCAGGGCATGGCCTGCCATAACCCTGTCACCCTCCTGGACACTTATATGCTTCCCCCTGGCAATCAGATATTCCTTGGGATCACCAACGTCAGGCGTTACAATTATTCGCCTCTTCCCCTTGACATCCTCACCGTATGAGATTTCCCCGTCTATCTCGGTTATCACGGCATACTCTTTCGGCTTCCTGGCCTCAAAGAGTTCCGCAACACGCGGAAGGCCTCCCGTAATATCCTTCGTTTTTGTGGTCTCTCTGGGGATCTTGGCGATAATATCACCTGCCTTTATCTCATCACCTTCTGAAACACCGATATTCGCCCCTACAGGCAGCAGATGCCGCGCGATCGTATGCGACCCCGGAACTCTGACTGTTTTTCCATCCTTGTCTTTTATCGAAACCCTGGGGCGCAGGTCAGCAGCCCTGTACTCCACAATTACCTTCCTTGAAAGACCGGTCACTTCATCAACCTGCTCCTGCATGGTTTTCCCTTCAACAATATCTCCAAACTTTATGGCTCCATCAACCTCTGAAAGGATTGGAATCGAATAGGGATCCCATTGGGCAATCAAGGTGCCTCCCTTTATATTATGCCCCTCAACAACCTTTAGATGAGCTCCATAGGGAACAGGATATTTACCACGGTTTCTTCCTTCTTCATCCAGGACGTGGACTTCTCCATTCCTGCTCATAACAACGGTTTCATTATTCTTATTTACAGCCATATTGACATCAACGAACTTGAGCATCCCATCATGTCTCGCCTCCAGAGTGGAGTGCTCTTCAAACTTCGCTGTACCACCTATGTGGAATGTTCTCATGGTCAACTGGGTTCCGGGCTCACCTATGGACTGCGCCGCAATAATGCCGACAGCCTCACCTATATTTACCAGATGACCATGCGCCAGATCTCTCCCATAGCACTTTACACAGATACCGTGCTTCGATTTACATGTAAGAGCGGACCTTATAAGCACTCTTTCCAGTCCCGCTTTGTCGATATTTTCCGCAAGAATTTCATCAATCTCCTGATTTGCCTCCACCAGGATTTCTCCGGTAAAAGGATCTTCTATGTCCTCCAGAGCAACCCTTCCGAGAATACGCTCACCAACCGTTTCTATTATTTCTCCACCCTCAACCAGGGCTGAAACGTAAATTCCATCGAGAGTACCGCAATCCTCCTCCATAACGATACTATCCTGCGCCACATCAACAAGTCTCCTCGTGAGATACCCTGAGTTCGCCGTCTTCAGGGCCGTGTCGGCAAGGCCCTTTCTGGCACCATGCGTGGAGATAAAGTACTGCAGAACCGAAAGGCCTTCCCTGAAGTTGGCGGTAATGGGTGTTTCTATGATCTCTCCTGACGGCTTTGCCATCAGCCCCCTCATACCGGCAAGTTGTCTCGTCTGGGCTGCACTGCCACGGGCTCCGGAATCGGCCATCATATAAATCGAATTGAAGCTCTCAACCTTGTTCATCCGTCCGTCAGGTCCTCTCAATTCCTCGGTGCCAATACCCCTCAGCATGTCACCGGCAACTTTTTCGGTTGCATGGGCCCAGATATCGATAACCTTATTGTAACGTTCACCATCGGTTATAAGGCCGTCCATATACTGCTTGTGTATCCCCAGGACATCTTTCTGCGCCCTGTCAACAATATCACCCTTACTGTCGGGAATGACAAGATCACCGATGGCAATCGACAGACCGGAAATCGTGGCATATTTATATCCAAGGTCCTTCAACCGGTCCGCTAATATAACCGTCGTTTTTGCCCCGGAATGCCTGTAACTGTAATCGATCAGATTGGCTATCTCCTTTTTGTTCATCACCTTATTAATAAGATCAAAGGGAATCCCGTCGGGAATAATCTCATAGAGCAATATCCTGCCCACGGTCGTGTCAACCATCACACTGTTCATCCGAACCCTTATCGTGGCATGAAGATCAACCGCTTCCGCATCATACGCGCTTCTCACCTCACCGGGATCGGAAAAGCTCATTCCTTCCCCTTTTACATACTCCCTTGATCTTGTCATGTAATATATGCCAAGAACCATGTCCTGACTGGGAACAATTATAGGCTTGCCATTGGCCGGAGAGAGTATGTTATTGGTGGACATCATAAGGCATCTTGCCTCCACCTGGGCCTCTACCGACAGAGGCACATGCACTGCCATCTGATCGCCATCAAAATCCGCATTAAATGCCGCGCAAACGAGGGGGTGAAGCTGTAGCGCTTTCCCTTCAATAAGAACCGGCTCAAAAGCCTGGATACCGAGTCTGTGCAGGGTTGGAGCCCTGTTAAGTAACACGGGATATTCATGCACAACTTCATCCAGAACATCCCATACTTCCGAAACCTCTTTCTCGACCATCTTCTTCGCGCTCTTTACAGTTGTTACATATCCCTTTTCTTCAAGCCTGTTATAAATAAACGGCTTAAACAATTCCAGCGCCATCTTTTTGGGAAGCCCGCACTGATGCAACCTTAGATCCGGTCCCACTGTGATCACAGACCTTCCGGAATAATCGACCCTCTTTCCGAGCAGATTCTGCCTGAATCTTCCCTGCTTACCCTTGAGCATGTCCGACAGAGATCTCAAAGGCCTCTTGTTGGAACCCGTGACCGCACGACCACGCCTGCCGTTGTCAAACAGACAATCAACAGATTCCTGGAGCATCCTTTTTTCATTCCTTATAATAATCTCAGGGGCATTCAATTCCAGCAGGCGTTTCAAGCGGTTGTTCCTGTTTATAACTCTCCTGTAGAGATCATTCAGATCGGAAGTGGCAAAACGACCGCCATCCAGAGGAACCAGGGGCCTCAGGTCGGGGGGGATTACGGGCAGCACTGTAAGGGTCATCCATTCAGGCTTGTTGCCCGATTTCTTCAACGCTTCAACAACCTTTAACCTTTTCGTGAGTTTTGTCTTTTTCGTAACCGAAGTAGCTTCCCGGAGATCGGCCCGGAGTTCAGCCCTCAGTTCTTCCAGATTAATCTCTTCCAGAAGTTTTCTTATGGCCTCAGCACCTATGCCCACTTCAAAGGCATCATCGCCATATTCATTCAGCATTTCCAGATATTGATCTTCCGAGAGAAGCTCTTTCTTCTCCAGAGGGGTATCCTTTGGATCAAAGACTATCCACGACTCAAAATACAAGACCCTCTCCAGTTCCTTCAGGGTAAGGTCCAGGACATTCCCTATTCTGCTGGGCAGGCTCTTGAGGAACCAGATGTGTGCGACAGGTGCGGCCAGAACTATATGTCCCATTCTTTCCCTGCGTACCTTCGACTGGATAACCTCAACTCCGCATTTCTCGCACACCATACCCCGGTGTTTCATTCTCTTATAGCGACCGCAGAGACACTCGTAGTCTTTGACCGGCCCGAAGATCTTTGCACAGAACAGACCGTCTCTTTCCGGCTTGAATGTCCTGTAATTTATAGTCTCAGGCTTTTTAACCTCGCCCTGTGACCACGAGATTATATCTTCCGGCGAGGCCAGCGACACTTTGATGGCATTAAATCTTACAGGGTCCTTAGGTTTCTCGAAAAAACCATAGATATCTTCCACTGGATAAAGCTCCCTTTATTTTTAAGATTCTCTGTAAAAGAATCAGTCTACACATCTTCCATTAATTCAATATTAATAGCCAGGCCCTGCAATTCCTTGACAAGCACGTTAAAGGACTCCGGCAGTCCGGGCTCCAGGGTATGCTCACCCTTTACTATAGCCTCGTACATTCTCGTTCTTCCCGCCACATCGTCCGACTTGACGGTAAGAAACTCCTGCAATGCATAGGCGGCGCCATAGGCCTCAATTGCCCATACCTCCATTTCACCCAGTCTCTGACCACCAAACTGTGCCTTCCCTCCAAGCGGTTGCTGCGTAACCAGGGAATATGGTCCTATGGATCTCGCATGGATCTTATCGTCGACAAGGTGGTGGAGTTTCAACATGTAGATCATCCCCACTGTCACATCCTGATCAAAGGATTCTCCCGTCCGGCCGTCGAAAAGCCTTGTTTGACCTGTTTCAGGCAGATCTACAGCCTTCAGCATATCCCTTATTTCACTTTCACGCGCTCCATCAAAAACCGGGGTGGCCAGGGGAACCCCCCTTTTCAATCTGCGGATGAATCTTTTGGTTTCGTCATCAGTGGCTCCATCCACAAAATCATCAAATTCGGGAGAGGAGTATACCTTTTTCAGTTCTTTTTTCACCACATCCATGTCAACCCCATCCACAAGGACCTGAAGTTTCTCACCCAGACCCTTTGCCGCCCACCCGAGATGAGTTTCGAGAATCTGGCCTACATTCATACGCGAAGGCACGCCAAGTGGATTTAAAACGATATCAACAGGTGTTCCATCCTCAAAGAAGGGCATATCTGCCTCTGGAAGTATTCTTGACAGCACTCCTTTGTTGCCGTGCCTGCCCGCCATCTTGTCACCGACGGAGAGTTTTCTCTTTATGGCAATATACACCTTTACCAGCTTGATCACACCGGGCGGCAATTCATCGCCTGTCCTCACCGTTTCTATTTTCTCCTCGAAGAATGTTTCGGTAGCTTCTACTCTCTTCGCAAGACCATCTAACATGGATCTCACTTTTTCTTCAGCCTTGTAATCATCAAGTGTTATATCCTTCCAGAACCTGAAGGGGATAAGATCAAGGGCGTTTTCGGTAATTGTTTCCGACTTTTTAAGAAAAACTTTCCTGCCCTCCGGATCAACCAGCCTGGAAGTAGAGATTTTCCCTGCAAGTAATTCAGAAATCTTTTTCTTCACATTATGGGTAATAATCCTGATTTCATCATCTCTGTCTTTGAGGAGATTGTCGATCTCTTCGTCTTCTATCGCCTGAGATCTGCTGTCTTTCTCGGCACCCTTGCGGGCAAATATCTTGGCATCTATAACCACCCCCTCTACGCCGGGTGGAATTCTGAGGGATGTATCCCTGACATCGCCGGCTTTTTCTCCGAATATGGCACGGAGGAGCTTTTCCTCCGGCGACAACTGGGTTTCACCCTTCGGCGTGACCTTTCCTACAAGAATATCGCCCGCTTTTACCGAGACACCCATCCTGATAATGCCGCTTTCATCCAGATTTCTCAGGGCATCTTCTCCCACGTTGGGGATATCTCTTGTAATCTCTTCCTTGCCCAGCTTCGTGTCTCTGGCCACCGTTTCAAATTCTTCTATATGCACGGAGGTATAGATGTCATCCTTTACGATTCTCTCACTGATCAATATGGAATCTTCGTAGTTGTATCCACCCCACGGCATGAAGGCCACCATAATGTTCCTGCCCAGCGCCAGCTCGCCGTTCTCGGTAGCCGGGCCATCGGCGATGATGTCTCCTTTTTTTACCCTGCTCCCTTTATCTACAATCGGCTTGTGGTTAAAACAGGTACTCTGGTTTGTACGCTGATATTTTATAAGGTTGTATATATCGACACCAATATCGGATTCATCCCCGTCTTCTGTATCGCGTTTGATAACGATCCTCGCCGCATCAACATCCTCTACGATACCGGATTCCTTCGCCACAATGACAGCGCCCGAATCCCTGGCAACAACCGCCCCCATGCCGGTCCCCACAAGGGGCGCCTCCGGCTTCAGCAGTGGGACGGCCTGGCGTTGCATATTAGACCCCATCAAGGCCCGGTTGGCGTCATCGTGCTCCAGAAACGGAATAAGTCCGGCAGCAACCGAGACAAGCTGATCGGGAGACACATCCATCAGATTTATCTCCCCGGGGCCTACGGTTACGTAATTTCCACTTTTTCTTGCCGTGATGAGATCCCCCGTAAACTTCCCCTTTGCATCAACAGGGACGTTCGCCTGGGCTATGATATAATCTTCTTCTTCTGTCGCGGTAAGGTACTGTATCCTGTTAAGGATCTTTCCTCCTTCCACAACCCTGTAAGGCGTCTCTATAAAACCGAAATTATTTACTCGGGCATAGGCGCTGAGAGATACAATCAGGCCGATATTGGGGCCTTCCGGCGTCTCGACAGGACACACACGCCCATAGTGGGTATTGTGCACATCCCTTACCTCAAAACCTGCCCTTTCACGTGTAAGCCCACCGGGGCCGAGGGCCGATAATCTCCTCTTGTGCGTAATCTCGGAAAGGGGGTTGGTCTGATCCATAAACTGAGACAGCTGGCTGCTCCCGAAAAATTCATTGACTACAGCGGTAACAGGCTTGGCGTTTATAAGATCGTGGGGCATCATGGTTTCTATATCAAGAAGGCTCATCTTCTCCTTGATGGCACGTTCCATCCTCACCAGCCCAATCCTGTATTGATTTTCTATAAGTTCTCCAACGGACCGGATCCTTCTGTTTCCGAGGTGATCTATATCATCAACGCTGTAATCAACCACACCATTCTTCAGATTGATAAGATATTTCACGGCTTCCATGATATCCTCCCGGCGAAGAACCGTCATATCAGAAGGCACATCCATGCGAAGCTTGTAATTCATCTTAACGCGTCCTACATCAGACAGGTCATAGCTGTCGTGATTAAAAAAGAGGCTGTTAAAAAATCTGCGGGCGGTTTCAAGCGAGGGGGGATTACTTGGCCTTAATCTCCTGTACACGTCTACGATACCATCCTCTTCGGTCTCGATTTTATCTATGAGCATGGTATTCCTGATATAGGAATTCGTCCCTTCCTCATCAAGTTGAATAAATCTGACCTCCGTAATGTTTTTCTCGCGCAGCAATTCCATACCATCTGCGCCCAGTTCATCGGCACATTTCAGAAGAACATCGCCGGTCTCAGGATCCACTACGTCTGAAGCAAGTACCTTGCCTACGATGTAATTCTCGCTTACATCCATAAACTCCACACCCGCATCAGTCATCTTTTTCAAAAAAGCCTTGGAAATCTTTCTTCCCTTCTTCAGCAACACCTCACCGGTTTGACTATCCTTAATGTCTTCCGGCACTCTCTCGCCAATGAGGCTGTCCTCTACTCTCAGAGATATTCTGCTGCCATTCAGGACAACTTTTTCAATATTATAGAAGTGCTCCATCAGCTCTTCGGCGGAGTATCCCATGGCTTTGAGAAGTACCGTAACCGGCATTTTTCTTCTTCTGTCTATTCTGGCATAGAGGAAATCCTTCGGATCAAACTCAAGATCAAGCCAGGAACCCCTTATGGGTATAATTCTTGCCGAATATATCAGCTTCCCACTCACATGGGTCTTTCCCTTGTCGTGGTCAAAGAATATGCCCGGCGACCGATGTAGCTGACTTACGATTACCCGCTCGGTACCATTGATATTAAAGGTGCCCTTCTCGGTCATCAACGGAATCTCGCCGAAATATATCTCCTGCTCTTTTATATCCCTTACAGTTACAGCCTTCTGTTCGCCACCCCGTCCATTGTCGAACACAACAAGCCTGATTACAACCCTCAGCGGGGCATTATAGGTCATCCCCTTCTGCGTACATTCCCTGACGTCATACCTGGCATTCCCTATCTTATAACTGACAAATTCCAGGGAACATTTCCCCCCAAAGTCTACAATGGGAAAGACGCTTTTAAAGGCCCCCTGCAGCCCGGAGTTTTCCCTGTCTTCAGGTCTTGCATCGGCCTGGAGAAATTTTTCATAAGATTTTCTCTGAATTTCTATGAGATCAGGTATCTCAACTATCTTCTTTATGCGGCCAAAACTTTTTCTATAAGTACCCATATTGATCCTTATATTGATCTATCCTTCATAAATAGAGAAGCCAGAATAGAAAAAAATTTCTTTAATTTCTTTCTTACCTCTGGCTTCCGGACCCATAATCTTGAATCCCTTTTTAGCTTTTAGTAACTACTTCCGACGTTTATTTAATCTCTGCGCTTGCGCCGACTTCTTCCAGCTTGGCTTTTATCTCTTCAGCTTCGGCCTTTGGCACACCCTCTTTAACCGGTTTGGGCGCAGCCTCAACAAGGTCCTTGGCCTCCTTGAGGCCTAACCCTGTTATAGCCCGGGCAACCTTGATGACCTGTATTTTCTGATCACCGAATCCCGTCAGTATAACATCAAACTCAGTTTTTTCCTCTTCCGGAGCAGCTGCGGCCGGTCCGGCTGCTGCTGCAGCCACTGGAGCCGCTGCGGAGACACCAAATTTTTCTTCCAGTTCCTTAACCATTTCCGACAGCTCGAGAACCGTCATGTTTTCGATAAAACTTATAACATCGTCTTTCGTGATTTTTTTTGCTGTTGCCATTTTTTGCTACATCCTTTCCTGTATGTTTAATTTTCTTCTTTCTTCACTCTATGTGCCTCAAGCACCTGCACAAGCCCCCTGGGAACAGCACTCAAAACCGTGACAAGCTGGGTCTGTGCTCCAACCAGAACAGAGAGGAGTTTCCCAAGAAGGATATCCCTGCTCGGCAATTCAGCCAGGGCCCTTATCTGCTCCCTGCTCAAAAGCCTGCCATCCAGAACACCCGCTTCAATCTCAAGCCGGTCATTCTTTTTGGCAAATTCAACAAGTATCCTTGTCGGCTCAACCACATCTCCAAAGTTCATCATGAGCGCCCTGGGACCTTTGAGATGGTCATCCAGCAGTGTAAACTCCGTGTCCTTCAAAGCGATACTTAAAAGGTTATTCTTTACCACCTTAAGCTCACTGTCTACCTTGCGCAACTCATTTCTCAGGTCGGTGATATCCTTAACCTTGATGCCGCTGTAATTCGCAAGAATCGCCAGATTCACACCCTTAAGCTTCTCATGAAGCTCGGTAACAACACGTTCCTTAGTACTCCTATTCAATGCATGGCCTCCTTTCAATGTTTGAATTTCAAAACACCCTGTCGCCCGGAGACGATCAAGATTCTCTGAAAGTCAGACCGCTATACAGGAAAAGATACTATCTAAACTCCTCCATAGTCTCGGCAGGCCGATTTCGTGATCGATTAAACACCGTGGTACCTGCTGTCTCTGACTTCTTGTTTGTTTTTTATCCAGCCTTTAGGACATTTCTTACATCCACAGGATCTATTTTAACCCCCGGGCCCATGGTAGTGGAGAGAGAGATGGCTTTCAGATATGTCCCTTTACTGGATGCAGGCTTCAGCTTCATTATGGATTCTACCAACGCCAGGATGTTTTCCATCAACTTGTTAGTTCCGAATGAAACCTTCCCTACAGGACTGTGAACTATTCCCGCCTTTTCTACCCTGAACTCAACCTTGCCCGCCTTAAGTTCTTCAACCGCGTTCTTTACGTCAAAAGTCACAGTACCGACCTTGGGATTGGGCATCAAACCACGCGGACCAAGAATCTTGCCCAGTTTTCCAACATTGCCCATCATATCCGGGGTGGCAACAACCCTGTCAAATTCCATCCACCCGCCCTTAATCTTTTCAATGAGATCGTCCGAACCGGCAAAGTCCGCCCCGGCATCAAGGGCTTCTCTTTCCTTGTCTCCCTTTGCGAAAACAAGCACTCTCACGGACTTGCCGAGACCATTGGGGAGAACCACACTCCCCCTTATCATCTGGTCTGCGTGTTTGGGATTTACACCCAGTTTAATGGCAACATCGGCAGTCTCGTCGAATTTCGCCCTTGTGGTAGATACCGCAAGCTCCACAGCCTCTTCCAGTGAATAACGCTTCCCGGACTCTACCTTTTCTCTCTCTTCCAAGTATCTCTTACCTTTATTAGACATCTCCACAAAACTCCGAAGTAGATTTATTTGGCAATCTCAATACCCATGGACCTTGCGGTCCCTTCTACTGTAGCCATAGCTCCGTCAATATCTATGGCATTCAAATCCTCATACTTTATCTCAGCGATTTCTCTCAGCTGCCTGGAGGTTACTGCCCCCACTTTTTCTCTCTTGGGATCTCCCGCGCCCTTCGCAATCTTTGCCGCCTGTTTTAACAAAACGGATGTCGGCGGCGTTTTGGTAATAAAGGTAAACGATTTATCAGCATATACGGTTATCACAACCGGTATTATCATGCCTTCCTGATTCTGCGTGAGGGCATTATAGGCCTTACAGAATTCCATGATATTAACCCCATGCTGGCCCAATGCAGGACCAATAGGCGGCGATGGCGTGGCCTTGCCGGCCTGAACCTGAAGCTTTATGCTCGCAATAACCTTCTTAGCCATTAGATTCCCCTTTACTTAGTTCCATTTTCAAAATTCTCTTACGGTTTCTTTAATTCTGGACAACCTGTATAAACTCCAGCTCCACAGGCGTTGATCTACCAAAGATGCTCACTATTACTCTCAATTTACCCTTTTCCGGTTTGACTTCATCAACCACCCCGTCAAAATTTAAAAAGGGACCATCCACAATCCTCACATGATCTCCAGTCTCAAACTTAAACTTCGGGCTGGGCTTCAACGTGCCCTCATCTATCTTGGTCTTCAATAACTGGACAGATTCATCGGATATAGGCGACGGTCTGTCCCTCATTCCTATGAAACCGGTGACTTTGGGGGTGTCCTTCACTATGTGCCATGTATCGTCGTTCAACTCCATCTTTACAAGGATATACCCGGGGAAAAATTTTCTCTTTGAGGTCTTCTTCTCACCTTTTTTGAGTTCGACCACATCCTCCTCCGGTATCAGTATGTCAGCAAAATAATCCTGCATACCAAAGGTGGTCACTCTCTCCTCCAGGGAGAGCTTTACCCTGTTTTCAAAACCCGAGTATGTATGGACAACATACCAGTTGAAAGCCATATTTTTAACCCAAAACCAATCTTATTATTCTGGTAAGGCCAAGATCTACGACCCCGAGAAATAGGGACATGATAATGACCACAACAATCACGACAGAAGTCGAGGCAAGCGCCTCCTTCGGGGTTGGCCATGTCACCTTCCTCAGTTCAACCCTTGCCTCCTTCAAAAAGCGAGTTACCCTGTTTATCATCAACTTGATCTTTTCCATTCAATATACCCGGCAAAAGCATAATGGCAGGCCAGGAGGGACTCGAACCCCCAACACCCGGATTTGGAGTCCGGTGCTCTAGCCATTAGAGCTACTGGCCTGTTTCAAATAACATATCCTTATTTGAGACCCTGGAAACCCACAAGGGGGTATCCTCAAATTTCCACATCCCGTAATACTAACATACCCAGGAAATCCGACCATCCGGCACGCCCTGAGATGTAAACAGATATCCTATTTCGTCTCTCTGTGCGTTGTATGCCGCTGGCAAAATTTGCAATATTTCTTCATTTCAAGACGATTTTTCGTAATCCGCTTGTTCTTCGTTGTCGTGTAATTTCTCTGCTTGCATTCACCACATGCAAGGATAACAATGTCTCTCATTCCAATAAACCCGCTTCCCTCAAAATGGAGCCCACGACCAGGATTGAACTGGTGACCTCATCCTTACCAAGGATGTGCTCTACCAACTGAGCTACGTGGGCCGATAAAAACCCTTTTTTCCACACCCTGATAACACACCCTGATAAATCAAAAAATGGAGCGGGAAACGGGATTCGAACCCGCGACCCTCAGCTTGGAAGGCTGACGCTCTAGCCACTGAGCTACTCCCGCCTCCTGAAAACCCAAAATGACAAAAATATGGTGGAGGGGGGAGGATTTGAACCTCCGTAGGCTTCGCCGGCAGATTTACAGTCTGCTCCCTTTGACCACTCGGGAACCCCTCCACGTTAATCAACAGTAACTGGAGCTGGCGATGGGACTCGAACCCGCGACCTGCTGATTACAAATCAGCTGCTCTACCAATTGAGCTACGCCAGCAAGTGTTAACTTATGCATATTACAGAGAATTCTCTGATACAGCCCAACCGCATTCCTATCTCCTTGAATGCAAGAGTGGGAGACTAAATCTAAAAAATGTATTTGTCAAGAGTTTTTTATTAGTTGTTATTGCAATATGATTATGTCACCCCTAAGCTGCAATATGATTATGTCACCTATTGTTTGAATAAGGTAGAGAAAGAAGCATCTCAAGAGGAGAAGGAGGTGCTTCATGG
>JAFDAS010000105.1 GCA_019313695.1 Deltaproteobacteria bacterium
TTTGACACCTCCTAGATCCTTATAGTGTATTTTACACTGGACCATAGCATCTCCTGCTATGGTTGGGGAGGTGTCTCTTTATATAAAACGCTTCACCTTGATATGGTTATCAGGCTTGCCGCCAGTAAAAGCACGGTCCCGATTACTACGGTTCCCATGTGATCGAGAGCACGATGGAGCAGTCGTTTGTAAGCGTCTTCTACCCGGGCGAAGAAACGAACACTGATCTGGTACAGGGATTCGATTCGGAAATTTCTTTGTTGAGCCTTGTGAAGATGCAGGAATCTTGCCGACATGAGCGGCACGGCTGTCAGGGCAATCAGGAGGGCACAGAAGAGTGCGAAGCTTACCACCAGGGCGAGTTGTTTGAACATGACACCGGACATACCCTGTACGAAGACGAGGGGCAGAAATACCACCAGCGTAGTCAGCGTGCTTGCCACGATAGCGGGGGTAACTTCACCTGTGCCCTGGATGGTTGCCTCTTCGGCGCCTTCACCCGACTCCCTGTGTCTGTATATATTTTCAAGAACAACTATGGCGTTATCCACGAGCAAGCCGATACCGAGCGCCAGACCGCCGAGGGTTATGATATTCAAGGTAAGCCCCCCGAAATACATGAGGGTAAACGTGGCGATGATGGAAATTGGTATAGTTATGGCAATTATGAATGTGCTGACGATATTGCGGAGGAAAAAAAGAAGGACCAGTATTGCCAGAATGCCGCCGTATATCGCCATCGATCCCACGTTGGTAATCGAGTTTTTGATATAATCGGATGTGTCGAGCATCGGCGTTATGTGAATCTGCGAAAAGTCCTGATTTAACTTATCCACTTCTTTCAAGACCCTGGCGGCGACCTCGACAGTATTCTTGCCGGACTGCTTTCTTACCCCCAGTCTGATGCCCGGCTTTCCGTTCACCGTGATTACGCGGGTAATCCTTTTTCTTGAGTCGTCGATGTGGGCGATATCCCGGAGTCTGATCGGGACCCCCTCCCGGATCGCAATAACGGTGTCCGCAAGCTGATCAAGACTTGCGTATGCCCCCTTGGTGCGGATGTTCACTTCCAGGTTTCCCCGGTCTATCGTGCCAGCGGGAAGGGTAACATTTCCCTCCCGTATCCGGCTCAGGATCTGATCCAGGGGCAGTTCCATGGCCTTGATTTTACCGGCGTCGAGATTGACCTGTATCTCACGTTCATAGCCGCCCCACACGTCGAGAGATGCCACTCCGGGTATCCGTTCGATACGGTACTTCACCTGATCGTCGATGATCCTGCGCATCTCAAGCGGATTCTGCTTGCCGGAAACACCGAAAATAAGGATGGGGAAGTTTGCCAGATCGAACTTGTACAGGATGGGCCGTTCCACATCATCTGGAAGTCGCCGGATAACACGGTCCAGACGATCCCGGATATCGTTGGATGCCGTGTCCAGATCGGTTCCCCAGGAAAAGGTCACCCGGACATTGCTTGCCCCTTCCGAAGAGGTGGAATAGACGCTTTCCACTCCCGGAACGGCACTCATGGCCTCTTCGATGGGGCGTGTCACAAGTTCTTCGATCTCCTCGGGGCTCGCGTTTTCATAGAGAGTTCGAACGGTCAGGGTGGGATAGGTGATGTCCGGCATCAAATCAATGGGAAGGCGGATAAGTGAAATGCCTCCCAGAATAACCACGATCAGTATCACCATGACGGTGAAGACGGGGCGGTGAACGGCGGTTCGGGAAAGATTCATAGACGATATCCCCGATCAGGGTTGATTTCCTTTTTTTGATTCATCCTCTTGAGAGCCTTCCGGGGACAAGGTATCCTTTTCTGATGCAGACAATGTAATAGCAGACCCGTCCTCAAGGAGATGTTGCCCCACACTTACCACCATTCCGGAAAGAGCGGGTTCAACGATTTCCGCCATTGCGCCGCTGATGATACCCACGGTGACCGGTACGAACCTGACCGTCATGGTTTTCTTATCGGCGAGAAAAATGCTCCTCTGTCCGTTGTGTCTTGTCAGGACGTTCAGGGGAACAACAGTTGCGTTATCGTGACGGGCAAATTCTATTTCGACCCGGACAAACATGCCCGGTTTGAGGATCTTCACGGGATTGGGGATTGCAAGCTCAACCCTTGCCTGGCGTGTCGCTTCCTCTAATATGGGCGCTACTCGGGCAATAGTACCGGTAAAGGTCCTGTCGGGATAGGCATCGGTAGTAATGAGAGCGGTCTGGCCAGTTTTGATTCGGGGATAATCACGTTCGATAACGTGGATCACGGCCTTAAGGGAATGGATATCAATAATAGTGGCAATGGGGGCATTTGCCGTCAGCATGGCCCCTTCGTCGACGAAACGTTCGCCCACAACACGGAATTCACTGCAGTTCTCCCATGATGCTCTGATGCGCGTATAGTCCAGACGAACCTGGGTGTTTTTAAGCTCCGCCTCCTTTTGAGCCACCTTGGCCGCCGCTACCTTTTGCCTGGCAACGCCGGCCTTATATTGGGCTTCCGCCGCATCCAGTTCGGATTCGGAAACAATTTTCTTCTCCCGAAGGGCTTTGGCCCGCTCAAATTCACGCCGGGCCAGATTGAGAACACTCCGGCTTTCCTCCACGTTTGCTCTGGCAACATCCAGTTCGGCCCTGGCCTGATCCACCTGTTGGACAAACTCATCACCATCGAGGACAGCTATTAACTGTCCACGCTTTACTTCGTCTCCGATGTTTATCAAAACCCTCTTCAATTTTCCTGCAATTTTTGGTGCAGCGATAAACCTGGAATCGGGTAAAAGCGTGCCGGTGAAATTCCCTACATCCCGGATCATGGCCTTTCTGACGGGCACAACATCGACAGCGACGGGAAGAGAGCCATGGCGGGCAGGCAGTTTTGCTGAAAGAAAGACCTTGTTGTAAATCTGCCAGCCGATCAGGGCTAAAACTGCCATAATAACGACAATAACGTATTTTTTATTCATCGAGGATTCTCATGACCAATTGATAATTATAAATTCAGCTGTTTTTAATTTAACAAAGCTTTTCTATGCCATTTTTCGTCTGAGGGCAACTATTATTGTAGAGTGTAGCCCGCGGAATTCCCGCACGGAATTCACAATATCATCGAATTATCCTGATTTTATGAAAGATTTTTTGGGAAAGACCTGCTGTTAAAAGTGTTGACAAAAAGATTTTAACTTTGTATATTCCGCTATAACAGACTGACTGACTGGTTGGTCGATATAGGAGGGGTAATGCAGAAAACTATAGGAGTTCGTCCCAATCCAGTAAAAGAAACCAGAGAAAAACAGATAAAAGACGCAGCTCTCAAACTTTTTTCAGAAAAGGGATTTCATAACACTACTATGGCAGAAATTGCATTAGCTGCTGGCCTAGGCAAGGGAACGCTTTATTGGTACTGGAAATCTAAAGAGGCATTAGCCTTTTCCCTAGTCTCTGATATGCTCTCTGCATTTTTGGATCTTATAGAGGAAACTAGAGATTGTGAGGGTAACATAATTAAAAGATTGGAGAAGTTAGCGCAAAGAGTTGCAGATTTATACCAACAGAAAAAGGAGTATTGCAGATTGCTATTAAAGTTTCGTGCCGACCGTCACTATACCTTCAACCCTGATTATATTGAACAGGTAATGAAGTATTATGTGCGAATGCGATCTGCCATAGCCAGCATTATTGAGCAAGGAATAAAGGCTGGTGAATTTAAAAAAGTGGATTCTCAATTTATAGCCTTTATCATCCTGGGGATAGTAGAGGGATTAGAGTTAGAATGGTTGGAGAATGAAAAAGAATTTTCCATGCATAAAGGATTAAAAACCGTTCTGTATTTTGCCAAAATGGGCTTACAAAAACAGAAGAAATAAAATTTTGTATTAAAAAAAGGAGGACAAGATGAGGATTATTTCATTAGGAGGAGCGGGGGCAATGGGTAGGTTGGCGGTTAGAGATCTGATTTCCAAAGATAAGGTAAAGGAGCTCACGATCGCTGATTATAGTCTGAGTGCGGCTGAAAGCCTGGCCCGAGAGCTTGGGGATAAATGCACAGCCAAGAAAATAGATGCCAATAATCATTCAGAGTTGGTGGATGCAGTGCGTGGTTACGATGTGGCGTTGGGGACCATCGGCCCATTCTACAAGTATGAGACAAAGATGGCCAGAGCCTGCATCGAGGCAGGAGTGAATTATGTTAGTATATGTGATGATTACGACGCTGCAGCAGCGATTCTGGAACTGGACAAAGAGGCCAAGAAAGCAGGAATAACCATGATCACAGGTGTAGGATGGACACCAGGTGTGACCAATGTGTTTGCCCGTAGGGCCGCAAATCAACTGGATGAAGTTGAGGAGATAGCTGTTGCCTGGGGATGTCATACCTCAGATACCGTGGGTAAAGCCGTCACACTGCATACCTTGCACATTTTTACTGGCACAATCCCCTCTTACCAAGGCGGAAGAACTGTATGGACACCAGCAGGATCTGGATGTGAAAAACTGCGCTTTCCTAAACCAGTAGGTGAGGTCTATGTTTACCATGTAGGCCATCCAGAGCCTGTAACCATACCCCGTTATATTAACGCCAAGACAGTAACTCTAAAAGGTGGGCTAGTTGAGAATTACTTAAGCAAGCTTTCCATGATGATGGCTCATCTCCACCTTACAAACACCCCGAAAAAGAAAGCTGTTTTGGGGGCGATCATCAATCCTATGCTACCTTTTTTGGAAATGATAGGTAAGCCAGCGGAGACCTGCTCTGCTTGCAGGGTGGATATCACTGGTAAGAAGGAAGGCAAATGGGTTCGCATCGCTTATGGCGCAGCCGCTCATATGGATCTTCTTACAGGATTACCAGCCTCGGTGGCAGTGCAAATGATAGGAGAGGGATTGGTCAAGAAAAAGGGAGTTATGGCCCCTGAGGCCTGCCTGGATCCACCTGAGTTTCTGAAAAGGCTTGAAGCCGGGGGGATACGACTTTATGAAGGAGATGATATGATCACCCCTCTGAAGATATAGATGGGATTTTACCTTCCCTCCCATCAACAAACGATGGGAGGGAAGACCCTTTATCCCTGTAGGAGAGCAAAATGGATATGATAATAGATGTTCATACACATCTTGGAGACATACTTTATCCTGGCGGGGGAGAATTAATAGAGAAAAAGGGGATCAGAAAGAAAAAGATATTTGATCCAGTATCCATATCAGAGGCAGGCCTTCACAGAAACTATGGTCTGGACGGTCTTCTCTACAGGCTTCTTGCAAGGTGGGTGACAATAGCAGAGAGGCAGCGCAATCTTACAGCTACAAGGGAAAATTTTAGAAGATCAATGGATGGGGCTGGAGTTATCCTCAGTGCATGTATGCCGATCCCTTCGCATGTCACATTTGAAGATCTCAAAATAGCATCCCAAAAGGATCAAGGAATTATACCCTTTACCGGGATAGACTACACCAAAAATTACGATCTTGAGGCTAACCTTGAAGCAGATGTAAAAGCAGGAGCAAGAGGCCTAAAACTTCATCCCATAGTCCAGTGTGTTCCACTAACAAGCAAAAGGACCTTTGAAGTTGTGGAGGCTTTTGAGCCCCATGGTCTCCCTGTACTATTTCATTGCGGAATCTCTTCTTACTATCTGGGAGGTGAAAAGGTCAAAGAAAATCCAACATACGGTGAGATACATTATGCCAAAGAACTTGTTGATGCATTTCCCAGGGTTAATTTCATAGCTGGCCATGCAGGGTTGTTTGAGGTGGGAGATGTGATTGAAATGCTTGGCAAATACAAAAACGTGTGGGTTGATATATCATTTCAATCCCCTGGTACTATAAAAAAGTTGATCAAGATCCTTACTCCTGAGAGAGTCCTGTATGGATCTGATTGGCCATGGGGAAACAGGCTTACATCCATTAAAACCGTAAAGAAGGCATGTCAGGGGGATAAGGGACTTGAAAGACAGGTCTTCTTTGAAAATGCAGCTGAGCTTATGAACCTGTCAATATAACTTAGAGATTGATTGCCTTATCATAACACATGAATACTAGTATAACGTTTCATAAAAACACTTACATTAGAAAGCATGGGCGAAGTCGAATTTCTTCCATCTATGCACAACAGGAGAATCATTGATTTCCTTAATACCCAGTAAAATTCT
>JAFDAS010000106.1 GCA_019313695.1 Deltaproteobacteria bacterium
CTGAAGCGTACAAAGGTTGAGATCTAAAGATGTAGTGACCATAAATCTGGCCGCTCAGCCCCAACCGCCCGATATCACTACGGTTGTGTCCGGAATGGGGTTAAACTTGGGTTATAATTCAACAGAATCATTTCTGACAAACCCGTAAAAAGTCCCAAAACCGTCATACCGGACTCGATCCGGTATCCAGAAGTTGTTGAATTTACTGAATTCCGACTTTCGTCGGAATGACGAAAAATGGTATTTTTCGACTTTTTACGGGAGCATCATTTCTTTTTGGGCAGATAATAGAGGGGATTTTTTGCCCTGTTTTTGTGTCGTATTTCAAAGTACAGATATGATTTTCCGGTCTTCTCTTCTTTTCCAAGAAGTCCTATCTTGTCCCCCTGCTTGACTGTGCCCCCCGTACTCACCATCCTTTTCTTCAAGTGAGAATAAACCGTCGAGTAGGTGCTGTTGTATTTTATAATAATGGTTTCTCCATAATATTTGATAGGCGCGGAATGTATTACAGTCCCGCCCGCGGAGGCAAGTACGGGCATTCCATTCTTTCCGGCTATCTTGATTCCGTTATGCCTCATCCCTTTGTATATGCCGAACTTTGAGGATATCTTGCCCTCTACCGGCCATATAAAACGGGGTTTGCCGGATTTTTTAATGGGTGCACTTTTGTGCGGTACATCTTTGGAGACAGACGCCCTGTTTTTTTGAACAGTTTTGGGAGGTTCCTTCTTTGTCGTAGCATGTGTCTTGTGTGATAATGTCGTGCCTGGTTTGATGGAAATAGCGCTTGCGGCATCGGGGATAAATAATACGCTCCCTGCTTCGATACGGCTATCAGGCAGGTTGTTCGCCTCGGCAAGTTCGCCGGGATCGCAATTATAGGTCCGGGATATTTCCCACAGGGTTTCGCCCTTTTTCACCATGTGGTAAACACCGCCTGCCTTGGGTGTGGTTGCGCAGGCAGTAATGAATAACAGGAGAAAGAGGAGTATAAACATTGTTTTTTTGTCGCGTAACATAGGATTCCTATTACAGAAGATACTTAATTAATATAAAACCTCCGATAAGAAGCGCCACAAAGACAAAGGCCAGGATGTTGAAATAACGGTCTATAAACAGTCTGATGCTTGGACCGAATTTATATATCAGCCACCCCACAAGAAAAAATCTTGCGGACCTGCTTATCGCTGAAGCAATGAGAAAAATTACAAAATTTATCTTGAACGCGCCTGCCGATATGGTGAAGACCTTGTAAGGAATGGGTGTAAACCCGGCTATTCCAACGGCCCACGCGTTGTACCTGTTATATAAATCGCCCACAGCGTGGTATCGCTCCGCGAAACCATAGAAGTCGACTATACGAAATCCGACCAGATCCATAAACTGGTACCCGATCACATATCCGGCAACACCTCCCAGGAGTGATCCCAGAGAGCATATTAACGCATACCTGAATGCTTTGGCAGGAATGGATATTGCCAGCGCGATCAGCAGGACATCGGGCGGCACAGGGAAAAAACTCGATTCCGCAAATGCGAGCAGAAACAGCGCCCATGATCCATAGGGTGTTTCAGCCCAGTGAAGAACCCAGTCGTATAATCGTCTAAGCATGCCCTATGTTAGCCCTTCCATCCGTACTCTCCTATCAGGTCAACGAAGCGACACCCGCAGACGTCTTCTATTTTCATGTCATCCGTCTCTTCCGACAGGCGGGTGATCCTCAACAATGTTTGTGAGCTCCGGCCCCCGACGGGGATGACAAGCCTTCCCCCGACGGCCAGTTGTTTCTTGAGGGTTTCGGGAATTTCCGGGGCGCCGGCAGTGACTATAATCGCGTCGAACGGGGCTTCTTCACTCCATCCATACGTTCCGTCCCCGACCCTGATCAATATGTTGTTGTAGTGGAGCGAATCCAGTGTTCTTTGCGCCCTGAAAGCGAGAGATGCTATCCTCTCAATGGAAAATACCATCTCGGCCAGCTTGGCCAGGATAGCTGTTTGATATCCGCAGCCCGTTCCTATCTCCAGAACCTTTTCGGTTCCCCTCAGTTTAAGCGATTCGGTCATGAGTCCTACAATATAAGGTTGAGAGATAGTCTGTCTGGACCCTATGGGAAGGGGATTGTCGGAATATGCCTGGTCCTGGAGGCCTTCCTCTACAAAGAGATGCCTTGGAACCGTTTCCATGGTTTTTAGAACCTTTTCATCAGTAATGCCCCTTGCCATGAGGTGTTTATTGATCATTTGGGTTCTTTTCTTACTATACCTGCTCATGAGCCCTGTTCAAATGTTTCCTTACCAGTACGATAAAGAACATCAGCCCTTTCCCGGAATATCTCCTCTAATGTCTTTTCGAATCCATTTTTATGCATATCATATTTTTAAGGGTATGGGATGATGCGGACACGAAAGATACGAGTAGCTATCATTTAACATGTCAGTTTTCAACAAAAAAATGGGGTCAGACTACGTCATCTTTTTGATAGCAGTGAGGTACGGACCTGAACGATCCAGGTAGAATGACAGTGCCTTCGAAAAGTTTTTCCCCACAATCCCGTCGACAAACAGCTGACTTATCTCCCTGTTACGTTCAAGGACCGACTGGATGCGAACAAATATTCGACGTTCTTCGGGGGACATTCCCCTTATAATTGTGTGCAACGCGCTTCCGGCGCGGGGCTGGTACATCCGGAAATACAGCAGGTCGAGGGCGTTTATAATCACTATCTTTTCCAGGTCGAGGGCCTCGGCCTTTATGGCGCGTATGAACCTCTTGGGAGATTCAAGCATCTCACACACGTCAGACTCTGGGAAAAGCAGTTCCATGCGGGTATATATATCAAACATCTGAGCCAACTTGCTTCGATAGTCTAACATGCGGATACGTATATTCTGGTAACGATCGGCAAGCCCCTCTATAAAACCCGCCACACAGTCGGACGCGCCCTTGGAAATCACAGCCGCCCATCTCTGGAGAATGGCATTTACATCCACGACTCCACACGCGTAGAGTATATCACCTGTTATCATACTGAATACAACGGCAACGGGAATGGAAAGAATCGTCCTGAAAAAATTCCCCAAAACAGCGCCCTTAGACAGTCCGCGAAAGATGTTATGTGTTGAAATATACACCCCGTTTGCCAAGGCTATAACCGTATACAGCAGGACTGGACTGGTAGAAGTCGTAACGCCGAATGTCCTGTCCAGCAGCAGGGTTTTGACCAGGTAATCGAGCAGGGGAACGGAAAAGCCCGTAAAGAGGAGGGAATCCGTCAGACGGTCCCAGCTAACATAATCATTCCATTTCAACAGCGGAGAACGGCGAATACCGCCGCCGCCTATGACAGATTGGAGTATGTTGCGCACGCCCGTGATTCCGAACCAGATAAATGCCCCGAACCAGGAAAGCAGCCACCAGTCTTTGGTAAGGTAGAAAGTAAGGAATGCCGGCACAAATCCTATCAGCACTTTTATCCAGTTTTTCAGACCGCTGTTGAGATATTTCCATGATATCCCTGCCCGGGTCTTCCGCAGATCCGGAGATTCGAGATAGAGGTCATTGGTGCTCTCCTCGTCGAATCCGCCCAATGCAACTATATTGCCCCCGGCTCCCACAAAGGTGGAAGACCTATCGATTTCCCATTCTTCCAGACGCTTTTTCCCTATAAGACGCAGGCCCGGAATACAACAGGCCATACGGTAAAAGGCATTTACCAGCCTGTTGGAATTACTGCGCGACACATAGTTCGCGCGCAGATAAACCGCAGTATTAATAGGGATGGTCAAGCGGGAAGAAAGTGGCGCTTTCTTTATCTCCCTTCGCGCTCTGAGAGGAAGCGTGTCTTTTATAACAAGTCCCATCCCATAGAGATGGTGTGAACGTCCGGTGGAATCGCTGCCGACGCGGCTCTTGAGAAGCGTTCCCTTATAATACGACCGAAATGCCGATATATCATGCAGGATTTTCGTGAACTTATCAATTCGCCCGGCATCTTCCGTGCTTAACCGCTTGATGGATTCCTGTATAATACGTTTTAATATTATAATGTTATCTTCGTTTATAGCCCTTTGCAACTCACTGATCTCTACAGTGTGAGGTTCTTTGCCGGTCACATAATCCTTGAGATTGAATATTTCCAGATGTGTTATCATGCCCCTGCAATCATAGAGAAGCTCAATAACATCTTCGACATTCAGATTACCGAGAGCAAGAGTAATACTGTAACCGGCATTAAGATGCCCCAGCCGTTCGAGGAGCTCACGCGGTGACAGGGTCAGCAAAGCCGGAACATCCGCTCCATCACATGGTATATCAGGGGCTGGAACGGAAGGATTGTGAGACGGACGCAGGTATTCCTCCACGATAGCCTCTGAATCCAGCCGGTTCAGTTCCTCCACAATGCCGGCCATTTGCCGACGCTCTTCAGGCTCCGCTCCGGTATATTTTACTCTTAGACCGGCAACATGATCCTTCATGACAGGCAGCATTTTTGTGTGCATGTACTCAGCCAAGTGTAGCAAAGACACTTGACCGACACCCACAAAAGACAAAAACTCCTCCTGATCAAGGAGAGGAGGAAGAAATCCGTAGCTATCCTCTATCGAGTAGCGGTGCCTGTCGTTAAACTCCCTGAGGACCGCCATGGTATAACGTCGCTGGTATTCCGAAACCCTGCGTCCTTCAGCCATGAAGGACTCAACCGGTTCTTCCTTCAGAAAATTCAGGTAATCCTGCGCGTCCAGAAGCCCGCGTGGCGCCCATATAAACAGAGCATACCTGTCGTGAAATCTCGCGGAAAACTCGACACCGATCCTGACCCTGATGCCCATAATCTCAGCCGCCTTCAGAAGTTCCTCGGCGACATCCGCTTTCACATGATTATAATAGATTACCTTGAGCCTTTGGATACCCTTGATCCAGGCATCCATTATCAGGTGAGTGGAAGATTTTCGCCCCTTGGTATTAACATCATGGACATGATCATCGGTTGCAATCTGATTCCATGCCTCCGGCATTTCCAGCAGATGATAACGCCTCAGCTGCTCCCGTACAATACGGGGCTTCCCGGACGCCGTGATGCGGAAATCATGCGCCAGTTCCAGTTGCCGGCGATAGTCCCCGCTGGCCTGAACCAGTTTTTTCATGATCTGCAGGAGAACCCGGGCGGTATTCCTACGGAGAAAACTCTGGGCGCTGTAGAGCACTTCATCACGCAGGGAACGCAGGGCGCTCAGGCGATCTTCCGCCTCACCGACCTCCAGAGAATTGAGCAGGTGGATTACGGCGTAGGCAACGCGCAGCTCCTTCGATGCCGCCATCTCCTTGATCCCATGCGGGTGCAGATACGGGTTCAGAAGGTTCTTGAGATACTTCCGCGACTTATTCCTGTTGAGAACCTCATTGACAATAACCAGAAGTTCATGATCCTGCTTGTCAAAAAGCATCCTCGAAACACCACGATCCATCATCACTCTCCTTTTTACTGTATCTGGATATCTCCCAGTCGGTTTCGATGGCCGACTTTTACTATCCAGACAGAAAGTTCTTCATCTTGAATGGAGTATAGAATACGATACTGTCCCTGCCGCAGACGATACTTTTCCTGACCGGCTAATTTTCTGCAACCTGGAAGGCGTGGATTTCCACCAAGCAATTCGATGCGTTCAAGTATCCTTTTTAAATCCTTCTTCGGGATTGCTTCAAAATCCTTCCAGACCGATTTTTTGAAAAAGATTTTATATGCGGCCATCTTTTTTAAGCCTCTTGACCATCCGTTCATAACTGATCAGAGGTTCGTTTACCCTTTCTTCAAAAGCAGCGAGGTCCTCGGCATCCTCGGCAAGCGCCTCTCTTACAGCTTCGTTAATTATCTCCGACATTGAACGGGAGGTTTCGAGGGCCTTAATTCGTAATGCCTGATGAAGGGCGGGATCCAGATAGATAGTAGAACGTTTTGATAATGCTGCCATAATGTTACCTCCTGATATACGCAACATCATAGCGTCATAACATTTAAATGTCAACAGGAAAGCTCTTATTTGTTATTGCAATATGATTATGTCACCCCTAAGCTGCAATATGATTATGTCACCTATTGTTTGAATAAGGTAGAGAAAGAAGCATCTCAAGAGGAGAAGGAGGTGCTTCATG
>JAFDAS010000107.1 GCA_019313695.1 Deltaproteobacteria bacterium
TGATAAAATTTCGGGATCGGCGTTCTTTCCATAAAATAGTAGATGGCCGGGTTTATATTTTTATCTCCTGTCTTACATTCCACCGCAAAGAGTGGCGCCCCTTCTTTCAGCACAACAAAATCTATTTCCCGCTTGTCCGTATCCCGCAGAAAACGAAGCTCCATGCGAAAGCCTTCTGTATCTTCAATAAAATGACAATATTTTAAAAGTTGTGACGCAATAAAATTTTCAAATCTTGCGCCATGATCAGTGACAATGGACCAGTCCCATAAATACAATTTTCTTTCCTTTTTAACCGCTCTTGTTTTTGGCGGGCCGTATGGTGAAATGCGAAAACAGTAATACATTCTTTCAAATATCTTAAGCCACCGTTCCACGGTTTCATGGGCAACATCCAGAAGCTCTTTTAAATTTTTCACTGAAAGAGGAGATGAGATTCTTCCCGGAAGTTCATCTGCGAGCAGTTCGAGCAGGCTTATCTCTTTGATGTTCTCAAGATCTCTGATATCCTCATATATTACCCGCTGGAGTCTCTCCCTCTGCCATCTCCTCCAGAATTTTTCTTCTCCTCTCAGGCATGGTTCGGGAAATCCTCCGAATTTTAATAATATCTGAATATCATCTTTTGTGGGGATCGGGTTGAGTTCTCGCGGAGAAAAAGGATGAAGCCGGTAATAGTGGTATCTGCCGTGCAAGGAATCACCGCCCTTGCTGTAATAATCGAGCCTTGCCGATCCTGTAATAATAAATGATATTTCAGACCTGTTTGTGTCGTAAAATCCTTTAACCAGATTCCGCCATCTTGCGAATTTGTGTATTTCGTCTAATATAATGCATTTCTGGTTTGCAGGCAGTTCTCCTTTAAGCAATGACGATCTTGCGCCAAGATCATCCCAGTTCAGGTAGGCAGGGTGTTTTTCACTCGGTGCAGGCAGAAAGTTCAATGCAAATGTGGTTTTTCCTGTCTGCCTTGGTCCGCCTATAAAAACCATGGTTGACTTCAGGTCTTCCTCAACAGGTTTTTTTATGTACCGCTCACATATTTTCTTCATGATAAAATGACCATAACACGATTTTACTCATGAGTAAAGTAAGATGCACATGATTTCAGGCATTGGTGATGGTTTGCTGTTTTTAACAGCTAACTCCGTATGCATTCCCTCGAGGAGCTTAACCAACAGCCCCTTACATCTGCCTGCCCCTGTTTGACCGCCTGATATGATTCTGGTGAGCATAATGAGAGAAATTACTGGATGTTTACGGGAAAATCAAGTTAGATCGAAATTATTGAAGCCTCTGGATAAATCGGTATTTAGCAGATTTGGCAGCGTTGCCATTTTTGCTAAATGTCACTGATTGCCCCCCTGGATTGTCCCAATCTCTTTGCAATCCTGTCCTCCGGGCGCATATCATCCGATTTTTGTGGAAATTAGCAAATGAAGATCGAAGCAGAGGTGAAAATCAAAAAAAGCGCAGCTTTTCAGACACGCAACAGGAGAAGGCTGCAAGATGTAACCCTCTGTATTTTCGAATAAATTCCAATTGATGTATTATATAGCCCAGCATCCTGTGAAGATAGCCAATCAGAGGAACGACCACAAGATGCAGTGGCATTGGACAATGAGAGAAATGGCAAAATTAATCTTGCGCGGATGTGATATTGAGCTCATATCACAACATTGACTCAGGTTGTGAATTCAGGAGTGTATCTCAGTATTCCTATGATGGTTAGAATCCGTAACCTTCACTTTTTGTGGGTGGGAAAATTCAAGACTACATAGATATTGTTATCCCCAAGAAAGTGTTTTCTGATATTCACGTATAATATAGGAACTGTAGCATTTGGAATTTAGCAAGGATTCAGATACAAATCTTGGGTTTCAAGTGGTCGTTTTAGGTTGTGCAGTAGTATAAAACAGTCTACACCCTCTTATAGGGTCACAGGTTAAATGCCTTTTTACTGCGACAACACATACCAAGCTATTCCCTCATAACGGGCTGTTGGGTAGTTGGCGATAATATAGTCTTTTTCACTTGCATCGGTTGTGAAATGATGTGAACCCAAGAATCCGAGCCAAAAACGGTAGACCGGGACAGTATTTTCCGGTTCACTTCCTTCAGGATAGGCATACCATGCAATACCTTCATACCTCTGAAAGGACTCGGGGTAGTTGTTGATTATATAATCCTTTTCATCCTCATCAATTGTATAGAAATGCTCGCCAAGACCGTGTAACCAAAACCGATATACTGGTTTAGAGTCTGTTGGGTAATTAGATGAGTCATGGGCGTACCAACCTATTCCCTCATATTTCCATATGGCGGAATAGTTGGCTATAAGGCTGTCTTTTTCAGCTTCGTCGATCGTCCAGAAATGTGCCTGACACTGGGGGGACCAGAAGCGGTAGACCGGTTTCACTGTTTCGTCGGACTTGACAGTTACAGTGACGCTATCCCTATTTATCAAACCAGTCTCATTCGTTACCTCCAGTTCAAAGATGAGCGACGTTCCTAAAGACGGTGCCGTAAAAGTGGGCTGAACAGCAGTAGTATCTGACAGAGTAACAATTATGCCGCTAATCTGGGTCCACAAATAGGTTAACGCTTCGCCTTCGGGGTCAGATGATCCGGACCCATCTAAAGTCACAGTTACACCGCTGTCAACTGTCTGGTCTGTTCCTGCATTGGCAGTGGGGACAGATGGATTGTATTCGTATGCCCCTATGTCAACAGTTCCACCTGATATTCGAGGATTGCCGTCCTTGTCTGTATCCGGCAGACCGGGTGCATCATTGTCGCCTGCGTCGATGCAGGGCGAGTCTGCAGTATCTGAAGGGTCGGTAACGTTCCATTCTGGAAAACCCGATAAAGCGGAACCTGTTTTACCCGTGCCTTCTCTGATCAGCCGAATCGCCGTATACGGAACCGTACGTACGGTGGTGTGGGATGGGGGGACTGCGCGGCTCCTCCCTATCCCTATAGTTTTTAGATCTAAAGAGCTATGAACTGTAAAACAAAACCTGCTATTAAGAACCATGTTCCGAATAGTGGTGAGTTTCCCAAATGAGAAAGCATTTCTGCTGTATTCACTGGAATGCCAAAAGGAGAAGATTCTTGGTAATTTTGTTTTCTCATTCCATTGGCAATTATAACAACACCAATTACATCAAATATTAGCCCTAAACTTTGTACATATTTTCCACACATAGACTATGCCTTATTGTTTTTTTGCTTAGTTAAGGGAATATCTATTATCGATTAACCCTCATATCCCTCCCTCGGCAGGTTATTCTGGAGGTAGTGCCTTGCAATTGTTTCCCTGCCAACTCCATTTGATAATTATTCCATTTGAGTTTACCGTAAATCGGGTTATGCAATTCAGATTGACATTGTAAGTAGGCGTTTGTCTTTGAACATATGTTGTAGTTGTTCCTGAGTATGTCCCATGTGCCGAGCCTCCATAATTATTGTAGGCAGATGCAGATCCCGAATGATATGTGATCTGAGGTTCAGTGTACGTATACCCACCCATCTGGATATTACGAGAGCTTGAATATTCAAGAACTTTACCCCCGTCTGATAAATCATAAGAGCGTATGGGCGGCCCCCATGAGGACACAAGATTGTCAACATGGGAACCAACTCAACTATTTAGAATCTTTTCATAATTTGCAGTACTTGCACATCCTGCCAATGTCAAAAATATCAGTAAAAAAATAGTTTGCTTCATATTTATTCTCCCGAAACAAATGATTATACATGTCCAGATATCATCACTGCGTAAGGTCATCCGTGTCAAAAGGGACCGTTTTTGCCAGAGAGCCAGATATGGGCCTGTGCAGATATGGCCTAATTATCCACAAATGTGGCCGCTTTCAGAAGTCAAAGCAACATCTTTATGACCACAACATATAGGGCCGGCTAAGTTGATAACAAAGAACAAGTGATAAGTTTCACCCCCTATTCTCACTCCATGGAACTGAAATCTTTCGCCACATCGTACAATGGAAACATAAGTCAAAAGGATATTTCAAACACCATGATTTAAATCCTTCTATACCTTTGCTAAGATCAAAAAGCCTTTCTTTCGAAGTATTTACAACTGGTTGATACTCAGGCCTGTTTTCAAGACCGACACCTATTGAACAATGCGATATTTTTCCGTCAGAACGCAAGACATAACAATCCGAAGTTCCACATGTATCCTTTACTTCACGTTTATCCATGTGCAATTCCCATGATAAAAAATGTGACTGGCTCCGTACTTCTACTGCTATTTCCGGACAAAGCTTTCGAACTAAATTGACAAGTTTATCAAACCGATCCAGGCTACCCAATTTATTAACAAGATTTGGATACAGTGATATAAGTAGACCATTCAACTGTCGAATCATCGGCGCATACATCCTGATCATGTTTTCATTTGCCCAAAAGAAGTTAGTTGATATCCCAATCACCTTTGAAGGATAGCGTTCCCTTAAATCATGGACCAACGCACCAATATCATGATGAAGAAAAGGCTCTCCGCCGGTAATAGCAATATACTCAAATGGAACAAGTACATTTTCTAGCATATCCAGCCATGGGAAAAAAGCTGAAGCTGGATAAGATATCTTGTTTGCAAACGGAGAACAGGTTGAACAGTGTTGGCATCGATTGGTACAATGCTCTACTGCGAGGATACTGATACTCGCAGTATTATAGGCTTTCCGGCCTTCATTAACACCATGCCTCAAATAATGCAGCAACGGATTGTGTCCAGCGTTACGCACATCTTTATTAAAATTTAGATACCAAACTGGATCGAAAAAGGGGTTAGGTTGGCGATTTTCGTTAATGCCATATCGGACAAAATGAAGCCAAGGATCTGCTCCGGAAGACTGCACCTCTTCATTTTGTGCCAGGTACCATGCAGGATCGAAAAAATTGACCTTTTTCAATAGGTTGATTACCGAACTTTCTTCAGGAGTGAGTTGCTGGACATGGTCCTCATTATGGGACATTTGTAATCGGGGAGGGCCAAAAGATCTACGAACTCCACCTTGATCAGAACATATTGCTCTTTGCTCTCTCTTGCCGCATCTAATGTAATGCAACAAAGGATTAATTCCTGCATCACGAACATCTGAGTTTTGGGACAGGTAAAAGTTGGTATCAAAGGATTTTGATGGGTTTCTCCCTTCCCTCCATCCATATCTGATAAAATGCAACAATGGGTTTGTGCCCGCCTTTTGAACATCCGTATAATTAAGATAATAATAATTGGCGTCGAACAAATCGCTTCTCCTGATCAATATATATTCTTTAAAATATTTTAGATAGTTGCTCATATTTGTCTTTCGGAAAAGCATGGCCTTCTAACCCCACCATATAGCCAAAGTGTATCTCTCCCGATCAGTCATTTTTCAGCCTATTTGAAGAAGCCGGTTCCCTGTATGCTCGGAAATGGTCGCTCAAAAACTCAATAGCGGTTTTCCTGCTACCAGACCAGACATTGAGCCCTGTCCCGGCCTGCTCAGCCGGGATACCAGGGCACCGACCAGCGCATTACGGTCAGGGTCCGTAGCATCACGCCTCGGGAACGGACAGGATGCGCATATTGGGTGTGAATAGCGTTTCATCAGGATTTCGTCTTTTGTCATCTCCAGGTAGGCTCCGATCCGGAAAAACCAATAATTCGGACACGCACAACATACAAATGCTTTACCACTGGCATCGATTGAGATCGTATCCATGATCAGCGGACAAACCTCTCCATCCTGTTCGTATGGTTTGTCGGGGACATAATTCTTTAGGCGATCCTGGTAGATGTTACTGGTATATGTCTTCAGAGGCATAGGTGTTCACCGAATGATTGGGGTGCCCAACACCCATAATGACTTCGAGTTCGACCCTGATGGATTGTGCATATTCTTCGAACAGGGGTAGTTCATTAATGTTGTAATCGAATTTTATTCCAATATGGAAAACCCGGTCCTCTGGGCCGGGTCAGAGTTCAAAGGCTTTGCCATTTGAACGACCCGGTGTTACTCCATAATTGAGTTGTCCCACAACATCAAGAAAGGAGTAACAACATGAGCCGATTTAGAAAATTATCACATACAGTCTGGCATTGCCAATATCATATTGCTTGGG
>JAFDAS010000016.1 GCA_019313695.1 Deltaproteobacteria bacterium
TGTCCCCCGCGCGTATATCTTTTACATAGATGTTTTTCGTGTTCAAAACCTTACCCGCCTTTCATTGGAATATATCTTAAAAGTTCCGCCTCTTACATGGCCTATGAGTGTTATGCCCGCATCCCTTAAGATGCTTACGGCTTCGGATGTCGGGACTGAATGGGAAATGATGATGGGGATGCCCAGTGTCCAGACCTTTTCCGCGATTTCCGAGGAGACCCTTCCCGTTTTGACTATAATTTTGTCGGAACACTCGATGTCATTTAGAAGAGTGTATCCTCCCAGCATGTCGATGGTGTTGTGCCTTCCGATATCGTCCCTGAGAATTATGATCTTCTCCGTATCTGCGAGGGCCGAACAGTGGGTGCCGTGCGTCATCTTGTGGAGCTGGGATGAGGACAGTAATTCCTCCATGAATTCCACAGCTTTTTTTGCGGATATGGAAATATCGGAGGTGATGGTATCCTGAGCCTTCCCCGACCCCTTTCCCCTCGCGCCGCTGGACATGATGAATATCTCCGGAGGGCCTGGCTTCGAAAGGACTTCATTTTTCGTAAAGACATCAACCCGCGATTTTTCGACGGATGTTGTTATCTTTTCTACGTCTTCCTGAACCCTGATAACGCCGGTAGACCGGAGGAATCCCGCCGCCAGCTCCCCAAGATGAATCCCCGTACAGGCAATGGTCGCGATCTTCCGGTTGTTCAGGAATATTTCTACAGGCTCCTCCCTTACAACCTGTTCGGAAATCCGGGATGCCTTTTCCCCATTGTAAAAGCCTATGTCGATCTTTTCCGTGGGTGTCTTCAACTCTTTCTCTCTCTCAATATCCGGTGATTTTCTACCCGGATGGTCAGCTTGGTCTTATCAAAGAATTCCATTAGTGGAATTATAAACTTGCGCGACAGACCCGTCATATCCTTGAAGCTGGCGGGCGATGCCTTGCCGTCCCTAATGAGAAGTTTTCTGTAGTCCTCTTTTAATCTGCCGATGGACTCACTGTGAAAATACAGGTCTTCATTTATTTTGACAAGGACTTTTGAGTTGATCATGACGGCCAGGATATCGGTTGCCGCAGCCCTTCTTTCCGGGAATTTCTCCATGATTTCTTTTATCGAAGGAGGCGTCAGGCCCGAATTCCGGTAAATGTCCGCAATTTCTTCTCTGAGCTGCATTTCTTTGTCTTTCAGATTGACTTTGTACCCCTCGATCCGGACATTCTCTTTTTCCACGACTATCTTTCCGTCGCCTTCCAGGTCTTTAACGGCTTTGTTAAATAACTTGGGATCTATAAAATCTCCGAGAGTGATTCTCAGTTCCTCTCTGGAGAACCCCTCTTTCAGGGGATGCTTTTTATGGTATGCCTCTATCTCAAGCATTATCTTGTCCTGAAAATCTTTATATGAAAGGCCTGTTCTTATCGAAAGCCCCCGGCTTGAGATACCGGCAAGGCCGGCCCTTTCCAGTATTACGTCTGTTTTGTCCTCTTCAGTTCCCTTGTTGAGTTTTTCTGTTTCGCCCGGTATCGTGTGTTTCCTTCGTTTTTTTGCGAGAGGATCTATTATCTCTCCGCCCCCCACGGTGGTGATCGGAGAGTAGCTTCTGATAACAAATCTGTCTCCCGACATGGCTACCACAGGAGTTTTGGGGATTACCTGCGCGTACGTTTCTTCCCCCGGTTCGATTTCCTCCCTGTCCGGCAGTATGATCCTCGAAATCGTCTCGCTGGTCCCCGTGTGGAATCTGACAAGTGTCCTGTTCTTCAGTTTTTTTCCGGCTCCGGCAAGATATTTCATGTGAATGTCCAGGCGGTCTGATGCCTCAAATGTGGAGGCGTGGGTGAGGACATATCCTCTCTCTATTGTTGCTCTATCGACCCCCTGGAGGTTGATGGCTGTCCTCTGTCCGGCCTGTGCCTCCCGGGATGTCTCATTGTGAATCTGGATGCCCCTTATCTTTGCCGTTGCTCCTGAGGGCATGATTTCCACCGTATCGCCGACCTTTATTTTTCCGGATGCCAGTGTCCCGGTCACCACAGTGCCGAAACCCTTCATGGTAAATACCCTGTCCACCGGCAGCCTGAAGAGCCCGGAGTCTGTTCGTTCATCCAGGGTGGAAATAATTTCACTAAGCGCCGCAAGAAAGTCCGGAAGTCCGGCGCCTGTGATCGATGACAGCGGAATTATAGGTGAGGTTTCCAGAAAGGTTCCCTTCAAAAAATCTTTGATATCTTCCTGCACAAGGACCAGCCAGTCCTCATCCACCATGTCTGCCTTCGTGAGCGCTACAAGCCCCCTGTTTATGCCAAGAAGCCCGCATATTTCCAGATGCTCCCGTGTCTGCGGCATTACGCCTTCATCCGCCGCGATCACCATGACAACCAGATCTATCCCACCGGCGCCGGCGACCATATTCTTCACGAATTTTTCATGACCCGGGACATCCACTATCCCGATCTTCTGTCCATCAGCGAGGATAAGAGGGGCAAATCCAAGCTCGATGGTAATCCCGCGTTCTTTTTCCTCTTTGAGTCTGTCGGTGTCTATGTCGGTGAGGGCCTTTACGAGAGCGGTTTTCCCATGGTCGACATGCCCCGCAGTGCCTAAAACAATGTGTTTCATATTTCCTGCCCGGTGGTCCTGTCTGTCGTTGGTGTTGACGTTGACTTCCTGTTTTCTGGGCAATAGCAAAAACTTGTGATTTACACAAGAGGATTGTCTTACGGGTTTTGTAATATCATTGAAAATATGCTATTAGGTTCCAAGTTTTGGGTGCATCCCCTTTTGGGGATTTCGGGTTTAGCTTCCCTTGGGCCTCAGTAGTACAACTACTCGGCCTTCAGTCTAAATACCTGTTGATTATTATGAGAATACTCGGTCTTGACTACGGAGAAAAGAGAATAGGGGTGGCGGTCTGCGATGAGTTGGGTATGACTGCCAGGGGTGTCGCCACTATTGCCAGAAAATACTGGAAGAAGGACATTGAACAGATAGCGGGGCTTATAAGGGAATATAATGTTGAGAAAATAGTCATAGGATATCCTGTCAGGCTGGACGGTACGGAAGGGATCCAGTGCGAGAAGGTGAACATGTTTGTGGATGCCCTTGAGGAGGGTGTTCCCGTGCCTGTTGAGAAGTGGAACGAAGCTCTTTCTACGAAAGAGGCGGAGGGCCTGCTCATAGAGGCGAATATGAATCGCAGGAAGAGAAGGGGGGTTGTTGACAAACTTGCGGCCGCCATTATTCTCCAAGACTATCTGGATCACATGAGGAACAAGTAAGATGAACATTGTACGATGGATTAAAATAATTGCAGTCATATGTGTAGCCATTACGTCTTTATTATGTCTGATTTTCTGTAATTATGCCGGCAGCCCGATAGATTTTAAATACAGGGAGGTTACGGTAGAGATACCCCGGGGAAGCACTTTCTCCGCGACTGTTGGCATACTGGAAGGAGCACGACTGATCAGGCATAAAAGAGAGTTTTATCTCCTGGCGCTTTTAATGGATGCGCCAAAGCACATCAAACCGGGCGAGTATGATTTGAGCAGTTCCATGACCCCTGTGGCAGTGTTAGACAAACTGATGATGGGCAAGGTCAAGGGGTATTTTGTTTTTATACCGGAGGGTTTTACCTTACGTCAGATAGCCTCTCGTCTGGAGAATGAGGGCCTTGCCGACAGAGAAAAGTTTATCGGGCTCGCATCGGACAGCAGTCTGTTGTCAGCCCTTGGTATAGAGGGGAAAAGCGCTGAAGGCTATCTCTTTCCCGATACCTATAAATTCGACAAATTAATGGGAGAAGAGGGCATTATAAGATTTATGGTGAAGCAATTCAGGAAAGGTATAACGCCTGATATGCTGGAAAGGGCGGATGAGATCCACCTTACGCCGGATGAGGTGGTGACACTTGCCTCCATTATTGAAAAAGAGGGAGGTCCGAGGGAGGAAAGGCCGCTGATATCGGCAGTTTTTCATAACAGACTGAAAAGAGGCATGAGGTTGCAGAGCGATCCGACAGTTATTTACGATATCAAAGACTTTGACGGAAATCTCAGGAGGAGCGACCTCAGGAAAAAGACGCCCTACAACACCTACATGATAAAGGGTCTGCCCCCGGGGCCTATCTGTAATCCCGGTATGGAGGCTATTAAAGCCGCCCTTTATCCGGCGCCTGTGGGTTTTCTGTATTTTGTATCAAAAAACAATGGTTCCCACCAATTTTCGTCCAATCTTAAAGATCACAACGCAGCAGTCCTAACATATCAAATTAAAAGAAGAAAATAGCGGGTTTTTTTTCTTGACAAAACCACCAAGTGTCTTTATAGTTCGACTCAGTGGAGCAAAGTGGATAATTGTGGAGGATTTCTGCGAATGTCTGTATTCAGGGGAAGATACTATCACACCATCGATGAAAAGGGGAGGATCATGTTTCCCGCCAGGCTGTGCCAGGTTTTCACCGAGAAGTACGACGAGCGGATGGTGATAACAAACTGGGATGGCTGCCTCCTGGTTTTTCCATACAATGAGTGGATTGCTATAGAGGAGAAGGTGTTCCAGCAGTCCATAATAAGAAAAGAAGTGCGTGCATTTCAGCGTCTCTTTATGTCGGGCGCTGTTGACTGTTCTTTCAACGCTCAGCGAAGGGTGCTCATACCGCCTCCTCTCAGAGAATACGCGAAGCTTGAGAAAGAGATCGTCATTGCCGGTATGGGGCGGAGCATAGAAATCTGGAACAAGGAGAGGTTCGAGAAAGAGCTCGACAGCTCCAGCCAGAATGTTGAGGCCTTCAGCGATTATATGGCTGATCTGGGGATATGACAAGACCATCCTTTCATGAACCGGTTATGCTCGGAGAAACAGTGGATTCACTGAACTGCAGGCCGGGTGGAATATATTTTGATGGTACACTGGGGGGTGGGGGGCACGCGTATGAGATTCTTGCAAGAACGGCCCCGGATGGAATTCTTGTCGGTGTTGATCGTGACAGGGATGCTCTATCAGAAGCTGGGCGCAGGCTTAAGGCCTTCGATGACCGGGCACTGCTTGTAAAGGGAAATTTTGCCGATATCAGGAATATATTATCGGGACTGGGGATCGAGAGGGTAAATGGAATCCTGCTGGATCTGGGGGTTTCATCCCACCAGTTCGATACAGCTGACAGGGGGTTTGTGTTTTCTCTGGACGCGCCGCTCGACATGCGTATGGATCAGGAAGATGACTTGACGGCGTTTGACATAGTGAACAGTTTCCCGGAAGAGAAACTGAAGAAAATCATAAAAGATTATGGTGAAGAGATGATGCCCGGAAGGATTGTAAGAGCAATTTCGGAAAGGCGGAAGCTGTCTCCCATAAGAACGACGGGTGAACTTGCCGCGATTATTGCCGGCGCTTTGCCCGGCCGTCTGAAGAAAAAGAGGATACATCCCGCAACAAAGACCTTTCAGGCCCTTCGAATTGCCGTCAATGATGAACTGGCAAATCTTCACAACGCAATAGAAAACGGAATCGACATGCTGGAGGAAGGAGGCAGATTTTCCATCATATCATTTCATTCACTTGAAGACAGAATGGTAAAAAACATGTTCCGTTCCTGGGAGAAGGGGTGCATCTGTCCTCCGGATTTCCCGGTTTGCTGTTGTAACAGAAAAAGCAAACTGAAAGTGCCGGTCAGGAGGGCTGTTATGCCTGAGGATGCCGAGATAGCGCTCAATCCGAGAGCAAGAAGCGCCAGACTGAGAACGGCCTTAAGGATCTGAAAATGTCGGTAACTGGTAAAAAAAGGGAAGGTGTGAAGGTTTCTCGCCTTATTTTTATCGCGCTTGTGTTTATGGCCACGGCGCTTGTCTCCGTGTGGTTTCGTGTAAGTATCACAAACATCGATTATCGGATAGCCGGGGAGATGCACCGGGGAGACAGTCTTTTGGAGGAAAACAGGAAGTTGAAGGTTGAAATCGCGACATTAAAATCTCCGCGCAGGATAGAATCCATTGCCAGGACTAAGTTAGGGATGCGCTATCCGGAAAGGGATCAGGTGATTTTCTTAAAATGAGTGCGAAATCGGGGAAATGGCTGAGATTCAGGGTGGTGTCGATATTGATTTTTTTCCTTGTGCTGTATGTAGCACTGGCGTCGAGGGCGTTTCAGCTTCAGGTTGTTTCCGGGGAGACACTGGGGAAGCTTGCCGACAGGCAGCACAAAAAGAGCCTGACGCTGTATCCGGAAAGAAGGTTCATATTCGACAGAAACGGACAGAAGCTTGCGGCGACTATAATGGCGGACTCCGTTTACGTGGATCCTTCGAGTGTTGAGGAGCACAGAAAGGTTTCGTCGAAGCTTGCATCCATATTGGGTGTAAAGAGGCAAAAAATTGTAGAGGCGCTTTCAAACAAGGGAAGATTCCGCTGGATTGCCCGGCAGATTTCTCCGGTCAGAGCGGAGCGGATACGCGCTTTGAAACTGAAAGGTGTTCACCTGATACAGGAACCCAAGAGGTTTTATCCTCACATGGAAATGGCATGCCATGTTCTCGGATTTGCCGGTCTGGATTCCACCGGTCTGGAGGGTCTGGAAGTAAAATACGATGAGTACCTGAAGGGTGTTCCCGAAGAGGTGGTGTGGGGGAGAGATGCCAGAGGACACAAAATCTATTTGAGTGACAATTCGGGTGGGGGCAGTACGGTGGATGACAGGAGTTGCAGCCTCTTCCTGACTATCGACAGTAAGATCCAATATATTGTTGAGTCTCAGTTGAGAGATGCTGTGGAACGCACCGGCGCAAAGGGGGGGAGCGTTATCGTTATGGATCCCCGGACGGGGGAGGTGCTGGCGATGGCCAATGAGCCCATGTTCAATCCCAATACCTTTTCCATATATCCCGCGGATGCCAGAAGAAACAGGGCGGTTACCGATTGTTTTGATCCCGGGTCGGTCTTCAAGCCCTTTGTCGCCGCTGCCGCTCTTGAGGAAGGTCTTATTACGGAATCGGATATGTTCGATTGTGAAAATGGATACTACAAGGTAGAAAACAAGGTCATCCATGAGGCCCAGAATAAAAAATTTCAGGAGCTTACCTTGTCGGAAGTTCTTAAGTACTCCAGCAATATAGGTATGGTTAAAATCGCCGAGAGACTCGGGAAGGAAAGGTTTCACTATTACGCTACAATGTTTGGTTTTGGTTCAAAGACGGAGATCGATCTTCCCGGTGAATCGAGTGGAATCCTGAGGGCTCCGAGTGGCTGGAGAGATATTGACTTTGCGACGATGGCATTTGGTCAGGGCGTTTCGGTTACAGCCATACAGCTGGCCGGCGCGATGTCCGCCATAGCAAACGGCGGCATACTGATGAAACCGCATATCGTCCGGTGTCTGGTGGATAAAAAGGGTAGCGTGGTGAGGGAGTTTGAACCTGTAGCGGTAAGGAGAGTTCTCTCCACTGAAACTTCCCGGAAAATCACGTCGATCCTTACCGATGTGGTGGAGGGCGAAGGAGGAACCGGCAAAAATGCCCGTATCGTCAATATTTCTGTGGCGGGGAAAACGGGCACATCTCAAAAATTCGATTTTTACTCGGGCCGTTACTCGTCCAAAAAGGTGGCAGCCTCTTTTATGGGATTTTTCCCTGCCGAAGATCCCCAGATGGTAATCCTTGTCATTCTGGACGAACCGAAGACTCATAGATGGGGTGGAGCTGCCGCCGCGCCGGTCTTTAAGAAAGTTTCGGAACAGATATTGAGATGTTCTAATGACAGTATGGAGCTGAGGGAGGTTGCCACGGGCGAAGAGGGCGAAGGGGTAAGGATAATTCAGACTTCGGCTGTGACGGAGATACTCTATCGAAATACCGAAGTGGATGAGTCGGCTATCCCTGATTTTGAGGGTATGTCAATAAGGGAGGTTCTAAGGATCTCCCAAAGTAGAGGAATAGATGTAAATATTGCGGGGAGCGGATGGGCTGTAAGCCAGAATCCGGCCCCTGGTGTCCGGATAGAGGAAAATCGACCCTGTTACGTCTTGTTTGACAGGGGGGTCTGAGAGGGGCGCGCGGCGCATGAAACTTTCTCACCTGCTGAAAGGAATAGATGTTCTGGGGGCATTGGGAGACATTTCTGGAGATGCCTCTGATATTTGCTACGACTCAAGGAGATGCGGGGAGGGGTCCCTTTTTGTTGCGATTGCCGGCGTTGAACTCGACGGCCATGATTTTGTACGCGATGCGGTGAAAAGGGGAGCAAAGTATGTTGTGTATGACGATGAAGAGAATATTTCCACCCCGCCGGGCGTGGTTTCCATTAGAGTAAAAAACAGCCGCCGGGCGCTGGGCAGGCTGGGGAAAAACTTCCATGGTAATCCCTCCCGCGATATCTGCCTGATAGGGGTCACCGGGACAAATGGAAAGACGACGATAGCCTATCTTCTGGAATCCATTTTAAAATCTGCCGGGTTTCACACGGGAGTTACCGGGACAGTAAATTACAGATATGGAGGCAATATATTTCCCGCCTTGCACACAACACCCGAGTCGCTTGATCTGCACAGGATACTGAGAGAAATGGTTGACGCGGGGGTGACGCATGTCGTGATGGAAGTTTCGTCTCACGCGATTGATCTGAAGAGGATCTATGAATGCGAGTATGATATCGGGATATTTACGAATCTCTCCCGGGAGCATCTCGACTATCATCACACCATGGAAGAATATTTTCTGGTGAAAAAGAGGTTTTTTACTGATGTAATCGGTGGGCGCGTGACAGTTGTTAACTGTGATGATCCGTGGGGCGCAAGGCTCCTCGATGAGATAAAGACGCCGGTAGTTACATTCGGCATGGGGAGATTGTGTGATGTGTCATCCACGGATGTTGTTATTTCCATAGATGGAATAAACGCTAAGATAAGAGGACCGAGTGGTGAATTTACGGTATCCTCCGCCATGGTAGGAAAATTTAACCTTTACAATATCCTCGCGGCGGCGGCGACTGCCATGTCGCTCGGGATACCGGAGGAATATATCCGCTCCGGCATAGGGGCGCTGGATGCCGTTCCCGGGCGTCTGGAAAAGGTGAGTAAACATGGCGAGCCCGCGGTATTTGTGGACTATGCTCATACCGGAGATGCCCTGGAAAAGGTGCTTGAAAATCTGTCTGATTTTAAAAAGGGCAGGATCATAACAGTTTTTGGGTGCGGGGGTGACAGAGATCGTACGAAGAGGCCTGTTATGGGGAAAATAGCGGCCAGGTTGAGTGATCTGGCCATAATCACCTCGGATAATCCGAGGACGGAGGATCCCTCAAGGATCATGGATGAAATAGAGATGGGGATCGATGCTGATTCGAGCAGGTACTCCCCTGAAGATATCATTAATGGTTTCAGTGAAAAAGGCTATACGGTTATCGCTGACAGGAGAAGAGCCATAGACCTGGCGGTATCCATTGCCGGCAAATCGGATATCGTACTGGTCGCGGGGAAGGGACATGAGGATTACCAGATCATGGGAACCGAAAAGTTTCCTTTTGATGACAGGGTAGTCGTCAGGGAGGCCCTTTCCGGTCGCAGATCGGGAGGTATATGTTGAAAGACATGAAATCCCCCGTATTGAAGACGGAAGAGATAATAGCGGCGACAGGAGGGACCCTTGTCAGGGGAAATCCTGCCGGTGCATTCGAGGGATTGTCTACAGATTCAAGGGCTGTGATCAAGGGCAACTTCTTTATTCCTCTCACAGGGGAGAGATTTAAAGGGCATGATTTTATCCCGGATGCGGTGAAAAACGGCGCCTCCGGCCTGCTTATCCAAAGAAGGGCGGAAGGAATACAGGAGAGCGTTCCCGGCGATGTTTCCGTGGTTCTCGTTGACGATACTCTGCGCGCATTGGGCGATATAGCCAATCTGTGGAGAAGAAAATTTACGATTCCAGTTGTGGCGGTAACGGGAAGCTCCGGCAAGACAACGACAAAAGAGATGATAGCCATGGTGGCGGGCCTTTCCGGAAATGTTTTAAAGAGCAGGGGGAATTATAACAATCTTGTGGGGCTTCCCCTCAGTCTGCTTGAGATGAACGCCGAACATGAAATTGCTGTTGTCGAGATGGGAACCAGCCGAAGGGGGGAGATAGAGAGACTTACAACCATTGCCGAGCCGGATATCGGCGTTATCACCAATATAGGGCCTGCCCATCTGGAGGGATTCGGATCCGTGGATGCAGTCATGGAGGAGAAGGGGGATCTCTTTTTTAATATGAGAGATGATGGACTGGCGATTATCAACAGGGATGATGAATTTTCGAGAATACTGGCTGACCGGTGGACGGGGAGAAATATCAGTTTTGGTATCGATGAGAATGCGTTTGTCCGTGCTGAACGCATCTTTATGAGGGGTGAGAGAGGTGTAAGTTTTACGCTCAAGATGGGTGGAACAGGCAAGGGGGTCGATATGACCGTTGTCGGCAGACACAATATATACAATGCCCTGGCCTGCGCGGCGGCCTGCCGGGCCATGGATATTGAATATGATCTGATTTGTGACGGATTGTCGGCCTTCAGGCAGATACAGGGCCGCATGGATGTTCACAGGTTGAGGAGGGGTGGTAGTGTCATCGATGACACCTACAACGCCAATCCCGCCTCAGTAATAGAAGCCCTTAAGACATTGAGCAATTTAAAGGGAAATAATGAGAGCATTGTGATTTTTGGAGATATGCTCGAACTGGGGGAGGAGGCTGAAAGGCTGCACGAAGAGATTGGAAGGGCTATGGCCGATACAGGTGTGGGCAGCATATTCCTCAGGGGAGATTTCTCTGGGTCTGTGGCGAGGGGCGCCATAGAAGAAGGATTCAGGGAAGACCACATACATTTTGTCGAGACACCGGAGATGGTGATGGGAGCGCTCCACTCATTGCTGCGCGAAGGAGACTGGATACTGGTAAAGGGATCGAGAAGCATGAAAATGGAAGAATTTCTCCACGCAATAGTAGAGGAGTTCGGTTAAGTGATCATATCTGAACAGCTGGCTGTATCTTACGGCATCTTACAGGTTTGACCGGGAGAACTTATAAATGATCTATCATTTCTTATATCCACTCAGCGATATATATTCGTGGCTTAATGTATTTCGATACATAACTTTCAGGACGATATACGCCGCGATAACCGCTCTGGCCATCTGTTTTATCCTTGGTCCCTGGGTGATCGGCAAGCTTCAATCTCTCAGCATGGAGCAACCTATCCGCGGTGACGGTCCCGACTCTCACCTTTCAAAAGAGGGCACGCCCACGATGGGTGGCGTCCTTGTCATCTTCTCTGTTGTAGTGTCAACCCTCCTCTGGGCAAAACTCAATGTAGGCTATGTCTGGATTGTGTTGATGGTGACGGTGGGATTCGGACTTATCGGTTTCTGGGATGATTACCGGAAATTGTCAGACAGAAACAGCAGGGGGGTTCCGGGAACAGTCAGGCTTGCCGCTGAGATTATGATAGCGCTTTTTGTGAGTATTGTTCTGTACCTGAACCCGGATTTCAGCTCGAATCTCACAGTACCATTTTTCAAGACAGTTCTTCCTGATCTTGGCTGGGGTTATGTAATCCTTTCCACGTTTATTATCGTGGGCGCGGCAAATGCGGTAAATCTCACCGACGGTCTTGACGGTCTTGCCATAAGCCCGGCAACGATATGTTTCGCGACCTATATTCTTTTTGCCTATTTTGCCGGGAACATAAAGTTATCCGGGTATCTCCAGATACCATATGTGGCGGGAGTGGGGGAACTTGCGGTTTTCTGCGGGGCCATGGTCGGGGCCGGAATAGGTTTTCTCTGGTACAATACCTATCCTGCTCAGATATTCATGGGAGATGTGGGCTCGCTTTCTCTGGGCGGTGCTCTGGGCACGATAGCTGTTCTTACAAAACAGGAGATACTTCTTGCGATAGTAGGGGGCGTATTTGTAGTTGAGACCGTTTCGGTCATCTTCCAGGTGGGCTGGTTCAAGATGTCGAACGGGAACCGCATCTTCAGGATGGCGCCTATACATCATCACTTTGAATTGAAGGGATGGGCGGAACCCAAGGTTATTGTGCGTTTCTGGATTATTTCCATCATCCTTGCGCTTATCGCCATAAGCACGTTGAAACTGAGGTAAGGGGGAACAGTCTTGAGTTACGGGTTGGTGCATTTGTAAAAAGTCAAGAGTGGAGCTTTTTACAAAGCCGTCAAGGCTTGGGTGAATGTTCATGGATTTAAGTGGAAAGAGGGTTCTGGTAATCGGTCTGGGCAGAACGGGTGTGGCAACGGCCGGATTCCTGCTTGATAAGGGGGCCAAGGTGCTGGCTGCCGATGAGAAGCCGGTCAGTGAGCTCGGAGATGCCATCGAAGTACTTGATGGAGTAGCGGATGTGGAACTGGGAATCGGGCAGGATGATCTGGACGTCCTTTCACGAGCGGATATGATTGTACCTTCACCGGGCGTTCCACCGTTCAACACCCTGCTTGTGGAGGGTTTGAAGAGGGGAATCCCGATCCTGGGCGAGATGGAGTTAGCCTGCAGGTATTTGAAAAAACCGGCTATTGCGATTACCGGCACAAATGGAAAAACGACCACAACGAGTCTGTTGGGCGAGATACTGGCGCATTGCGGCAAAAGGGTCTTTGTCGGCGGCAATATAGGAAATCCGCTCATAGCGTACGTGAACGGCGGGCAGGAGGACGATTACGTGGTGCTGGAGGTAAGCAGCTTCCAGTTGCAGTGGGTCAGGAATTTTCACCCATTTATCGCGATGCTTCTGAACGTAAGCTGTGATCACCTCGATTACCACGGCTCTTTTGAAGAATACCGGTCTGTTAAGGAACGGATATTCGCGTGTCAGGGGAAGGGAGATCTTGCCATCCTGAACGCGGATGATTCTGTGTCTGCGGATATTTCGAAGAGACTGCCGGCTGGACATATCTCATGCTTCAGTTCATCCTCAAAATTGCGGGAGGGGATGTTTATCGATGGCGAGTCACTGAGATACCGCTATGCCGGAAGGGATGAGGAATATCCCCTCCGGTCGATAAGATTAAAGGGCGTGCATAATCTGGAAAATGTGATGGCCGCCGTGCTTGCCTCGAGGATGTGCGGGTGTCCGTCAGAAGGGATTATCGATGTGCTGGAGGGTTTCACCGGGATTCCGCACAGAATAGAATTTGCCGGAAGAATAGATGGTGTGGAGTATTACAACGATTCCAAGGGCACAAACGTAGATGCGGTCTACAGGGCGCTTGAATCATTTCCCGGGCCGATTGTGCTCCTTATGGGGGGGCGATACAAGGGTGGAGACTTTGGGATACTCACGAAACTTATGAAAGAAAGGGTCAAAACACTGATCGTCTTTGGTGAGGCGGGGGAGAAGATAAATTCCATCATCGGCGGAATTGTAAAGACAAAACTTGCGGAGAACCTGAAGAATGCCGTCGATATGGCTCGCGACAATTCGTTATCCGGCGACATCGTGTTACTGTCGCCAGGCTGCTCAAGCTTTGATGAATTCAAAAACTACGAAGAGCGGGGAATTGTTTTCAAGGACATGGTTGATCAAATGGATCGCAAAAAGGATCAGGGAATATGGGCGAACAGTCTTCATTAACGAGAGGCAGACCGGATATCGCGCTGTTCATTGTTACGATAATCCTGGTTGTCATCGGGACGGTTATGATCTACAGCTCGAGTTCCATAATCGCCATGGAGAAATATGGCGACGGATATCACTATATCAAGAAGCAGATATTATTTGTCCTGCTTGGGCTTGGCATTATGATAGGAATATCCCGATTGCCTTATCATTGCTGGAAAAGGGTGGCTTATCCCGGCATGCTTATATCCATAGCGCTTCTGGCTCTGCTTATTATTCCGGGTTTCGGCGCAAAAGTGGGTGGCGCCACCAGATGGTTTCGCGTGGGGTATGTATCTTTCCAGGTATCCGAACTGGTAAAGATTATGCTGGTTATATTCCTGGCCCACTACCTCACGAAGAAGATCGCGCGCATAAAGGAGTTTTCACGTGTCTTTATGGTCCCGCTGGTCGTACTGTTGATAATCCTCGGTCTTGTGCTGTATCAGCCGGATTTCGGAGCGGCTGTTATCATGGTTGTGGTGTTTATGCTCATGTTCTATCTGGCGGGGGGCAGGATTGTGTATCTTGCCGGTCTTGTGGCGGCTGTAATCCCTGTGGGAGTTGCTCTGATTATTCATGAGAGTTACCGCATGCAGAGGCTTATGTCGTTCCTTGACCCCTGGGAAGACCCGACCAGAACAGGATTTCAGATAATACAATCGTTCATCTCCTTCGGTTCAGGCGGGGCTTTCGGTGTGGGGCTCGGCAACAGCATGCAGAAGCTTTTTTACCTTCCCGAACCGCATACGGACTTCATCCTTTCGGTGATTGCCGAAGAGGGCGGTTTTGTCGGGGTTATAATTGTTCTTGTATTGTTTTGTGTCCTTATTATTCGCGGGTTCGTGATTTCCTTTAACTGTACGGATCTGTTCGGGATGCTTCTGGCCTCCGGATTGACCACGGTTATCGCACTGGAGGCATTTATAAACATGGCTGCTGTCATGGGGCTGATTCCAACGAAAGGGCTGGTGCTTCCCTTCCTCAGTTATGGAGGTACGTCACTGATGATGTGCATGGTGACTGTCGGTATATTGTTGAATATATCTTCCTGCCAGGAAAGGAACGAGGGCGATACGGATACCCCACGACCGTGGTGAGGAGGGGTTGAAAGGCCGTATGGAACATCTGATTGCGGGGCATAGCTGGTACGCGTATGGAGAAGAGAGGGGTCAGAATCATTATAGCGGGCGGTGGTACCGGGGGGCATGTGTTTCCCGCCGTGGCAATTGCCGGGGAGTTTCTGGAGAGGGCAAATGTGCGAGATGTCCTTTTCATAGGGACTGAAAAAGGTCTGGAAGCCAGGGTTCTTCGTGATATGGGTTTTACGCTTTGTACGATAAATGTGGAGGGAGTGAAGGGCAGGGGGGCCGCAGGGATGATAGGCAGTCTGCTGAAGATTCCGGGGAGCATAGTGCAGTCGGTGTCTATCATACGTGATTTCCGCCCCAATATTGTTTTGGGTGTTGGTGGCTACGCTTCAGGGCCGGCGGTAATAGCAGCCCATTTTATGGGTATAAAAACAGCCGTCGCGGAACAGAACGCACTGCCCGGTTTTACAAACAGAATGCTTGGCAGGTTTGTGGATAAAATATTTCTCTCATTCCCCGATACGGGAAACCGGTTTGCGGACAGTAAGGTTGTTGTTACGGGGAACCCCGTGAGAAGAGAATTCGCGAAGGGCGTTAAAAAGTCTCGGAAGGAAGGAAATAGATTTTCCATCCTTATATTTGGAGGGAGTCAGGGGGCCCGGGCCATCAACCGGGCGGTTGTGGAATCCATGGAGTATTTGGAGGACATCCGAGGCGGGTTGGCGATTACCCATCAAACGGGAAAGAAAGACTTCGATGAGGTGTCCGCCGCCTATCGTGACCGGGGAGTAAGTGCCGAGGTACATCCCTTTATTACCGATATGTCTTCGGCGTACGGGGCGGCAGATCTCTTGATATGCAGGGCCGGCGCAACTTCCATTGCTGAGATAACCGCAACCGGAAAGGCGTCTGTGCTTATCCCCTATCCGTTCGCGGTCGGAGGTCACCAGGAGTTGAATGCCCGCATGCTGGCCGATGCCGGCGCGGCCGAGATGGTTCTCGAGGACAGGCTTGATGGAAAAACCCTTGCCGGGGTCATCAGGAGACTTGCCGGCAGTCCGGAGACAATACGCAGGATGGAAGAGAAATCTGAAAAGATGGGGAATGTAAAGGTGGCGGCACGCATCGTGGATCAGTGTATGAGTATACTGACTCCCGATTTGTCGGGGCAGAGGCCGGGAGACGCTGATGTATAGAAAGGTAAAACATATACATTTTGTCGGAATAGGCGGTATCGGCATGAGCGGCATTGCCGAGGTTCTCCTGAATCTCGGGTATACGATCAGCGGGTCCGATCTGGAAAGCTCCGATATCACATCGAGGCTGGAATCACTCGGGGCTCGGGTATTTCAAGGCCACAGGCCGTTGAATCTCATGGATGTCGATGTAGTGGTGAAATCAACAGCGGTCGGCGAGGATAATCCCGAGGTAATGGAGGCTCACAGCAGGGATATCCCGGTCATTCCGAGGGCTGAGATGCTGGCCGAACTCCTGAAGATGAAATATTCCATAGCCGTATCGGGCTGTCATGGGAAGACGACAACAACTTCTATTATTTCAACGGTGCTTGCGCATGGCGGTCTCGATCCCACGATGGTGATAGGGGGCAGACTGGACAGCATAGGGAGCAACGCACGATTGGGAGAGGGGGAATTTATCGTTGCCGAGGCAGACGAGAGCGACGGCTCCTTCCTCCATCTGAATCCCTACATTGCCGTTATTACCAATGTAGATCGCGAACATCTGGACTACTATCCCGGGATAGGGGAGATCAAGGATGCCTTCCTGCAGTTCGCCAACTCGGTTCCCTTTTACGGGGCCGTTATCCTGTGCGGTGATTGCGACAATGTAAGGGATATAGTGCCGAGGATAAAGAGAAAAGTCGTTACCTATGGGGTGCACAATGAAGCCGATTTCAGGGCAGCCGATATATCCTTCAACGGCCTGACATCACGGTTTTCGCTCTACCGCAGAGAAGCGCTCCTGGGCGAGATAGAGATGCAGGTTCCGGGTCTGTTCAATGTCTACAATTCTATGGCTGCTGTAGCGGTGGCCCTGGAACTTGGCATGGAATTTTCCACGATACAGGAGGGGCTGAGTGCTTATAAGGGTGTACACCGTCGGCTGGAGATCAAAGGACAGGCCGGTGGTGTCACGGTGGTTGACGATTACGGCCATCACCCGACGGAGATAAAGGCGGTGCTGGCGGCCGCGAAAAAGGCATGGGAAGGCAGGCGGCTTATCGCCGTGTTTCAGCCCCACCGCTATACGCGCACCAGGGCCCTGTTTGATGAGTTTCTGGGTTCCTTTGACGATGCCGGGGCGCTGATCCTGACGGACATATATGCTGCGAGTGAGAAGAAGATAAAGGGTGTCCACTCCATGAATCTTTGCAAAAGCATAAAGGACAATGGTCATGGCGATGTCATGTATCTGTCGGGTTTCAAGGAGATTGTCGATCATCTGACCGGCATAGTAAAGCCGGGTGATGTGGTCATGACGCTGGGGGCGGGAGATGTGTGGAAGATAGGGGAGGATCTGCTGGGAAGACTCGGAGGCCAGGAGTCAGGGGCCAATGGTTAGTTGTAGGTTGGGTTGAGATACGAAACCCAACAAAAGGTTTTGAGCTAAGAGCTTTTCCGACTTTTCCGGATCAGGGATCAGGATAGATGATTACAGACCGACAGTTCAGGGACAAAATAAGCGGCATGGTCACCGGAAGGGTGCTTTTTGATGAACCCATGTCCAGGCATACCTCCATGGGTGTCGGAGGAAGAGCGGATGCCCTGATCTTTCCTGGTACTGACGGCGAGCTTAAAAATGTTGTTTCCTTTTTCTTTAAAAAGGGAGTTCCGTTCCTGCCTGTCGGGAACTGCACAAATCTTATCGTAAAGGATGGTGGTTACAGGGGGGCTCTGCTTTCCCTGGAAGCGCTTCGAGGACTGGAGATAAGGAATGAAAATTTCCCCTCGAAATCTGCTGCTTTGAAAGGGAAACATGCCGATATCGTCTGCGTTTACGCCCAGGCAGGGGTTTCACTTTCCGGCATTGTTGATTTCTCGGCCAGGGAAGCTCTTACGGGACTGGAATTCTGTGCCGGGATACCGGGCAGTATCGGAGGCGGTGTGAAAATGAACGCCGGCGCGTGGGGAAGAGAGATGAAGGATGTTGTGTCGTCAGTCTCCATTCTCGATGCCGACGCCCGGATGCGGGAGATCGCGAGAGAAGACCTGCTGTTTGAGTACAGGAATCTCATTCTTCCTGAGGGGACAATTATTACCGGCGCCGACTTTCACCTTGTGAAGGGAAACAGGGATGAAATCCGGAGAAAGATTTCAGATTTCATTGCGAAGCGCAGAGAGAAACATCCTCTCGCGTACCGGAGCGCGGGTTCTGTGTTTAAAAATCCTCCCGGCTGTCCGGCGGGAAGAATGATTGAAGAGGCCGGTCTCAAGGGATTCAGGGTGGGGGATGCGGAGGTATCCGAAAAGCATGGAAATTTTATCGTGAACAGGGGCAGCGCGAAGGCGGAGGATGTTATCACCCTGATTGACACAATCCAAAAGAAAATTCTGAATGAGAGGGGAATTCTTCTTGAAACAGAGTTGAAAATCATAGGGGAGGGACTATGAGAAAGCCCCTGAAGACGACCATTTTAACAAGAAAAAACAAGCTGAAACGACGATCCGGAGTGATTCCGGGCGAAATTTTCAGGACACTTGCCATGATCAGTGTTGCCGGCCTGTTGGCGATTTTTATGGTGTATGCATATAATTTTGCCATGTGCGCGGATTATTTTCGGCTGAAAAACACTATTGTTAGGGGTTGCGATAAGGTCAGCAAAGAGAGGGTTGTTGAACTTGCAGAGATACCATCCTCTATGAATATTCTGACTGCAAATCTCGGGAAAATGGCGCGAGGGATAGAGGATGAACCGTGGATCAAGAGTGCCTCTGTCGGGAGGGAATTCCCCGACAGACTGGTTATTGAGGTTGTCGAGAGAGATGCCGTCGCTCTCCTTAAGAATGACAAAGACCTGTATGTCGTAGATCGCGACGGAGAGGTCTTCAAAAAATTTGAGGCAGGCGATGCCGTGGATGTCCCAGTGTTCGCAGGGTTTTACAGGAATGAAAATGTGGGGGAAGGTGTTCTGGAGAAGACCTTTGAATTTCTGGACTGTCTTTCTAAAAGAGACAATTTCCCGAGAGCCTGGAATGTATCGGAGGTTTATATAGATGACGTATATGACTTTTCTGTCTTTACGGACAATCATTTGTTTTTGAATATCGGGTTCGGAGATTACGAAAAGAAGTTAAAGAGGCTGAAGAGGGTTATGGCGGACCTGACACGAAGGGGTCTGGGCAGGACGTTTCTGAGTATTGATCTTGTAGATTGCAGCAGGATTACAGTTCAGCGTGGAAATGTTGTCGGTCCGAAAAGTCTGACAGAAGATCGCAAGACAGAGATATGATGTCGGAAAGGATGAACAGATGGCAAAAAGGGACGATATCGTAGTAGGACTGGATATAGGAACGACCAAAACATGTGCTATCGTCGGTGAAATTACGAATGCCGGAATAGATATAGTTGGGATTGGCACTCATCCGTCAAGCGGACTTCGAAAGGGTATTGTGGTGAATATCGACAGCACTGTGGATTCAATAAAAAGGGCGGTGGAAGAGGCGGAATTGATGTCGGAATGCGAGATAAGGTCCGTGTTTACTGGTATTGCCGGGAATCATATCGGGGGATCGAACAGCTATGGCATTGTGGCAGTCAAGGGCGGGGAAGTTGATGAATATGATGTAAAGAGAGCGTTGGAGGCGGCTAAGGCGATTGCCATACCCCTGGACAGAAAGATAATTCACATATTGCCTCAGTATTACATAGTTGATGATCAGGACGGGGTAAAGGATCCCATAGGAATGTCCGGGGTCAGACTTGAGGCCAAGGTACATGTCGTAACCGGAGCGGTTACATCCATACAGAACATAATAAAGTCAGTTAATCGTGTGGGCCTGGATGTGAATGACATTATTCTGGAACCCCTGGCCTCCAGTGAAACGATTCTCAGTCAGGATGAAAAGGAACTGGGCGTTGCACTGATCGATATAGGTGGCGGAACTACGGATATTGCGGTGTTTGCCGAGGGAAGCATTAAACATACCGCGGTACTGGCTCTTGGGGGTAATTATATTACCAGTGATATATCTGTGGGACTGCGGACTCCGGTGCTGGAAGCTGAAAAGATAAAGATAAGGTATGGCTGCGCATATGCTCCACTGATACCCCCGAATGAAATCATAGAGGTTCCAAGTGTGGGCGGGAGAAGTCCGAGAAATATTTCAAGGCAGGTGCTGGGGGAGATCATTGAACCACGCGTGGAAGAGATTCTCAGTCTTGTGCAGAGGGAAATTGTCAAATCGGGTTATGATGATCTGCTGGCTGCAGGTGTTGTACTCACGGGGGGGACAGCTACCCTTGAAGGGATAGTGGAACTGGCGGAGCAGATATTCAATACACCGGTAAGAAAGGGATTTCCTGTGGGTGTTGGAGGCATTACAGATATAATTAATAACCCGATGTACGCGACAGCAGTGGGATTAGTCGTTCGTGGAAGTAAAAATCGATCTGGATATACCATGAAGAGAAGTGAAAAGAATATATTAAGCGGGATAATAAAGAGAATGGAAAGATGGTTTAACGATTTTTTTTAAGAGGAAGGAGGGCGTGGATATGTTTGAACTGGTAAAAGGTGGCGCTAAAAGCAACACCGCAAAGATCAAGGTTATAGGTATCGGAGGTGGCGGAGGGAATGCCGTTAACATGATGATGACCTATAATCTCAAAGGTGTGGATTTTATTGTGGCAAACACAGATTCCCAGGCCATGGTGACGTCAAAAGCTCTGATAAAGGTACAATTAGGCGCAGAGGTTACAAAAGGCCTTGGCGCCGGGTCGGACCCTGAAATAGGTGAGAAGGCGGCTGTTGAATCCCAGGACAGGTTGAGGGAGGTTCTGGATGGAGCTGATATGGTTTTCGTGACGGCGGGTCTTGGTGGAGGTACCGGAACCGGTGGCGCGCCGATTGTGGCGGAAATTGCGAAAGAGCTGGGCGCACTTACTGTCGCGGTAGTCACCAAACCGTTTCAGTTTGAGGGGAAAAAACGGGGGCGGCAGGCGGAAGAGGGCCTGGCCGAACTTAAAAAGGTTGTTGACACGCTTATTGTGGTCCCGAATCAGAGGCTTCTGAGTATCAGTGGGAGAAACATGTCTTTGCCGGATGCCTTCAAAAAGGCTGACGATATTCTCTACAACGGAGTTAAGGGGATTTCCGACCTTATTATGGTTCCCGGTCTGATCAATCTTGATTTCGCTGATGTCAAGAATATCATGTCCGAGATGGGACTGGCTCTTATGGGTACCGGTGTGGCCAGAGGTGATAACAGGGCCGTTGAAGCCGCGCAGAAGGCGATTTCCTCTCCCTTGCTGGAAGATAACTCAATTCAGGGGGCCCGGGGTATACTCCTCAATATAACAGGCGGACCCGAGATAACACTTTTTGAGGTAAATGAGGCGTCATCTCTGATACAGGCCGAGGCCCACGAAGACGCAAATATCATATTCGGAACGGTTGTCGATGACAATATGGGAGACGAGGTACGTATTACCGTCATTGCAACAGGGTTCGATTCAAATGGCAGGGAAGATGAAAGGATTCCTGAAATTTCCAAGATACCGAGATTAAACGACAGAAAAAGGGACGACCTTTCAATCCCTGCTTTTAAAAGAAACCGGGAGGAGAAGACGGGAGAGAAACCTGTTGTTATCAGAATGGGAATGATAAATGATGATGACAACCCGGATTTTGAAACACCGGCCTTCCTCAGAAGGCAGGCGGATTAGGAAACTGTATAAAAATAAGTAACAGTTCATAAATGCGGAATATCACGAGAAATCAATGGTGAAAAGCTGCCGGGATTTGGAAATCCGGCAGAAAACCATAGAGAGAGGTTTGAATAACTATCATTATTTGTCATTTGGACCACAGGGAGAAATCCTTGTTTCGATCGAAGAGAGAAAGCTTATTTTCAACAGGCTTCAGTAAAGATTAAGATTTTCCCCTGAAGGGGACTATAGCTCGTCGCTTATGCTTCTCGAAATGACAGAATTCAAAGGTTTCGTGGAGTTGGAGGCAGCATACTATCATACAGCCGGGAAGTTTCCCGACCGTCTCTTTACCGCTGTCGTATTTTAAAAAGACGAATAAAACATTGCCATGCCTTCTTCAACAGAAGGCGGGAATAACGGATCCCTTCCGGACCTGCCAGCAATACTCCCAATCCCAACATTCCCCAGCTCAGGGCGTAGAGCGCAAACCCGAGATAGGTAAAGAATATGCTCTGTTTGTTTATGGCTATGGCATTACATGCCAGCATAGCCGCCCAGCCAAGGGGCTGATTGGTTGTCAGGAGTATTATTCCTATCCAGAACCGGAGGCTGAACTTTATGGCTTCCTCACCCTGCGGAGGTGCATGGTTCCTCATTCTTTTTCCCTATACGTCGAAAGATTCTCCCTCTTTCGGTGCATTGCATACTGTAGAGGAGCCTTTTCTTTCTAATATGGCCTGTGCCATCTTCAGTTTGTTGTCTATGTCATCGTCCGTCTGATCAGGGTCATGGTGAAACAGATACAGATTTTTTACCTTGGCTCTGTCGGCCAGCTCCACCACCTGGCTTACGGATGAATGTCCCCATCCGATTTTCTCTTCATATTCCTCATCCGTGTACGTACAGTCGGTTATCAATACATCGGTATTTGCGATAAAGTCTGCCAGCTTGTTTACATAGCTCTCGCTGTAGAGACGGTTGGATTCCGGGTAAATTTCATTGTCCGTGACATAACAGATTGACCTGTTCCTGTAATTCAGGCGGTAACCGAGGCACTGACCCGGGTGATTCAGAAACATTGTCTGTATCTCTACTGTGTCTATAGCGAACCTTTCTTCCTCCAGATTGTGGAAGGAGACTGTCGCACCGAATTCCTTTATATTTATGGGGAAATATACGCCGTCCATTTGCCCTGATATCAATCCCCGCATGGACATGTCTCCATTAGACGGGCCACAGATCTCAAACTTGTTTCCATTTGCATACAGAGGCGCGAAGAAAGGGATGCCGTTTATATGGTCCCAGTGAGGATGCGATATAAATATAGTGGCTTTTATGGGTGCACGGTTTTCAGATATGAGGTAATTTGACAGTTCTTTAATTCCGGTCCCGGCATCGAAGATGAAAAAATTATCTTTTGGGAATTCAATGCTTACACAGGATGTGTTTCCTCCGTACCTCACCGTCTTTCGCCCCGGCACCGGCAGAGTTCCACGTACACCCCAGAAGGCCACTTTGATATTTTCTTCCATGAGTTGTTTGTGCTTTCTATCCATGGTGTTTCTCGCAGGACAAATTTTACCAGATAATTTACTATCGGATTGTGAACTAAATCGACACCTGTTTCTTGCATGATTTTTTGTTTGTGTCAAAACATTTTGCTGAAATTTTTAAAAATTACTGCGCTGACTGGTGATTTCATTGACTCGTATATCGAAATGATTTCAGGTTCAGTCCCAGTTCCAGGGTATCTTTCAGACGGACCAGAGATTGTGACAGGCGTGCCTCCTCGGCGTGTCTGTACAGCGTTTCACCCAGTTTGCCTTTGATGGTGTGGGCGACCGACAGGATGGTGTCCAGCGTTTCCAGATCGCCGAGCAGTTTGGCGGCCGTTTTTATCCCTACGGTGGGGACGCCGGGTATGTTGTTGGTGGCGTATCCCGCCAGCGCGAACAGATCTACCACTTGGTCGGGCCGTACGTGCAGCTTCTCCTGTACGTGTGTCCGGTCCATGTCAACCCTTTGAAAATGATCACGCGCCACTACCAGATCCGAGACAAGCTGCAGGAACAATCTGTCGGTAGAAAGTATGACGACATTTCCACTTCGTGATGCCACCTTGCCGGCCAATGTGGCTATAACATCGTCCGCTTCCAGTGCGGGAAAACACACAGAGCGGGCGCCTGCTTCAGAAAATGCGTCCATGAACCGGTTCATGTTGGAATCCAATACCTCGGGCATGGGGGTACGCCCGGCCTTGTATTCCGGATACAGACTATGGCGCCAGCTCGGTTCGTGTCCGTCAAAGACACAAATTGCGTGGGTTGGCCGGCATTCGCGCAGGGCGCGCTGGAGGGAGTGGACGCTTGTTTTCAGGGCATCATCCACGCGATTCGGTCCGTCATCTCCAGGTTGGGCGGCATACACCCGGCGAATAAGGTTTAGGGCGTCTATCAGCAGGAGTTTTATTTTCATCTTACCGGACCCTCATTTCCCCCGTTCGATTTCTATTGTTCTTTTCAACTGTGAGGCTGTCAATCGATAGACTGGCCGCCCAAGCTATCGGCGAACGACCGGTACCGTCTGGCTTCTCTCTCGTTTCCCGTGGCGGTGTAAATCTGTTCCACCTTTCTGAAATGGCTTTCCCTCCCTGCCGGATCTTCCTCAATCAGCGAGAGATATATCTCCAGTATCTTTGCTGAATGATCTCCAAGTTCTGTTGAGATATCCGCGTATTTTTGTTTGACGAAAGGGTCAATCCTCGCGCCGCAGCCGCTGCATTTTCCCATTATCTCGCTGTACAGTTCAAGGGCCTCGCCGTTTTTCCCGAGCGCTTCATATGTTGCCGCCAGTGACAGGGCTGTGTGTTCATCCCAGCCATGAGACTGGAGGAGCTCCAAGTAGAAAGACTCCGCGCCCTTGTACCTTCCGGACCGGTACAGCGATTCCCCTCTGAGATGCAGGATAGGCGCTGAATCCGCCAGTTCTCCCTGGCAGGAGAAGAGCAGGTCATCGGCTTCATCGAACTTTTCTATCGCCCACAGGGTATCGCATAAGACCTGGTATCCATGTATGGAATCAGGATGGTTTTTGATAAATTGTTCAAGAAGCAGGAGGGCATCTTCGTATCTTTTCAGATTCAGGTATGCGGTGGCCAGTTCAAGAGGGATCAGGCTGTCCGGCTGGTTTTCTTCCAGCGCCTGCGATAATTTTGTTGCCGCCAGTTCATATTCACCCCGGTTCAGAGCCACATATCCTGTTATGAATGTGTTTCCATAACCCCGGTAGGCCTCCTTCACCTTATCAGGCAGAGCGCCGCACAGAGCGGTAAAGTATTCGCCCTCCTGTGTGTGCCATTCCCGGTCTTCAGTCTTATTCTCCGTGGTGTGAAACCAGGGGCCTTCCATATTATCCCCTGCGATATCGTTCTGAGTCTTACCGAGCAATTGTTCGAGTCCGGCAACAAGCTCAGGATCTTCCGTCAGTTCCAGCGCAAGGTGGAATAGTTCTGACGCGCCTTCACGGTCTCCGGAGTCTCTCAGCAATTCCCCATTCTGTTTGTGCTGCAGGGCCAGTGCTTCACTGCTTCTGATCATTTTTTCCCGGAGGCGATTTTCAAGGTTCGTATCTTCCGGACACCTCTTTTTCATCTTGTCCAGAGCGGTTTCATATTCCAGCCTGGCCGCCCCGTATTCCATAATCTCGAAGAAACTGTCCCCCTTTTGTTCATATTCTTCGGGGGTTTTACCCGAAAATATCTTCAAAAATCCCACTTAATTACCTCCCTGTGTATTCCAGATGATTTTTCCATCATGTGATTTGCGCTGTATGGTTTCGTAGCTACCTCAATTCCCAATTCCTGACCTCCGAACTCTCTATATGTTGATTATCCGTCCCGCTCCGCCCTCAATATATTCATCCGGATACAGGGATTCGATTTCCTTCTTGAATTTTGTGCAGTGAGTGGCGCATATCACTGGCATTCCCTCCAGCAGTTTAAATTCGTTAAAGTCGTGCAGACCCCCTATGAGAGCATGGATTTTTCCATAGGTGGAAGCTGCTTCCAGTATATTCTTTACACCCGGGTGAGAACAACCGGATATCACAACCTGCCCCCTGTCCGTGCTGACGACAAGTGATTGTTCAATCTCGTCACCGTAGGGTACTTGTTCAGACCCTTGAAGCCCTCCCGTTGAGAAGACTCCTTCGCAGATCTTTATTGGTTCTTTCACCACGATGACCTCCCTGGCCGAGTCGGATGGGATGCTGTACGATGAAGGGATGTATAGCCTGACATTACTGTTTTCTTTGAGAAAATCTACCAGCCCTCCCGTGTGGTCCCAGTGGGCATGAGAAATAAACACATCGCTTACCGACGAAGGCTCTATGCCCAGTTTTTTCATGTTGTCAAGGAGGATGGTACCCTTCGCGCCGGTATCAAAAAGGATGTTTTTTCCATCTGCCTCCACGAGACAGGCAAAACCCCAGTCGGCTTTGAGATCTTCTCTGGATGTTTCATTATCGTAGATGATTGTGATTTTCATACATCTTCTCCTTTGTAATGTGCAGGCGCTTCTGTGGGTTCGGGAACTTACGTTAACACTTGATTTGCGGAATCTCCAACATTTTTTCTACGTATAATCTTTTTAGTTTCGGTGGTCAATGTGGAAACTATGTTGTGGGCAGGACTAAAATGTGTGAATGGCGGTTGACTTGAAGGAGACGAATATACGGGTTCCTTCCGCGAGTTGTAGGTCAAGCAGGGCGCCCTTTGTAATCAGGGACTTGAATGTGATGTCTTTCACCATAATGCCTGCTTCGTAGTATAATCCATGATCGGATATTTCGGTTATATTTCCCGCGAAAGAGTTTCTCATGCTCGAGGTTAATTCCCCCCGGCTGAGTACGATGTCTTCGGGCCTGATGGCTATGTACCCATGGCCGTTCACAGGTTTTGCGCCCAATTCGATTTCCAGGGTTCCTGTCAGCGCCTTTGTCTCGCGAAACTGCGCTGCGAAGAGATTCTTCATTCCGACAAAATCAGCCACAAAGGTGGAATCCGGGCGTTTGAATATATCTTTCATGCTGCCGGTCTGTATTATTTTTCCATCGTTCATCACTGCCGCCCGGTCTGACAGTGAAAGCGCTTCCGCGAAATCGTGTGTAACCATGAGAAAAGTAACATTGGAATCTCTGTGCAGTTTCTTGAGCCCCGCTCTGATTTCCTCTCTGAAACCGGGGTCCAGGGCCGAAAGGGGTTCGTCGAGGAGTAGAATTTCCGGGTTCACCATCAGTGCCCTTGCCATGGCGACTCGTTGGAGTTCCCCGCCGCTCAGATTTAGCGGAATGCGATCCAGAATATAGGAGAGATTCAGATTTTCCACCAGGCGGTCGAATGTTTTATCGGATCGATTCTTGCTGATTTTATGAAAATGCAATCCATAGGTTATATTTTCACGGACGGTCAGGTGAGGGAAGAGTGAGTAGTCCTGATATACTATGCTTACCCCGCGTTTCTCAGGGACGAGTCCTGTAACGTTTTTATCGCCGATATGGATGCTCCCGCTCTTTACCGGGATAAGCCCGGCTATTGCCTCGAGGAGAACCGTTTTACCGGCGCCTGTCGGTCCCATCAGTATGAAAAACTCATTTGTTCCTATGTCCAGATTGATATCGAACAGATTGAACTCTTTGAGATGGATGTTGAGATTCCTTATCCTTATCATGCCTTTTCCTTGTCGTGGGAGGTGAGTATTCTCAGAATCAGAAAGAGTGTCAGGCAGATAAACACCAGCCA